>CAYNGR010000006.1:0-40248 GCA_964396755.1 uncultured Cyanobium sp. | reverse complement strand
ACCCCCACACGACCGCCTCAGCGCCTGCGGCAGCAGCGACGGGTCAGGGCCGATCAGACGCGTCGGCGAACCGCAGACACAGCCATGGACAGAGTCAGCGGCAGCTGCCTGCGTCGCCCTCTGGGACCGCAGACAAACCGATGAAATCGCTCACGACCACTGCTCGCCCGAATGGATCACAGCAGGTCGAGACGCAGGGGCCCTGCGCCCAGTTGGAGCGAAGCCAACCTGCCCAGCGACACGCTCAGGCGACGGCCTGCTGAACGGCATCCGCACCGTCCAGCAGCGGGGAGGGCACCAGCACGAAGCGCTCCATCGCCTCGGTGGGCCAGCCGCGCAGCTTCATGTAGGCCTGGACGCGCTGGGCAGCCACCTCGGGACTCACCAGGCGCAGGGCAAGGACAGGGTTGGAGCTGAAATGGCCGTTCTCCGTCAGCCAGCGGGGGCGGCGGGTACGTCCACCGGCCAGGGTGATGCTCCAGTGGTTGATGCCTGCCATCGGCTGAAGCGATTGGTGCAGGCCATCCTGCCGGGAGATCGACGCTCTGACCAGGGGGTAGGGACACCAAAACGACCTTGATGCGCAAGCGCTGACGGCTGCAGCGGCCGGCGGCCCCAGCGGCGATCTGCGAAACCCGAAGCAGCGCCGTTGCAGCCCGCCGCAACAGAGCGAGACAGACTGACACCAGGCCAGCTGCCCAAGCGCCGCAACTCATGACGACACAGCCGTTGCCAGCGCCCGATGAAGTCCCCGAACGGCAGCACCACCGCCTGCTGGCGAACGCCGCGGCCTGGACAAGCCGCCGCAACATCCCTGCCCTGGGCCTGCCGGGCCAGGCGGGCGGGAGAATCTCACAAGCACTGCGAACCGCCACGCGAATCGCCCTAACACCACGACCCGCACCGGTCGGGCCCGGCCGAAGCGCCAGTCCCAAGGGCGGAACGGCAGAGCAGCACCGGACCTGACACCTGCCCGCCCATGTCCACGCAACGCCAGGTCACCGTCCGACTGCTGCTGATCGCGGGGTTGATCAGCTCCTTTGCCGTGGCCTGGCGCCATTTCGCCGCCATTCCCCTGCTGGTGATCGGCCAGCCCCGCACCGTGGGGCTGCTGCAACGGGACCAGGAGGAACCCTTCTTCAGGACGCTGGCGAGCACCACAGGCCTGCCGCTGAAGATCACCTATCAGCCCACCGATGCATTCGGTCTCAAGGACACCCATCAGCTGGAGGCCCTGCGCGACGGGCGCATCGACATCGTCTCGCTGCGCTTCATGCAGAACATGGTCAAGGAACCCAGCCTGGAAGGGATCGACCTGCCGGGACGGATTCCGGACTTCGCCAAGGCCAGGCAAGTGGTGAGGGCCTACAGCCCCACGGTGGATCGTTATCTGCAGCAAGGGTTCGGAGCCAAGCTGCTGGGGATCTGGAGCTTCGGTCCACAGGTGATGGTCTGCCGGAACGAGATCGGCGGCCTGCGCGACATCAAGGATCGCAAGGTGAGAGTCGCCAGCCCAGGTCTTGCCCAGCTTGTCAGCGCCGTCGGCGGCATTCCGGCCATCCTCTCCTTCGAAGACACGAAGAGCGCCCTGGCCCAGGGGATCGTCGACTGCGCTGTCACCAGTGCCGCCTCAGCCAGCTATGCGGGCTGGACCAATGTCAGCCGCTACTACTATCCGCTGGCTTTTCAGTTCGGATTCAATGGCTATGCCATCTCGCTCAAGCGATGGAACTCCCTATCAGCCCGAGAGCGGCAGCGCTTGAGCGCGGCATTCGCAGCCTTCAGCGAGTCGCTCTGGGGCTATTCCGAAAATCTGCAGCGCGAATCAGAAGCTTGCATCACCGGTGGGCCATGCCGACTCCTGGCAGCGCAGAAACTGATGCCGGTCCGGCCGAGTCCAGAGGACGTGGCTCTGCTGCAGCAGCTGTCGCGGCAGGTTGTGCTGCCCCGCTGGTCGAAGCGCTGCGAGCAGAGCCATCCCGGCTGCCGTCGTGAATGGGACCAGAAGGTGGCGACGATCACCGATCCCCTCAGCAGCGGACCGCGCCGGTGATGACATCCGCCCGCAGCAACGCGATGACCATCGCCGACCAGCCGGTGCTGGCGCTCTCGCTGCAGAGTGCCGGCCTGCTGTCGACGCTGATCTTCCTGGTCAGTGCGGTCTACGAAGTGCTGGCGGCCAACAGCCTGCACACCTCCCAGTTTTTCCTGATCGCACTGCTGCTGGGGGCGCTGGCGCTGTGGGCCTTGCTCGAGATCGCCACGATCAGCCGTCATCGCCGCATCCAGGGGCTCAGAACCCTGCGGCTGATCCTCATTGTCCAGGTCGGCGTGATCGCGCTGAGACATTGGGGCGACTTCGCTCCGCACACCCTTGAGGCGGCCGCCGGCACGCTGCGCCAGGCCAGCCCGGATCTCAGCCAGGCCACCATCTTTCTGCCGCTTTATCTTCTTGTATTTCTGTCGATCAGCCGCAGCCTGATCGACATCTTCGCCTCCGCCGAGCGCGAGCGCGCCAATCAGCTGCAGGAGCAGATGACCATCCTCAGCCGCACCAAGGGCGAGCTGGAAGCCAGTGAAGCGCGCTACCGCAATTTCTTCAATCTGCCCCTGGTCGGCACCGCCATCACCGATGCAGGCAGGCGCTGGGTCGCCATCAATGACAAGACGGGCGCCATCCTCGGCTACAGCCGCGATGAGCTGTTCCGCCGCACCTGGACGGAACTGACCCACCCCGATGACCTCGCGATCGAGATGACCCTGTTCGAACGGATGCGGCGTCATGAGATCAACGGCTACCAGATCGAGAAGCGCTTCATCCGCAAGGACGGCAGCATCGTGCACACCCTGATGGCAGGCGGCCTCGGACCTCAGGGAGGGCAACAGCCAGAGCTGTTCCACATGAACATCATTGACATCAGTGATCGCAAACGCGTCGAAGCCCAACTGATCGAAGCCCAGCAGCGCGAACAGGCCCAGGCACAACAGCAGCGCAGCGAGCTGGAACAGAAACTCAAGACCAGCCTGACCGCGTCGGCCGTGGTGCATGAAATCCAGCAGCCGCTGGCCACGATCCTGCTGAACTGCCGCCTCGCCGAAGCGACGGTCCGCAACCTTCCCGCGGAGAGCATTCCCGATGCCCTGCGCGCCCAGCTCAGCCAGCTCACCGCCAACGGCGATCAGGTGACCGCCACGATGGAGCGCATGCGCATGCTGCTGCGCAACGTGGAGACCCAGCCGGCACCGCTGGACCTGGCCATCAACATCGAGAGCAGCCTGATCTACCTGCGCAAGGATCTGCAGAACAGCTCGATCCAGCTGACCAGCTGCGGCCTGGATCAACCCTGCCCATTGATGGGCGATGGCGCCCAGCTGCAGAGCGCCATGGTGAATCTGATCCGCAATGCGATCGAGGCCATGGGTCAGCAGCCAGCCGACAGCCGACAGCTGCTGATCAGGCTGCAGCACCAGCGCGACCAGGTCAGCATCGAGGTCGCCGACAGCGGTCCCGGCTTCCCCCGCGACTACAGCGGCACCACGAGCTGGGAGCTGCTGAGGAGCACCAAGGCCAGTGGCATGGGCATCGGTCTGTTCCTGGCACAGACCGCAGCCATCAACCACGGCGGCTGCCTGCGCATCGGTCGCCATGCCGAGCTTGGAGGCGCCGAAGTGGTGATCGACATTCCCAGGCGCCCGCCCAATCTGAGCGCAACCGAAGCCTGACAGGACTGGAACGGCGGCTCAGCAGAACCGAAAAGATGCCCTCCAAAGGAAGGGAGAAAAGTGGCCGACGACAAGCTGTCGGCGGGAGTGAATTCGAAGCGGGCGGCGGGAATCGAACCCGCATCATCAGCTTGGAAGGCTGAGGTTTTACCACTAAACTACGCCCGCAATTTCATTCCACTCCATGAAGAGTGAAATCCAATTGCACCGACAAGCCGGATGGACTGGATTCGTCGGGACGGCTGTCGAATTGGACAACCGCAGTTCCCTGATCTCGGCACCACGCTGATATCCAGATGGAGGGGACCTGCCGGCGGGCAGGCCGAACCGGAGCACTGGGCCGCCGGTCGAGGCAACAGGGTGTGCTGGCCAGGACAGACGTCCCGATCAGTCAGGACCTACGCAGAATGCGTCGGCCGTCGCATTATGGCCTGCCCGGCCCCCGAGCCCGCTTGAGCCCCTCCGCCTCCGGTCCCGCCGACGCCCCAGCCCTGGATCTGGCCGACCTGTCGCCGGGCCGCCGCCGGCGCGTCTTCTGGGCCTATGGCCTGGGCGATGTCGGCACCGGCATGGGTGCCGCCCTGATCGGCTTCTATCTGCTGCGCTTCTATGTGGCCGCAGGACTGCCGCCCTGGCTCGCCGGGCTGGCCTATGGCCTCGGACGCCTGTGGGATGCGGTCAACGACCCGGTGATCGGGTGGCTCAGCGACAAGACCAGCCGGCACCCCTGGGGCCCCCGCATCCCCTGGATGCTGTGGAGTGCCTTGCCCCTGGGCGCGGCGATGGCCGCGATGTGGTGGCTGCCGCCCTGGCCCCAGATGGAGATCAAATTCACGATCTTCCTGGTGATCTCGATCCTGGCCAACAGCCTCTACACCTGCGTCAACCTGCCCTACACCGCGCTGGCGGCAGAGCTCAGCAGCGATGTGACGCTGCGCACCCGGCTGAACACCGCCCGGTTCACCGGATCGATCCTGGCCACGCTCACGGCTGCTCTCCTGGCGGGCCTGCTGGTGGGCAACCTGCGCGATCCCTCCAGCTACCTGCCGGTGGGGCTGGTGTCCGGACTGATCATCAGCGCCACCTCCCTGACCTGCGCCCTGGGCCTGCTGCCGGCAGCCCGGCGCTGCCAGCGCCCGGAGAGCGCTTCAGGCACCACCCGGCGGTTGATCCGGCGCGTGACGGGCAACAGCCGCTTCCTGATGGTGCTCGGTCTCTACCTGCTGCTCTGGTGCGCCCTGCAGCTGATGCAGGCCGTCTCGCTGTTCTTCCTGCCGGTGGTCCTGCAGGTTCCTGAGGCCCTGAGCAAGTGGATCTTGCTGCCCTTCATGGTGAGCTCCCTGGCGGGTCTGTGGATCTGGAACGGCGTCTGCCGCCGGAGCGGTCGCGTCGCCGCCCTGCGCATCGGCGGCGCCCTGTGGATCGCCGCCTGCCTGCTGGTGATGGTGCTCCAGCCCCTGGATGCCGCTCAGCCGGTGATCGGGTCGCTCGCCAACGGCCTGCGCCTGGGCGCCCTGGTGCTGACGATCATGCTGGCCGGGCTCGGGGCCTCGACCGCCTACCTGATTCCCTGGTCGCTGCTGCCCGATGCGATCGACGCCGACCCCGAGAAGCCGGCGGGTCAATACAGCGCCTGGATGGTTCTGGCCCAGAAGGTCTGCATCAGTGCCGTGATCTCCCTGCTGGGCGTGCTGCTCAGCGCCAGCGGCTACCAGGAAACGCTGGCGGCTGGCGCCCAGCCCACCAGTGCCCTGATCACCATCCGCGTGTGCATGGGGCTGATCCCGGCGCTGCTGGTGGTCCTGGGCCTGGTGGTGATGCGACGCTGGCCTGACCGCAGCCAGCACACCGCGCGCGGGAGCCTGCAGCCATGACGCCGCCAATGCCGGATCCAGAGCCCAGCGCGTCGGCGGTGTCGGCGTCTCGGCGGCTATGCCCTGCCGAGCGACCATGAAGCCGCCTCGCTGGCTGAGACGCCTCGGCAGCAGCCTGTTGATCGGCGGTCAGGCCACCGCCGCCATCGCCCGCGGTCGCATCGGCCCCAACGACCTGCTGCAGGAACTGCTGGAAGCGGGGCCCGGCAGCTTTCTGATCGTGCTGATCACGGGTCTGGCGGCCGGCACCGTGTTCAACATCCAGGTGGCCGCCGAACTGTCCAACCAGGGAGCCAGCGCCGCCATCGGCGGCCTGCTGGCCCTTGGGCTGGCGCGGGAGATCGCGCCGCTGCTGACCGCCACCCTGCTGACGGGCAAGGTGGCCACCGCCTATGCGGCCCAGCTGGGAACGATGAAGGTGACCGAACAGATCGACGCGATCACGATGCTGCGCACCGATCCGGTCGAATACCTGGTGGTGCCCCGGGTGCTGGCGATGGTGCTGATGTCCCCGGTGCAGTGCCTGCTGTTCTTCGCGGTGGCCATCTGGTCCGGCCAGATCAGCTGCACGCTGCTCTACAGCGTGCCGCCGGCCGTCTTCTGGAACTCGGTGCGCACCTGGATGGAGCCTGATGACCTGCCCTCGATGCTGCTCAAGGCTCTGGTGTTCGGCCTGCAGATCGCGGTCCTGGCCTGCGGCTGGGGCCTGACCACCAAGGGGGGGCCCAAGGAGGTGGGCACCAGCACCACCGGCGCGGTGGTGATGATCCTGGTCACGGTCGCCCTGATGGATGTGATCCTCACCCAGATCCTGTTCGGAACCTGATCCGCAGCCCCGGCAACGCCGCCAGGATGCCCTGATCTGACAGCCAGGGGCCCTGGGATCTGTCTCTGCCGGCGAGACGCTGCGGAGCTCACCGCGCAGCCCCGCGGGGATGGCCGGCAGCAGCTCAGACCTGGCCGGAGCGGCTTGGGAGGACGTCCCCGACAAGCTCACCTAAGATCGGCGTGAATGAAGAAAGACTGACTGGCAACAGCGAAACAATCGGCTTAGAAATGAAATGACGATCAATAGCAAAGGAAGAAAGCTTTAACACTTCGGAGCGAACGGCGCGGCCCGGCGGCCGGCGCTCAGCTGCACCCCACCATCCGCGATGGCCGGAGACACACCGGAGGCCATCAGGATCGCGGCCCGCCCCCCCTTCCTGAGCCATCCCCCTGCCCTGCCTGCACACCCTCGCTGTACGCCCGCCATGGCCCAAGCCAACGCACCGCTGCTCCTGCTCGAACCGATCAGCCTGTGGGCTCCGCAGCAGGAGAACTGGCTGCCGCAGCCACCGGATCCGCTGGTGCAGAGCGGGAGCGTGACGGAGTCCTGGCTGACGCTTGAGCCACGCCGCGCCAGAGGCCCCCTGCCCTGGCTGTCCGCCAGTGCGATCGGCGGCCTGGTCCTGGGCGCCTCACCCCTCGAGGGCACAACGAGCGATCCATCGCGTCTGTTGCGGCGACGCCGCTTCGGCGACGGGCTCAGCCTGGTCAGCGGCTGCGACCGGACCCCTGTCCCCCGCGTCCCGGGGGCCACGGGCATAGGGGTACGGGACACGAGCGCACCACTGCTGCTGGGCAGCTCACCGGCGTCGGGCGCCACCGGGGTGACCACCGGCAGCAACATCCTGTTCAGCTTCAATGAAGCGATCGTGCGCGGCAGCGGTTCGATCGAGATCCGCTCTGGAACCGCCACCGGCTCCCTGTTCGAGCGCTTCGATGCGGCCAGCAGCAGCCGCCTCAGCTTCAGCGGCAGCAGCCTCAGCATCGATCCAAACAAGACGCTCTCAGCCAACACCCTCTACGTCGTAATCCTGCCGGCCGGCAGCATCCGGGATGCGGCGGGCAACGCCTTCGCCGGGAGCTCCAGCACCAGCTTCTGGACGGTGGACACGCGGGCGCCGGTGGTGAGCAGCTTCAGCCCCGTCGACGGCAGCACCGGTGTCAGCGTCAGCAGCAACATCGTGATCAGCTTCAATGAAGCGATCCAGCGGGGCAGCGGGCTGATCCAGATCCGTAGGGGGTCGAGCACCGGCACCGTGGTGGAGACGATCGATGCAGCCACCAGCAGCCGGCTCAGCATCAGCGGCAGCCAGCTGACGATCGATCCGGTCACGACCCTGGCAGGCGGGACGCGCTACTTCATCACCTTCGCCGCCGGCACGATCCGGGATCTGGCCGGCAACGCCTATGCCGGCACCTCCAGCTACGACTTCACCACGGCCCCAGCCGATACCAGCGCTCCGCTCGTGAGCAGCACCGCACCGGTGGATGGGGCGGCCGGCATCGCCGTCGACAGCAATCTGGTGTTCACCTTCAATGAAGCAATCCAACGCGGCAGCGGCACGATTCAGCTCCGGCGCGACTCCGCCAGCGGCACCCTGGTGGAGAGTTTCGATGCGGCCACCAGCAGCGCACTGACGATTGCCGGCTCCAGCCTGACGATCAATCCGACCGCTGACCTGGCAACCGACAGCCGCTATGTCTTGGTGATCCCAAGCGGCGCCATTCGGGATCTGGCCGGCAATGCCTATGCCGGAAGCTCCAGCTACGACTTCACCACTCCCGACACGCAGGCCCCGACGCTGACGTCGCTGAGCCCCGCCGAGGGGGCCACCAATGTCAGTCCCGGCAGCAACATCGTGCTGCTGTTCAACGAAGCGATCAAACCCGGCAGCGGACTGATCGAACTGCGCTCCGGCTCCGCAGCCGGCCCCTTGGTGGAAAGCTTTGCGGCCAACAGCAGCAGCGGCCTCAGCTGGTCGGGCTCACAGCTGACGATCAACCCCAGCAGCAATCTGGCCCTGGATCAGACCTACGTGGTCGTGCTGCCGGCCGGCAGCGTGCTGGACCTGGCCGGCAACGCCTACGCCGGCCTGGCCTCCTCGAGCTTCACCACCGGCGCTGTGTTCGACGCCGCGGCCAATCCCCTGTACGCCCAGCAGTGGCATCTGCACAACAGCGGCCAGGGCGGAGGCCTGGCGGGGGTGGACGTGCGGGCGGAACAGGCCTGGGCGCAGTCGAGCTCGGCAGGGCTGGTGCTCGGCAGCCGAGCCACGATCGCGATCGTCGATGACGGGCTGCAGTGGGCCCACCCGGACCTGCAGGCGAACTACCTGGCCGCCGCCAGCTACGACTACAACTTCAACGACGCCGATCCCTCCCCAGGCAACAGCGACGCGCACGGCACCTCCTGCGCCGGCGTGGCGGCGGCGGTCGGAGACAACGGGCTGGGGGTGAGCGGCATCGCGCCGAAGGCGAGGCTGAGCGGCATCCGCCTGATCGCCGCCGGGGCCACCGACAGCCAGGAGGGCCAGGCGCTGACCCACGCCCTCAACCTCAACGACATCTACAGCAACAGCTGGGGCCCCGCCGACAGCGGGACCGGCCTGGATGCGATCGGACCGGCCGCCAGGGCTGCCCTGGCCAATGGCTTCAGCAACGGCCGCGGCGGCAAGGGCGCCCTCTACTTCTGGGCGGGGGGCAACGGCCGTGGGAACAACGACAATTCCAACTACGACGGCTACGCCAACAGCAAATACGTGATCGCCGTCGGGGCCATCGCCGACAGCGGCAAGCCGGCCTCCTACAGCGAGCAAGGCGCCAATCTGCTGGTCTCTGCCCCCTCAAGCGGAGGCGTCAGCGGCATCGTCACCACCGATCTGATGGGCTCCTCGGGCTATGGCGGACTGAGCGATACCAACTACACCAATCGGTTCGGCGGCACCTCCTCGGCCACGCCCCTGGCCGCCGGTGTGGCGGCCCTGATCCTGGATGCCAACCCGGACCTGAGCGGCCGTGACGTGATGCACATCCTGGTGCAGTCCGCCCGCAAGGTCGACGCCAGCTCCGCCGGCTGGGTCGCCAATGGTGCCGGCAGGCTGTTCAACCATGACTACGGCTTCGGCATGGTGGATGCCGGAGCCGCCGTCAGCCTGGCGCGCACCTGGACGTCCGTGGCGCCGCTGGCACCGGTCAGCACGGCGGCCGAGACGGTGAATCTGGCCATTCCCGATGTCGGCGGCGGCAGCCTGGTGCGCACCCTCAACATCCAGGACAACCTGCGCATCGAGGCGGTGGAGGTGCTGTTCAATGCCAGCCACACCTGGCGCGGTGACCTCGAGGTGAAGCTGACCTCTCCGACGGGCAGCACCTCCTTCCTGGCGTTGCAGCGGAACGACAGCAACGACAACTACAGCAGCTGGCTGTTCAGCTCGCGCCAGCACTGGGATGAGCTGTCCCAGGGCACCTGGACGCTGACGGTCACCGACCGGGTGGCCAGCGACGTGGGGACCCTGCACAACTGGGGCCTGACGATCACGGGCACCGCGGCGCCGGCGCCCGCCCCTGGCCTGGCCCCGACGGCCAGCGTGGAGAAGGCCGTGGAGTCCCTGGCCCCGACCAGCGCCATCAGCAAACAGATCGACAAAGCGGCGGAACGCGGCGCGCCGCTCGCCGCGTTCAGCCCCTCATGGGCCGCCATCGATCCCCAGCTGGCGAACAGGAATCCCGGTCTGCACGCCTACCTCGCCAGCCTCAGCGAAGCGATCAGCCAGGGGCGCGCCAGCCTCGATGGCGTCTCCTGGACCGTGGCGACCTACGACGACGGTCCCACCGACAAGGGCACGGGCAAGGCTGATCCCCTGACGGGTCTTCCCCTGCGGCCCCGGATCCCGTCGGGGCTGGAGCCTGCCGCCTCCGCAGCAGGCCACGGACCGGTGCGCCAGTTCGAACTGGCCGCTGCCCCGGTCGACAGGGCCCCGTGGCTGGCCGCACTCCAGGCCGCCCTGGGGGAGTCGGTGGCCTTCTACTACCCCAACCTGCCGCTGCAGCAGACCAGCCGCAGCGTCGTGCCAGGCTTCGGCGACGGGGGCCCGGAGACTGCGCCACTCTGGGCGGTCGGCGCCGATCCACTCGCCTGAGGGCCACCGCGCCGCCCGGCCGGCGGCCGCGACGAACGGGGCAGCGATCCGCGTGCAGACAGCCGCAGGCCGGCCGCGGCCCCTGCTGTGATCAGACAGCAGCTTTCCCCCGGGGAGGCTGCGGAGCAGGCCAGCCTCAAGGCCTGGTGAGGCCCGCCCAGCGGCACCCGCAGCCTGGTGGCGGGCAGAGCAGCAGCCCGAGCGGGGTGTGCCAAGGGCGGACTGTGATGGCTCTGCGCGGCGTGCGGCGGCAGCGCGCGATCACAGCCCCTGGAGCATCACCGCTGAAGCGCTCGCAGCCGCGGCTCCGTTGATGTAGATCAGACCCTGACGACCGCCCCCACGCCCGTGGCCAGCAACGATCAAGCAGCCGCAGGGGAGCCGCGGCCCCTCCAGCCCGGCAGCGCCAGCACGGCTGCCGCGGCGGAGTCCGACGGCGGCAGCGTGACGCTGGAGCCGCGCTTCTGGGTGCCTCTGGGGGTGACGCTGCTTGGCCCCGCCTGTCTGCCGTTAGCACCGCTGTGGCCCGGCGTGCGCTGGCTCACCCTGGCGCTGGTGCTGTTCGGTGGTTTCCTGCTGCTGCAGGCCCGTCTGCTCAGCCTGCGCTTCAGCGACAGCGAGCTGAAGGTGTGGCGGGGCAGCGCGCAGATCCGCAGCTTCCCCTACAGCGACTGGCTCGGCTGGAAGCTGTTCTGGCCTGGCCTGCCCGTGCTGTTCTATTTCCGTGAAACAGGGAGCATTCACCTGTTGCCGGTACTGTTCGACGCCAGCACCCTGCGACAGCAGCTGCAGCAGCGGCTCGCACCGGAGGCCTCCCCGCCGACGCCATGACCGATCCGCAACTCCGCCCAGACCCCGATCCGGCCGGATCCGGCGACATCTCTTCCGCAACGACTGGTGTGCCGCCCGTCGGCCCAGGCGCCCCCAGCCCAGTCGAAGCCGGCCCGGCAGCACCGGGCCTGAGCGACTCCGACCGGCCTGCAGCTGCGGCAGGCACCGCCGGCGTGGCGGCCGAGGCCGCCCGACAGGCCCTGCTGGAGACCGCCCTGCAGGATCTGCTGGAGCGCCGCCAGAGCCTCGAGCGCCAGATCGCCGAGCTGGAGCGACGACGCAACCAGCTGGAGCAGGAGATGGCCCGCAACTTCAGCGGCCAGTCCGATGCGATCGCACGCCGCATCCGCGGTTTCCAGGACTATCTGGTGGGCGCCCTGCAGGATCTGGTGGTGGCGGCCGAGCAGATCGAGCTGGTGCCCCAGCCGGTGCTGGTGCAGCCCTCGCCCCTGGACCGCAGCGAGGTCGCCAACGAGGCCAGCGCGGCCCCACCGGCGGCCGCCGGCCAGTTCAGCCAGGACGAGGAGCTGATCCGCGGCCTACTGAGTGGCTACGGCGGTCAGCCCGACTTCCACGCCGATCCCTGGAAGCTGCGCCGTACCCTCGAGTCACAGGGTGCCGGCCTGCTGGAGGACTGGTTCCTGTTCCAGGGGGGCCGAGGTGCCCAGCCCAGCAGCGGCAGCCGCAATCGCAACGTGCTGGTCGCCGCGGCCGCGATCTCGATCCTCGGAGAGCTCTATGGCGACCGCTTCCAGACCCTGGTGCTGGCCGGCCAACCGGAGCGGCTGGGCGAGTGGCGCCGCGGCCTGCAGGACTGCCTGGGCCTGAGCCGCGAGGACTTCGGACCCACCAGCGGCATCGTGCTGTTCGAGCGCGCCGAGGCGCTGATCGAGCGGGCCGACCGGCTCGAGGAGCGCGACGAGCTGCCCTTCATCGTCGTCGACGCGGCCGAGCGGGTGGTCGAGATCTCGCTGCTGCAGTTCCCGCTCTGGCTGGCCTTCGCGGCCGGCTCCGATGAACTGCTGCTCGAGGAGGACCTGTACTGATCCGGCTCGGCCAGCCAGCAGGCGCGAGCCGGACGGACCTGCCGGCAGCCTGGCTGAAGCCTGACTGAGACCTGGGCCGGCGTGGCCGCCCCTTCCAGCACAAGGTTCTGCGACGATGATTCGGCGTTCGGCCCAACCCGGCCGGATCCAGCGATGCCCCGGCAGGGCCACCTCAACCCGCGTCGCCGGCCGGCCCGACTGGGGCCCGGCAGGCGCACAGCGGCCTGGCGGTCGAAGCACGCACGGAGTGATCCAGTCGCTGCCGCGCACGACGTCTGCGAAGGCAGCCGGGCGAGGCCCGGCAGAAGTGTGGCGGCCCTCCGGCCTGAGCACAACCGCAAGGAGCCGCCCTTGCCGGCGCCAAAGGCTGAGGGCACCCAGCAGCACGCCGCAACCATCCCGGCCCGATGGCACGGCGGCGAAGGACCCAGGCCAGCGCAATCGGGCCTGTGCGGAGTGGCCGCACCACAGGTCCGGGACTGGCGCCCAGATCGCCAGGGGCCCGAGGCGGCATGAAGGCTTCCGGCGGTCTGGTCCCCGACCGGCCGCGACGCCCACGTCACCCTGCAGCATGGCCATGTCGCGGTGGTCCCCACCGCACCGTCCTGGCGTTCTCCGCGTCCTCCCCGATGATCCTGCTGCCCCTCCTGACGCTCCTGGCCGGCTATCTGCTGGGCTCCCTGCCCAGCGGCTACCTGGCGGGCCGCTGGCTGGCCGGCCTCGACATCCGCCAACAGGGATCGGGGTCCACAGGCGCCACCAACGTGCTGCGGGTGCTCGGCAAGGGCCCGGCCCTGGTGGTGTTCGCGGTGGATGTGGGCAAGGGAGCCGTGGCGGTGCTGCTGGCGAAGGCCCTGCTGCAGCCGCTCGGTTTCGATGCAGCCAGCGACTGGTGGGTGGTGGCCACCGGCCTGGCGGCCCTGGCGGGTCACATCTGGCCGGTGTGGCTGGGCTGGAAGGGGGGCAAGGCGGTGGCGACGGGCCTCGGCATGCTGCTCGGACTGACCTGGCCCGTGGGGCTGGCCTGCTTCGGCATCTTCCTGACGGTGCTGAGCTTCAGCCGCATCGTGTCCCTCTCCAGCGTCGTGGCGGCGCTATCGCTTCCCCTGCTGATGCTGGGCTGGTTCGGCCAGGGAGGCCTCCGGCCCGCGTACCTGGCCCTGGCCCTGCTCACCACCGTGCTCGTGGTCTGGCGCCATCGCAGCAACATCCAGCGCCTGCTGGCCGGCACCGAACCGCGGCTGGGCGAGAAGAAGACCTCCTGACGCGTCCCGCTGCAACCAGGCTCCGCGGCGGGGCCAGCAGCCGTCAGGGCCACGCGCCCAGCAGTCGCGGAGGTTACCCAGCAGGCAATTTGCCCTGGCAGGAAGGCTGCCCCGGCAGGAAAGCTGCAAGCAGCCGGCACGTCTCCGTCCGCCCGAGCAGCGGCCCTGATGCCGGGCGCAGCGAACCCACTGGGCCTGCGCCAGCAAGGTAGCTCCGCCTCGGGAGCCTCTCCCCCGAAGCGCGGCAGCGGCGATCGGCCCGGGGCTGCCCCTCTCGTCAGGGGCCAGGTCATGGCTGCAGGTGCCGCAGCCGGGACGCCAGGGCGCCCCCCTGAAGGCCCTCTCGGCGGCAACGGGACAGAGCCGTCGCCAGCAGGCGGCCGGTGGCGCTGCAGACACCCAGCCGCCGCCGCCCTCAGGCCAGTTCGCGGCTGCGCTCGGCCGCGGCCAGCACCGCCTCCAGCAGGGCAGAGCGCAGGCCGGCACGCTCCAGCTGGCGCAGGCCGGCGATGGTGGTGCCGCCGGGGCTGGAGACCATGTCCTTGAGCTGGCCGGGATGCAGCTCGCGCTCATGCAGCAGCGCCGCCGTGCCCGCCAGGGTGCGATGGGCCAGGTGCTGGGCCAGCTGACGGGGAAGGCCGGCGGCCACAGCGCCATCGGCCATGGCCTCAGCCACCAGGGCCACGAAGGCAGGCCCGGAGGAGGTGAGCGCCAGGAAGGCATCCAGCTGGCTCTCAGGCAGCTCCAACACCTCACCGACATGGGCGAACAGAGCGCGCACCCACTCACGCCGATCGGCCCCCACCCCGTCCCCCCAGGCCAGGGCCGTGAGGCCGGCACGCACCAGGGCGGGCGTGTTGGGCACGGCGCGCACGCAGACGCTGGTAGGGAATAGCCGCTGCAGACGCTGCAGGGAGACACCGGCCAGGACCGAGATCAACAGCCGCCGCGGGCCGGAGGAGGCATCCACAGGCTCCTGATCGGAGGCCGCCAGGGCGGCCGCCAGAGCGTCGAGCTGTTGGGGCTTGACGGCAAGCAGCACCACCGGCGCCCGCCAGGCGGTCAGTGGATCGGTGTCCACCAGCAGCTGCAGCTGCTGGCGCAGCCGCGCAGCCGACGTCTCACTGGCGACGGCCCCACGCACCTCATCAGGACGCAACTGGCCGGATTCGAGCAGTGGCAGCAGCAAAGCCTGGGCCATGCGACCCAGGCCGACGATGCCCAGCCGGGGCGTGCCGGCTGTCAACGGTTCAGTGGCGTGGATTCCGGCGCCGCCGGGGGAGGGAATCCTGTCGTCAGATCGAGACATCCGTCCGGCCCCAGGCGGGGCTGGGGGCGGCTTCCTGGGGCTCAGGAGCAGGGCGGCTGGAGGTGACCGTGGGGGAGGCAACCTCATCTCCACCGCTGGTGGTGACGGTGACGCAGCTGGGAGCGAACAGGAAAATGCTCTCGCCCACCCGCTCCTGGTGACCGTCGATGGCGAAGGTGCCGCCCGCCACGAAATCGACGGCCCGCTGAGCCTGATCGGGCTCCATCATCGTCAGGTTGATGATGACCGTCTTGCGCTCCCGCAGGGCCTGGATGGCACGGGGCATTTCATCGAAGCTGCGGGGCTCCATCAGGCAGACCTCGGCCACCGAGGTGGAGATGCCGGGCATCCCGATCACGTTGGTCCCTGCGAAGGGATCGTCCGAGGCGAACGGCTGGCTCAGGGCCAGGGCACTGCCGCTGGCAACGGTGCCGGCCGCAGCAGCGCCGCCGGTGGAAGTCAGGTCGCCGGCGTCGTAGTCGAGCTCATCGTCGTAGTCACCGTCGAGGTAGTCGTCTCCTGAGACGACAGAACGAAGGCGGGAGAACAACGACACGGAAGAACCCTCTGGTTGGATGCTTGAGACCTGAATAGCGTCCCACGTCAGCTGGTGCAAGCCTTCGCGGCGGTGTTCATCGCGGGTTCCGTCCCCGAAGCCACCGGCCTCGGGCCGAACAGGGCGCTGCCGAGCCGCACCCAGGTGCTGCCGGCCGACACCGCCTCGCGCCAGTCGCCGCTCATGCCCATCGACAGCTCCGGCAGCCCGAGTTCGGCGGCCAGCTCGCGGCAGCGGCGAAACAGCTCCAGCAGCTGCCGATGATCCAGCCCGAGCGGCGCGATCGTCATCAGACCCATGGGGCGCAGCGGCTCAAGCCGGCTCAATCGCGACCAGGCCTGCCGCAGCGGGTCGGGCTCGAAGCCGGTTTTGGTGGGGTCAGGAGCCAGCTTGACCTGGAACAGGATGGCGGGCGAGAGCTCCTCTTCGGCGGCGATGCGCTGCAGGCGCTCCGCCAGCTCCAGGCTGTCGACGGAGTGGAGGGTGTTGAAGTGACGCAGCACGCCACGCGCCTTGTTGGCCTGCAGACGGCCGATGAAGTGCCAGTCGAGCGGGCCGAGATCCTGCAGCTGGGCCTGCTTGGCCACCGCCTCCTGCAGGCGGCTCTCGCCGAAACTGCGCTGACCCGCCATCACCGCCGCGCGAATCGCCTCGGCCGGCTGTCCCTTGCTGACGGCCAGCAGGCGGGCGTGGTCGGGAAGCTGACTGCGCAGGCAGGCCAGACGCTCAGCCAGCGTCAGCGGTGGCTCGCCATCCGCCATCAGAGGAAGGTCTGATCGAACAGCTGACGCCAGCGTGCATGGATCTCGGGCCCCTCACGGCGAGCCCTGGCGAGGTTCTGCTCGGCATGATGGCGGGCATCCATCAGCGGGATCACCTCGAAGCTGGCCCCACGGTTCTGCAGGCTGACCAGGAAGAAGATCCGCTGGGCGTAGAGCGTGGCATAGAGATCCTTTCCCTCCGCGACAGGAGCGACGCGGTAGAGCATGCCGAAGGTCGGGTGGTTGAGATAACGCTCTGAGCTCACATCCCGGTGCGTCTTGTGGCCATTCAAGCCCACGGCCCACACCGTGGCCACAGGCGCGTTCACAGCCCCACAGCCTGGCCGTTCGCGCCCGGGGACGGGCCTGGCGACGGTCAGAGCGCACCCCAGCGCAGGCGCAGCCCCAGCACCAGCAGCAGGGCGCCCAGGGCGATCCAGCTGGCCGGCCCCAGACCGCTCTCCTCCTGGCGCAGGTCCTGAGGCGGCAACCAGCGACCACCACGGGCCAGCAGGGCCTCAGCCCCCTGCTCGGAGCGCAGCAGCACGTTGGCCAGCAGCCGTTCACCCAGGGCCAGCACCAGGGCCAGCCCCCCCTTCCAGCCCAGGGCGCGCAGGTGCACGGCCCGGGTGGCCAGGGAGCGCAGCAGGTTCTGCAGCTCCTCCTGCACCAGAGGCAGGAAGCGCAGCGACAGCAGCAGGATGAAGCCGAGCCGTTCCGCCGGCAGGCCCAGCCGACCCAGGGGCATCAGCCACCAGTCGATCGCCCAGACCAGCTGCTCGGGCGAGGTGGTCAGCAGCAGCAGGTTGGCGCTGTGAATCAGGGTGAACAGCAGCGTGCCGCTGTTGAGTCCCAGCTGAGCCGACTTGCGGGTGACCACCAGGGGGCCCAGTTGCAGCGGCCCGAGCCGGGCCGGCCCCAGGCGCAGCACCTCCCAGGCCAGGCCGCTGCGTTCGGCGGCCGGCTGCGCCGCCGACAGGCGCAGTTCGCCGGGGGGGCGCTGCAGGCTGGCCGGCGGCGATCCACCGACCGGCAGCACGCAGGAGAGCAGGCCGACCAGGGAGGCCAGGAGCAGCCAGAGGATCACGCCGCGCAGCCACAGGCGGATCGGCAGGCCGCTGACCAGAGTGACCAGCAGCAGCAGCGCCACCAGTCCCAGGCGCCAGAACGGACCGGCCAGGATCGGCGTCAGCAGGAACACCAGCGTCCAGAGCAGCTTCAGACGCGGGTCGAGCCGGCGCAGCCAGGAGGGCCGGCCGGTTTCGCCGGGGTCGACATACTGCCCGATCGGCAGCTGACGCAGCCAGTCCATCAGCGCCGCCGGTACGCCAAGGCGTCAGCGGCCGCGCGCACCGGCGCGGGCCAGGTCGCGTTCGGCATCGCGCTGCTGCTTGCCGCGCCAGAACAGCCGGATCGGTGTGCCCTCAAAGCCGAGGCCCTCGCGGATCTGACGTTCCACATAGCGGCGGTAGGTGTCGCCGAACAGCTTGGGATCATTGACGAACAGCGTGAAGCTCGGGGGGCCGCTGGCCACCTGAGTGCCGTAGTACAGCCGGCCCTGACGGCCACCGCGGGTGGTGGGTGGGCTGCGCCAGCGCAGCGCCTCCTGCAGCACCTCATTGACCACCGAGGTGCTCACCCGGCGGCGGTGCTGCTCCACCGCCAGCTTGGCCAGGGGGAAGATGGCGTTGACCCGCTGGCCGTTGAGGGCCGAGGTGAACAGCATCGGTGCCCAGTCGAGGAAGTAGAGGCGGGCGCGCAGCTCCTTCTCCATCGCCGGCATCGTGTGGCTGTCCTTCTCGATGGCGTCCCATTTGTTGACCACCACGACACAGGCGCGGCCGTCCTCCTCGATGCGGCCGGCCAGGCGCTGGTCCTGTTCGGTGACGCCGTCGGGGGCATCGATCACCATCACGCAGCCATCGCTGCGCTCGATCGCCTTGAAGCTGCGGTTGATGCCGAAGAACTCCGGCCCGTAATCGACGCTGCGGCGACGGCGGATGCCGGCGGTATCGAGCAGCTTCCAGTTCACCCCCTCCCGCTCGATCGTGGTGTCGATCGTGTCGCGGGTGGTGCCGCGGATCGGGCTGACGATCGCCCGCTTCTCGCCGCTGATGGCATTGAGCAGGCTGGATTTGCCCACATTCGGCCGGCCGATGATCGCCAGCTGGATCGTCTCCTCGCCCTCATCCGCCCCCACCGGCGGCAGGAAGGTGATCATCTTGTCGAGCAGATCCCCGGTGCCGGCACCGTGGATGGCCGAGATCGGCCAGGGCTCGCCCAGCCCCAGCCCCCAGAACTCGCCGGCCATCGCCAGACCCTGCTGCGGCGACTCGCACTTGTTCACCGCCAGCAGCACCGGCACGTCCTGAAAGCGCAGCCATTCGGCGATCGCCTCATCGGCGGCGGTCAGCCCGTGCTGGCCATCCACAATCATCAGCGCCACGGAAGCCTCCTCCAGTGCCAGCGCCGCCTGCTCGCGGATCTCCGGCAGGAACTCGCTGTCGTCATCGAAGACAAGGCCGCCGGTGTCGACCACCTTGAAATTGCGATCACCCCAGAACCCATCCTGATAGGTGCGATCACGCGTCACCCCGGGCTGATCGTGGACGATCGCCTCACGGCTGCGGCAGAGACGATTGACCAGGGTGGATTTGCCCACATTGGGGCGCCCGACGATGGCGACGACAGGGAGAGCCACGGTGCGTTATCCCAACTTCGGAAGTCCTGTCTTGACCCTACAGACCCATCCACGCTCCGCCAGGCCGAAGCACGGCGGCCGCTGCGCTGACGCCATGCCGGCTGGCGGTCGGGGTGGGCTCAGCGCACCGGCAGATCACCCGGATTGTCGGCCACCGGGTCGGAGGGCGGCTCGAGCAGCGGCGGCAACGGCCCGGAATCGGGCATCGACTCCCCCCGCTCCGCCTGGTGGGCCAGCAGCCAGTTCACCGCGGTGGCCCGGCAAGTGCGGCGCGGATAGAGCTCAACGATGCGGTAACCCGCGAAGCCCAGCTGCTGCTTGAGCAGCTGCTTGTGCTCCCTGGCGATCGAGCGGGTGAAGGCGACGCTGGCGAGCCGCTCGGCGATGAGCTGAGGTTCGAGCGGAACCAGCGCTGGGAAATCCCGAAGAAATCCCATGCGAATCACTTCACCCGGCATCCAGCGAACGCTAATGACCTCAGCCAACCATCGACCTCCGCGATCGTGATCAAACGCGTCCAAGTCGCCCTTGTGGCCCTGGCTTTCGCTGTCCTGCCAGCGGGCACCAGCCAGGCCTGCACCAGCTTCACCCTGAAGGGGAACGACAACGGGCGCGTCTACGGACGCACGATGGAATTCGGAATGCCGATGAAAAGCCAGGCGATCCTGATCCAGCGCGGCACGCAACTGGTGGGTGTCGGCCCAAACGGCAAGGCCGGAAGCGGCAAGCCGTGGACCACACGCTATGCCGTGGCCGGCCTGAATGTGCTCGGCCTCGACATGGTGGTCGACGGGATGAACGAAAAGGGGCTCTCCGGCGGCATGCTGAATTTCCCCGGCTGGGCCAAGTACCAGAACGTCTCTGCCGCCCAGGCGCGCAACTCGATCGTGAGCTGGCAGATGCTCACCTACGTGCTCAGTCAGTTCGGCACGCTGGAGGAGGTGAAGGCCGGGCTTCCGAAGGTGCTGGTGAATGGAGCGCCGCTGGCCTCCTTCGGCGGAACCGTTGGCATTCACATGACCCTGCATGACAACCAAGGCCGCTCCATCTCCGTGGAATACATCGACGGCGTCCTGCAACTGAAGGACAACCCCACAGGTGTCTACACCAACAACCCACCTCTGGCCTTCCACCTGGCGAGTGTGGGCGATGCCGCCAACATGAGCAACAATCCGGCGGCCACCCTCAAGGTGGGCGGGATGCCCTTGCCTCCTGCCAGCTCCGGCGAAGGCTTCTATGGGTTGCCGGGAGATTTCCTCTCCTCTTCACGCTTCGTGCAGGCCTTCACCTTCGCCCGCTTCGCGCCCACAAATCTCAGCACCCAGCAGCAGGTGGGGACCGCCTTTCGCATTCTGGGGCAATTCGATCTGCCCCCCGGCAGCATCAATCTGCCGGTGGGCAGCGCCTACGGTGGTGCCGACACCTCGGCGGGTTACGAAATCACCGAGTGGACGGTTGTGGCCGACATGAAGAACCTCGTGTACTACATCCAGACCTACGACAACCCGGACCTGCGCAGCCTGAGGTTCGATCAGCTGCCCCTGTCCGGCGGACAGATCAAGACCATGCCCCTGAATCAACCCATGCGCGTCACCTCGCTCATGCCTTGAGGCTGGTCGGGACTTAGCGCACCGGCAGATCACCCGGGTGGCCGCTGATCGCATCGGCGGGCACCTCCAACAGCGGCGGCAGCGGGCCTGTCCCGGGCAGGGGTTCGCCGCGCTCCGCCAGGTGGGCGAGCAGCCAGTTGACCGCCGTGGCGCGACGGGTGCGGCGGGGGTAGAGCTCACCGATGCGGTAGCCGGCAAAACCAAGCTGCTCCTTCAGCAGCTGCTTGTGCTCCTTCGGGATCGAGCGGGTGAGAGCCACGCTGGCCGGACGCTCGGCGATGAACTGCGGTTCGACCGGGAAAGCTTCGCGCCAGCTGGCCGCGGTGGTGGGCCCGGCGCACCAGCGCCCTGAGCCATCGGGGACGTACCCGAGCCGCGGCCAGAGCAGTTCGCACACGAACCGGTCGCTGGTGCGGTCGGCCAGCACCGCCTCGAGCAGCGCCCGGCTGAGGGGATGGGGAACGGAATCGGGGGCGGCCACGGGGCGCAGGACATCCAGAGGGGTGTTCGATGCTGCCCCAGCGCGCCCCGTGCTGCGCGGCGGCCCGCCCGCCTGGGGATCCCTGGCCTGTCGGGCCTCGGGCCATCCGCAACGGCCGTGGACCCAGCCGAACCGGCTGGCGCCGCCATGGGCGCCCGGGCCCGTGCGATCAACCACTCCGATGGTCGTCGCGGCAGGAGCCCCTGCCGCCGCGAGGGAGCCAGACGCAACGTGGGGACGCTATCCCGGGGAACCGCTGTGGCACGGGATGGCCCTGCCCGGTGGCCTGCCACTGCAGGCAGCCTGCTGACCGGCCAGGCCCGCCGCAACGCTCCCGCCTGGGGAAGCCATCAGCACCAGGGGTGTTCCGGCATCCCCCCGGATTCGCCCGCTGGCCTGCGGCAGGGTCGGGGCAGGCCGGGGCGGCAGAGACCAGGAGCGACCCGACCATGCACCACGCCAGGCACTGTGCGGCGGCAGGATCGAGGCATCCTGCGATCCGCGCCGGACATGGCTGCCGCCGCTCCTGCTCTCTCCTCCGGCCCCCAGCCAGGCTCGTGCCCTGCGCCTGGGTCCGCTGACCGGGGACTCGCGGAGGAGCCGCTGTTCCAGGAGCCCCTGGAGCTGGCCGGCGCGAGCACGCCACGGACGCTGCGCTGCCGGGTGCTGCAGTCACCGCTGGCGGGGGTGAGCGATCGCATCTTCCGGGGCCTGGTGCGCCGCTGGGCCCCCGATGCACTGCTGTTCACCGAGATGGTCAATGCCACCAGCCTGGAGCTGGGCCACGGCCGCAGCAAGGTGGAGGAGCTGGCCGGCGAAGCGGGGCCGATCGGGGTGCAGCTGTTCGATCACCGCCCCGAGGCCATGGCCGAGGCGGCGCGGCGGGCCGAAGCGGCCGGCGCCTTTCTGATCGACATCAACATGGGCTGCCCGGTGCGCAAGATCGCCCGCAAGGGCGGCGGCAGCGGCCTGATCCGCGACCCGGAGCTGGCGGCGCGCATCGTCGCGGCGATCGCCGCGGCCGTGGCCATTCCGGTGACGGTGAAGACGCGGCTGGGCTGGTGCGGTGAGGCGAGCGACGGTGACACGATCGAGCGGGCCGCGGCCTGGTGCAGCCGGCTGCAGGACGCCGGTGCCCGGCTGCTCACCCTGCACGGCCGCACCCGCGAGCAGGGCTTCAAGGGCCGTGCCGACTGGGCCGCGATCGCGGCGGTGAAGCGCAGCCTGACGATTCCGGTGATCGCCAACGGCGACATCCACACGCCGGCCGATGCCCGGCGCTGCCTGCAGCTCACCGGCGCCGACGGGGTGATGGTGGGCCGCGGCACGATGGGGCATCCCTGGCTGGTGGGCCAGATCGATGCAGCCCTCAGCGGCAGGCCCGTGCCGGCCAGCCCCGACCCGCGCCAACGGCTGGAGCTGGCGGCTGAACAGCTGCAGGCCCTGGTGGCCGCCCGCGGCGATCACGGCCTGCTGATCGCCCGCAAGCACATGGGCTGGACCTGCAACGGCTTCCCAGGCGCGCCGCAGCTGCGTCATGCCCTGATGCGCGCCCCCACGGCGGCGGAGGCTTTCGAACTGCTGCGAAGGGCCGGGGAGGGCCTGGACCGCGCAGGCCGGACATCGACGGATCACAGCCTCTGAGCAGCGGCCTGCAGCGGCAGGCCCGTCAGCCCAGGCAGGTCTCGCCAGGACTGATCCCTGCTGCCGCCCAGCGCCCTGAGGCCACCTGACGGCTGCCCCTGTCGCCGCCGTTCAGGTCAGGCCGGCGTGGGCCCGGCACCGCTCACAGCGCCGGCAACCCCGGCGGTGGCGGCATCGGGCAGCTGCGCTGCAGTGGATCGCAGCTGAGAATCGCTGGCGTCTGCCAGCTGAGCGGCATCTCGAGCAGATC
This sequence comes from uncultured Cyanobium sp., assembly GCA_964396755.1. Taxonomy (GTDB): domain Bacteria; phylum Cyanobacteriota; class Cyanobacteriia; order PCC-6307; family Cyanobiaceae; genus Cyanobium. The sequence continues at coordinate 17,230 of CAYNGR010000006.1, read as the reverse complement.
CCGGCTGCCGGTGATCGCCTGCACCGCCAGCAGGACCATCACCAGCAGGTTGAGCCCCAGGTGCAGCCGGCGCAGCCGGGGCTGCCGGATAATCTCCGGTCGCGCCGCCGTGGTGAACAGCAGCAGACCGGTGAGCAGGGCGCCGCTCCAGTAGTGGGAGCTCCAGAAGGCCCCGCTGAGCGGATTGTCCGACAGACGCCAGATCTCCGGCTGAGCGCCCAGTCCCAGCAAACCTGCCCAGCAGAGCAGGGCGAAGCTGGCCCGCAGCGCGGCGCGGCGAACCCTCAGCAGAGCCAGCAGCGCCGCCAGGCTGCCGGCGGCCGCCAGGGCCAGCAGCAGCAGCCGCGGCAACCCACCGGACAGACCGCTGCCGGCAGCCAGGCCGTGGGCAAGCAGCGTGTAGAGCAGGGCGATCAGCACCGCCACCACCACGCCGATCGTCACCCAGGCGCCGTGATCGGCGTGCTCCACCGGCACCAGATCGGGCTGCCGGGTGATGCCCAGGCGCTTCTCGCGCACCAGGATGCCCAGCCGGATCGTGGCCCCGATGACGGGATACACGAACAGGATCATCAGCACCGGATGCAGCAGCGCCAGCCAGTCGATGGCGGTCATGGCAACACCTCCGGCCAGCCCTGGCGGATCAGCAACAATGAAAAGTAGGGCTGCGCCTCCGCCGGCACCTGATCGGCGCCGAGCAGCTGCTGGTCACTCCAGCCCACCCGCCGGGCGAACAGGCTCTGGCGCAGCAGCCCGCGCCGCTCCAGCAGGGCATGCACCCAGGGCCAGCGGCGACCCAGTTTGAGCAGGGCCAGCACCGTGCCGCCGGCGGCCGCGTCGTCCAGCAGCCGCTCCAGCTGCTCGGGCGTTTCGGGGGTGGGTCGGATCAACAGCCCCTCCTGCTGCAGTGCCAGCGGCCAGGGCATGCCCAGGCTGGAGGCCGCCGCCGCCGCCGCCGCCACCGCAGGGATGCCCGGCACCACCCGCACGGGACAGTCCGGATGATGCTCCGCCAGGGCCAGCAGCACGTAGGAGCAGCTGGCATAGAGGGAGGCATCCCCCTCGCACAGCAGCACCACCGCCGCGCCGGCGGCCACCTCCGCCGCGAGGGTCTCGGCGGCGGCCCGCCAGGCCAGGCGGCGGGGCTCGGCCGCCTCCACCATCGGGAACAGCAGCGGCAGATGGCGCTGCCGCGCCGCGATCCAGGGGGCGGCGATGCGGGCCGCCATGCCCTCGGCACCGGGCTCCGCCACCGGGTAGGCCACCACGGCCGCCGCTGCGATCGCCCGCACAGCCGCCACCGTGAGCAGCTGCGGATCCCCGGGTCCGACCCCCACCAGCGTCAGGCCGGGGGCGCCGTCGCCCACCCCAGCCTGCAGATCCCGATCCAGCACCATCCCTCCTTCGCCCTCTTGCAGGCCCCGGCAGCCTGCCAGTGACCGCCGCCAGCCGCCGCGGCCGGATGTCGCCGCCGAGCTGCCTAGGCTGGAGCCGTCTCCATGGCCCTGACGCAGCGGTGAGCCATCTGCAGATCTTTCCAGTGGATGGCCACGGCCATCCCATGCCCTCGCTGGCTAGCAACGATCCTGAGCTGATCGCCAACGAACTGGCGCAACGGGGCATCGGCTTCGAGCGCTGGCCGGCCCGGGCCGATCTGCCGGCCGAAGCCACGACCGAGCAGGTGCTGGCCGCCTACGCCCCCGAGATCGCCAGGGTGCAGAGCCTGGGCACCTACCCCACGGTGGATGCCATCCGGCTGACCCCGGACCACCCCGACCGCGAGGCCCTGCGCCAGAAGTTCCTGAGCGAGCACACCCACAGCGAGGACGAGGTGCGCTTCTTCGTCGAGGGCCGCGGCCTCTTCTGCCTGCACATCGCCGACGAGGTGCTGCAGGTGCTGTGCGAGGCCGACGACTGGATCCGCGTGCCGGCCGGCACCAGGCACTGGTTCGACATGGGCGCCGAACCGCGCTTCACCGCCATCCGCTTCTTCGACAACCCTGAGGGCTGGGTGGCGCAGTTCACCGGCGAGACGATCGCCGAGCGCTTTCCGCTGCTGAGCTGATCGGACGCTACGGGGCCAGCGGTGGCTGGTAGAAGAAGCCGCCGCCCGGAGCCAGCTGGCGCACGACCGCGCAGCGGGTGGCCACACGCCACAGGGCCCGATGAATGGGCGTCGGGTCGTGCCGCACCAGGTCGGGGAAGCGCTGGCGGAGCAGCTCCGTGGCCTCCCAGGCGTTGTAGTGGGGGATGCGCGGATTGATGTGATGGCAGACGTGCGTGGAACCGATGCCGTGATGCAGCAGGTTCAGCAGCGGTCCATAGGGGCGGTCCACCGTCTGCAGGGCACCCTTGGCCCAGGTCCACTCCTGTGAGGCGAAATGGGGGATGTCGGTGTCGGTGTGCTGCAGCCAGGTGTAGCCAACCAGCCAGGCATTGATGACGAGGTAGGGCAGGCCATACACGCACAGCACCCGTGCGAGCGACCAGTGAACAGAGGCCAGACCCAGGGCCAGCAGCATTGCCAGCACGCCGAGATTGGACTGCAGCATCAGGCGACGGCAGGACGGGGGAAACAACGGACGTGAACCGTTGCGGAACGCCGCCCCATTCCAGAAATGAGACGTGGGGGCCCCGTAATCCTCTCCGCCGGCAACGCCGAACAGCAGATAGAGCGGCCAGCCCAGCAGCAGATGGGTGAACAGCGAGAGAATCCCGTAGGGAGCGGGTCCGAGGCGCTCGACCAGATCCACCAGCCAGCGACCCATCGCCGACTCCACCCGCGGCGGCACATGGGTTTCGCCGCCCTCCAGGTGATTGCAGTTGGCGTGATGAACCGCGTGGCTGTGCTGCCAGGTGAAGTACGGCACCAGCAGCAGGCTGTGCAGCACAAAGCCCACCACGGCCTCGACGCGCCGGTTGGGATGGAAGGCGCGGTGGCCGCACTCATGGGCGATCACCCAGCAGCCACCGGCAACGGTCCCGGCCACCACGGCATAGAGAAGCCAGAGAGGAGCCGCACTGAGCTGCAGGGGGATCTGGGTTCCCAGGCCGAACGCCAGCAGAGACAGGCTGAGCGACATGGCAAGGCTGCGCCAGGCCTTGGCGGGATTGATTCTCAGCAGCGAGGGCGGCAGAGCGGCGAGCAGCTCGGACTTGCTGGGATAGGTCCGCTGCTGAGGAAGGACATCGGCTGGGAGGTTCACCGACGCGGGACGGAAGTCCCGCCGGGCAAGCCGGGAAGGCTGTGTGGGAAGTGACCTCAACGAAGCTGCCGCATGTAGGAGAACGCCTGTTGTGAATCGAAACGGTCTGGGCGACCCTAACGAACAGGCCGCTGCAGACGGCTGCAGAACGCTTCAGGATGCGGCAGCTGGGTGCCGCGGGCGGGGCAGTCCCGTAGGCAGGCAGCCAGCACCTGGATCGCGGCCTCTCAGGCACGGGCCCTGCCTCCACGCCTGAGAGGCCGACCTGCCGCTCCCAGCCCCGTGGTTGCCGCTGCATTCAGCGCTGCCCGTCGTTTGCATGGGCCCGCAGCAGGAGACGCAGTGGCGGGACGGATCCAGCTGAATGACCGCGACGCTGACTCCAGCGCAGCACGGCCAGGATCGAGCAGTGAGGAGCGTGCCTCGCGCATCAGCCCGTCTCAGCCGCTTCTCCAGCAACGCGACCTGAGCACCAGGAGACCTGAGGACGATGCAGCCTGCGGCAATCCTCCCAGGATCGTCCTCGGCCCGGGCCAAGGAGTGAGGTCATGTCGAAGCAGAGGCTGCCTTCTGCTGGAACCCAGCAGCCAGGGAGCCTTCCGCTTGCTGCCAGGAACAGCGCCTCGATCCTTGAGGCCACAGCCGGCGACGCAGACATCCCGATTCGGAACGGGGCCGATGCCGGGCTGTTGGCCTTCGGCTGGCGGATGCTCACGTTGAAGGGCGCGGGCCCGCCATCGTCACCGGCCAAATCGGACCTGAACCTGGCCAAGCCCGGCGATGGCGAACGGCGAGCGGGCCCAGAGGGATGCCGCTGGGCGGCCCCGCACCACTCAGGCCACGGCGACCAGCGCTGAATCCCGGCCCTCCACCCCCGGCGAGTGCATGCGCACCAGCTCAGGGCTTGCCAACGTGCCGCTGAGCGCCTGGAGCTCCACCTCCGCCAGCTGCTCCAGCCGCTCGACCGTGGCCTGACGGCCGAAGCGCTGCTCGCACAGCAGCCAGTACAGGCCGAAGTGGCGCGCTTCGCTGGCCAGCAGGGCGCCATACAGATCCTGCAGCTCCCCATCGGGGCTGTGGGCCGCCAGCAGCGCCATGCGCTCATGGCTGCGGGCCTCGATCAGGCCGGCCACCAGAAACGAATCCAGCATCCGCTGCGGCTCAGTCCGGCGCACCGCTGCCGTCAGGGCCGCGCCGTAGCCCGGGGCGGGCAACGGCCTCAGAGGGATGCCGCGGCCGTTGAGCAGCTGCAGCACCTGCTCGAAGTGCTCGAGCTCCTCCCGGGCCAGCGGGCTGAGCAGTGCCCCAAGCTCGCCATCGGAGGGATAGCGGAACATCAGCTGCAGGGCCACACCGGCCGCCTTGCGCTCGCAGTGGGCATGGTCGATCAGCACCAGATCGGGACGCGCGATCGCCGCCTCCAGCCAGGCGGCGCTGCTGGGAGCCGCCAGCCACTTCACCCGGGCTGTGGGATTCAGCTGAACAGCCTTCTCCCCGGGAGCGGGCAGGCCATCGCTTGAAGGATCGCCGAGCGCCCCAGCCCGCGCGGCCGGCGGCTGCCCCGCCACGGTCAGCCCGCTCATCGGTCCACCGCCGCCGAGGCCCGCAGATGGCCGACCAGTCCCTGCAGGGCGAGGCTGTAGCTGCCGGGCCCGAACCCGCAGAGCACGCCGATGGCCTTGTCAGCCAGATAGGAGTGATGCCGGAACGGCTCACGGGCATGGACGTTGCTCAGGTGCAGCTCCACGAAAGGGATGGACACCGCCAGGAGGGCATCCCGCAGGGCGATGGAGGTGTGGGTGTAGGCGCCGGCGTTGATCAGGATGCCGTCGACCTGAGCGCGGGCGGCGTGGATGCGGTCGACCAGGCCGCCCTCGTGGTTGCTCTGGAAGCAGTCCAGCTCCACCCCAAGGCCCGCGGCCTCGCCGCGCAGCGCAGCCTCGATCGCCTCCAGCGTCGTCGCGCCGTAGAGGCCGGGCTCCCGCAGGCCGAGCAGATTGAGGTTGGGGCCGTTGAGCAGCAGTACGCGCATGGGGGCAGCCGCTCGGAGGCGCCGGAAACCTGTCAGAACCATGCTACGAAGCCGCACCCGCCGCAGGCTCGGCGGGGGGTGGGACCGGTCGGCTGGTAAATTCTTGGGGTGTGGTTCGGGTCGGTGCCCGAGTGGTTAATGGGGGCGGACTGTAAATCCGCTGGCTCTGCCTACGCTGGTTCAAATCCAGCCCGGCCCACCTTCCACATGCCCTTGTAGCTCAGCGGTAGAGCACTCCCTTGGTAAGGGAGAGGTCACGAGTTCAAGTCTCGTCAAGGGCTTTCTTCTCACTCAGATCCGCAGGACATTCTTAGGCGGAGGATCATTTTTTTGTCTCTCAACGGACCAGTCCGTTGTCTTGTTGGCTGTCCGAATCACGGCATCGATCCACCCTCCCGGGTGACGCTCTGGGCCGCCCTGAAGCCAGCAGCTGGCAGACGCTGCCAGTGCATCGACCGATCGGCGCCTGCCCAGTCCCGCCAGGTCTGCAGGCAGCTGGCCGCAGCCGCGAGCCCTCCAGGTCGTCCGCGCCATTGCTGCGTTCCAGGCCCGGGCCTGCGTGTCGCGGCAGGTGCTTCGACATGGGTTGGTTCCTAGGGTCCGAGAGACCCCTTCCAGCGCCCATGGCCGCCCGGCTTCTTCTGTTCGCGGCGCTGCTGAGTTGCATGCCGCTCGCCGGAGCGGCGCCCGGAGCCACGCTGCTGGCGGAGGACGCGCTGGCCATCTGCCTGCTCTCGCCGGCTGCCGGCCCCGAGATCGCCGGGCGGGTGCGGGCGGTGAGCCCGGTGTCAGAGCCGACGATCTTCGCCAGGGGCCAGTTCGAGGAGATCCGCCTCGAACAGGGTGGGCGAGTGCTGTGGAGCCGTCGGGGCGACGCGATCGCACCGCTCGAAGGTCCGATCGACTGGCCGCTGCCGCCCCTGCGCCCCGGCGAGCAGCTGCTGCTGCAGCTGCGGCCGGTGGGGATCGAGGGCGAGCACTTCGCCAGCATCGAGCTGGTGGGCGCCAGCGCTGCGACCCTGAGGGCTTCGGCGCGGCTGCGACGCTCGCTCGGCGGCGATCCGGCCGCCTGGCGCCAGGCCGTGATCCGTGCCCTGGATGCGGGCCGCACCGACGAAGCCCTGGCGCTGCTGTTCGATTTCCACGGCCCCTCCAGCCCGGAACTCAATGCCCTGCGCCGCGAGGTCCACGACCGGGCCTGCGATGCGGCCATCCTTGGAGCAGACGACGCTCCCGCCGCCCGATGACCAGTGCCACGGCCCCCGTCCGCCCCCTGCTGCCGGTGGCGGTGGACGCGATGCGAGAGCCGGTGCTGGAGGGGGAGACCCGGCCCCTCGCCTGGCGACTGGCCCAGCTGGAACGGCTGGAGGCCCTGCTCGAGGCCGCGGCCATGCCCCTGCAGGAGGCCCTGGCCGCCGACCTGGGCAAACCTCCCATGGAGGCCAGCTTCGAGCGGGTGGCGATCCGTCAGGAGCTGCGCCTCACCCGCCGCGGGCTGCGCCGCTGGATGGCGCCTCGAGCGGTGGGGCTGCCGCCCTGGGTCAGGCCGGCCTCGGCCAGCCTGCAGGCCGAACCGCTCGGCTGCGTGCTGATCATCGGCCCCTGGAACTACCCGTTCCAGCTGTGCCTGCATCCACTGGTCAGTGCGCTGGCCGCCGGCAACAGCGCCGTGCTCAAGCCGTCGGAGCATGCGCCGCGCACCGCCGCCCTGATCGCCGAGCTGGTGGCCGCCCACTTCCCGCCCGAGATCGTGCAGGTGGTCTGCGGCGACGGGTCCGTGGCGGCGGCGCTGCTGCAGGAGCGCTTCGACCACATCTTCTTCACCGGCGGCGGCCGCGTCGGCCGGCTGGTGCTGGCTGCGGCGGCCCCGCATCTGACGCCGGTGACGCTGGAGCTGGGCGGCAAGAGCCCGGCGATCGTTCTGGAGGGAGCCGACCTGGCCGTCAGCGCCCGCAGGCTCGCCTGGGGCAAATCGATCAATGCAGGCCAGACCTGCATCGCCCCCGATCACCTGCTGGTGACTCCTGAACTGCGCGAGCCGCTGGTGGCCGCGATCGCGGCCGTATGGAAACGGTTCCACGGCGAGGATCCCCTGCGCAGCCCGCACCTCGGGCGGATCGTCAACCGCGCCCAGTTCGAGCGGCTGGAGGGGCTGCTGGAGGGCGCGCGGCGTCGGGGGCAGGTGCTGGCCGGCGGCCGCAGCGATGCCGAGACGGGCCGGATCGAGCCAACCCTGCTGGCGGTCAGCGATGCCGACAGCGACCCGCTGATGCAGGAGGAACTGTTCGGCCCGTTGCTGCCGGTGCTCAGCGTTCCCGATCTCACGGCGGCGCTGCGGCTGGTTCGGCGTGGTGCCAAACCCCTTGCGCTGTATCTGTTCGGCGGCGACCGCAGGGCCAGACGGCAGCTGCTGGAGACCACCAGCTCCGGCAGCGTCGTGTTCAACGACGTGATCGTGCAGGCCGGCCTAGCGGAACTGCCCTTCGGTGGCGTGGGCGAGAGCGGCATGGGCACCTACCACGGCGAAGCCGGGTTCCGCACCTTCTCCCACGAGCGATCGGTGCTGAGCCGGCCGTTCTGGCTTGACCTGCCCTTCCGGTACCCCCCCTACACCATGTCCCTGAAACTGGTGGAGCGGCTGCTGGGCTGAGACCGCTCCCGATCCCGCCGCTCCCGACAGGGCCGGGGCCAGCCCGAACAACGAGGCGGAGGGGGACTGGTGGCACCCCGCCAGGGCTTCTATGGTGCGGCCCAGTCTTCAGTTGCTAACCATGCGCCGCTCTCTCGTCGCCCTGGCTCTGGCCGTGACGCTGCCGCTGCCCGGCCTGGCCGCTCAGGTGACCGTCAAGGACGGCGAGACCCTTTCGGAGATCGCCGAGCGCCATGGCGTCAGCCTGACGCGACTGATGCAGGTCAACGGCATCCGCGACGCCGACCTGGTGGAGGCGGGCCGCACCCTGAAGCTTCCTGGAAGCAGCGGCGGCGGGAGCAGCTCTGGTGGCAGCCGCGTCGCCGGAACGATCACCGTCAAGGAGGGTGAGACCCTCTCAGAAATCGCCGAGCGCCACAGCATCGGCCTGTCGCGTCTGATGCAGATCAATGGCATCAGCGATGCCGATCAGGTGCAGGCCGGCCAGACCCTGCGCCTGCAGGGGGCGACACCAGCCAGCTCGCGCAGCTCGGTCGCTGCGGCGCCGTCCGGCCCCGTCTACCCCCGCGGTGCCAGCGAGCATGTGGTGCGCTCCGGGGAAAGCCTCTCGGTCATCGCCAGCGGCTACGGAGTGAGTCTCAGCAAGCTGATCGCCATCAACGGCATCGGCGATCCCGACCGCGTCGAGGCCGGCACCCGTCTGAAGCTCAAGGGATCCGCCGCGGCTGCCTCTCCCCGGCCGGCGGTCACGACCGCCGCAGCCAACGCCGGCAGCATGCGGCCGCCGGTCAGGCCCCAGACCGCAACGCCGGCTGCGACGAGGCCCGTCGCGGCGGCACGGCCCGTTGCCGCCGCGCAGCCGGTCGCTGCGACAAGGCCGGCACAGGCACCTGCCGGCGCCGCCCGTCCGGCCGCTCCGGCAGTCAACACCTTGGCGATGGCCCGGGCCGACTGGCGCACCTATGGACCTCTGCAGGTCAACTGGGCGTCCTGGCAGCAGATGGGCGCCAGCATGGTGGCCCCGATCCTGAATCGCCAGGGAGACACCCTCTACGTGGCGATCAACTGCGCGGCCCGCAAGGTCAACACCACCACACCCAGCGGCGAATGGCAGACCTGGAACGAGCCCACCGACGCTGATGTCAGGCAGCTGGTCAGCGACTACTGCCGCACCCGCAGCTGAGCCCCGGCCCCAGGCATTGCCCGGGTTCCCATCCATCCTGGCGGGCACCTCGCGCCTCTCAGGACTCCAGGGCTGACTCCCTCAGGCCGCCCAGCGAAGCGGCCAGGGCTGACGCAGGTAATGCCGGCCACTGGAGCGCAGCCACAGGCGCTGGGCTCCGTCATCGCTCTCGCTGAGCAGTTCCTCCTGCACCAGTCGGCGTGCCAGCCAGGCCCAGCGCTCCTCCTCGCTGCCGTGGGCGGCGCTGAGGTCCTCGGCCAGGCGCCGCAGATCGCGGCCGCTGCGCTGTTCGAGGGCCGAGAGCAGCAGCGAGGCCTGCTCAGACCAGTCGCGCCGAGGGGCTGAGGCGAGGCAGCGGTCGCAGCGGCCACAGGGGGGCACCAGTTCCCCCACCGCCAGCAGCAGGGCCTGCTCCCGGCAGGTCTCCCCCTCCGCCACGGCTTCCATGCGGCGCAGCTGACGCTGGATATGGGCCAGGCGCTGCTCCTCCGCGTCACGGGAACGCAGATCCAGCGGGGCTGACGCCGTCTGCTGGGCCGCTGAGCGGATCGCCCAGCCCAGGCTGACCCGATCGAGAGGGTCGAACAGCACCTGGCAGCGGGCCGGCAGGCCGTCGCGGCCGGCCCTGCCGGACTCCTGCAGATAGCCCTCGGGACTGGCGGGCAGATCCAGATGCAGGACCAGCCCCACATCGGGGCGGTCCACGCCCATGCCGAAGGCCACCGTGGCCACCAGCACCGGGGCGGGATGCTGCATGAAGTGCTCCAGAGCCAGCTGACGGCTGTGGGCGTCCATGCCGGCGTGGTAAGCGATCGCCTCCACCCCGGCCGCGGCGAGGCGGCGCGCCCACTGATCCACCGAGCGGCGGGTGCGGGCGTAGATCAGCACCGCACCGCGGGCCTCGGCCACCGCCTCCAGCACCTGGGGCAGCGGATCGGCTGGGCGCAGCGCCATGCCGTAGGTGAGGTTGGGGCGGCTGGCCGAGCGCACCTGCACCAGGGGACGGCGCAGCTGCAGCAGGCGGATGATGTCGGCGCGCACCCGCGGCGGTGCCGTGGCGCTCAGGGCCACCAGCGGTACGCCTGGACAGAGGCGGCGCAGCTGGCCGAGGCGGCGGTAATCGGGCCGGAAATCATGGCCCCAGGCGCTGATGCAGTGAGCCTCATCAACGGCCACGGCCACCACGCGCCCGGCGTCGAGCAGATCATCGAGCAGCTGGCGGGTGGCCTCACCCTGCAGCCGCTCCGGCGCCAGATAGAGCAGCCGCAGCTGCTGGTCCTGCAGCATGCGCAGCAGGCGGCGGCGCTCCCCCCCCTCCAGCCCCGCATGCAGGCAGGCGGCCGCGATGCCGCGGCGGCGCAGCTGCTCCACCTGGTCCTGCATCAGCGCCACCAGGGGCGAGATCACCAGCACCAGGCCCTGACGCACCAGGGCGGGGAGCTGGTAACAGAGCGACTTGCCGGCGCCGGTGGGCAGCACCGCCAGGCAGTCACGCCCAGCCAGCAGGGCCTCCACGACCTCACGCTGACCGGGCCGGAATGCCTGCCAACCGAAGTGGCGCTGCAGGGCCTCCAGCAGCGGATCCGTCTCCACACCACCACAGCTGGCCGCGTCTGAGGGTAGCGCCACCACCGGTGGTGGAGCGCTGCGAGCCTGCGGGGCGAGGTGCTCGCCTGCGATGGCCGGGGCTTGTCGTGCCTGGCAGCTGCCGCCGACGTCAGAACGACATGTCAGAGGGGCGACCGGAGCAGCGCGTCAGGGAAGTGGCGGGGGATCGAGCTGGTCAGGGGTCTCCTCCACCAGCTGCAGCCGCACGCGGCGGCCACCGGCCAGTTCGCCCAGCGAGACCCGCATCGTGGCACCACTGAGGGTCTGCAGGGCGGTCAGCAGATCGCGCAGGTAGGGGGTGCTGCTGCCCGTCTCCACCCAGAGACGCTCCTGCACTCCGTTCAGGCGCCGCCAGCTGGTGTGCAGCTTGAGCACGGCGTTCTCCACCTGCTGCGCCTGGGCCACGGCATCGGAGAGAAGGCCGAGCACATCGAGGCGCTGGGCCTCCTGAATCGCCTTCTCCAGATCCAGCTGTTCCACCTGCAGGGCCCGCACTGCCAGACCCGCCTCACTGGTGCGGCTCAGCCAGCGGGCGGTGAGGGTGACATCGCGGACCCGGTCCAGCTCCGGCTCCTCGCGCAGCACGCGGCGCAGATCCTCCTGCTGGGGTTCCGGCAGCTTGGCCAGCTCCTTGACCAATGGCGCCACAGCCCGCGGCGGCAGCAGGTTCTCGGCGGTGCGCTGGCGGATCTCCTCGGGCAGCAGCGGACTGGTGGCGGCGGCGAACTCATCGGACAGTCGCCGCACCTGCTTGCGGGTGATCGGCAGGCCGCCGTTGGCCGCCTCACCGATCATCAGCTGCACCTCAGCGGGGGCTTCGGCCGTCTCGAGAAAGGCGCGCTTGGAGAAATTGTTGACGCTTTCGAGCTCGATCACCCCCTCCGAGAGCATGGTGTCGGCCGACTCGGCCAGCTGGATGAGGGTGTAGGCGCGGGTCTTGCTGATCTCGCGCTCGCGCAGCCACTGCAGGAAGCCCGTGCCCCTCCCCTCCCCGCCTCGCTTCTCCCGGTCGCGCACGGCCCGCAGGATGCGACCGCGCCAGATCTCGGTCTGAAGGTCGAAGCGGTCGCAGACGGCCCAGGCCTCCTCCAGCCGCGCCAGGAACTCCATGGTGCTGAGGCTGTCGTTCTCCGGATCGGGCAGCTCCAGATCGAACGCGGGAGCATCACTGGCAACCATCGCGGACGGGGCCTGACAGGGGGATCGCGAATGCTGCCACGGGGGGTCGACCGCAGGGGCGACGAATCGTGACGCCCGCGGGATGGAGACCGTTGACAGCAGGTAGGGTCGCAGCGACAGCCACCTGATCGATCCCCAGCTAGCGATGGCCATCTCCCGCGGCGACAAAGTGCGCATCAAGCGCCCCGAGTCCTATTGGTTCAACGAGGTCGGCACCGTGGCCTCGATCGACACCTCAGGCATCCGCTACCCCGTTGTGGTCCGCTTCGACAAGGTCAACTACAACGGCTTCAGCGGCTCCGAGGGCGGCATCAACACCAACAACTTCGCCGAAACCGAGCTGGAGAAGGCCTGAGCGCCCTCCTGCCCGCACAGTCACCAGCCTCATCCTCCAAGCCGTCCGTGGCTCTGCAGCCCGGGCGGCTTTTTCGTGTCTGTGTCGGTCCAGGCCGGCAGCACAGGTCGCTGGCCACCAGACAGCGGCGGGGGCGAACCCATCGACCTGCCGCCCGGCCATTCCCTGGCTGGCCCCTGCCTGGAAGCTGGGCGCTGGGATTCGAGTTGCTCAGACCGCACAGGCGGCTTAACGCCCTGATCCCTCCCCCCCGGGCCCAGTTCGCTGGAGGCAACGGCGACAGGGTTGTCCGGAGCCCCCCCCCCTGCTCGTGACGGCTGGCTGACAGCCATCGCGCCAGAGCTAGCGATCGACCGGCGCGGTGCCCTCGAGAGTGACGGAGGCTGCCGCGGGGGCTCGCAGGGAAGGGTCACCAGCAGCCGGCGACCTGCCAACCTGCAGGACAGTCCGCGGCCGCAGCCGCGCCGGGCTTCATGCGCAGCCCGAGCGGCGATCACCACCATGCCTGAGCTTCCCGAAGTCGAAACCGTGCGACGCGGGCTGGAGAAGCAGACCGACGGCTTCACGATCGCGCGCGTGACGGTGCTGCGCGATCGCGCCATCGCCGCACCCCGTCACGACCCGCAGGGATTCCGCAGCGCCCTGGAGGGGCGACGGGTGATCGAGTGGAGGCGCCGCGGCAAATACCTGATCGCCAGGCTGGATCAGGGGCACTGGGGAGTGCATCTGCGCATGACCGGGCAGTTCCTGTGGCTGGAGGCGCAGCGGAGCCAGGCGCATCCGCCCTGCAGCCACACCCGCGTGCAGCTCTGGAACGCCCGGGGGCAGGAACTGCGCTTCATTGACACGCGCAGCTTCGCGGAGATGTGGTGGGTGCCGCCGGGGGAGGCGATCGAGAGCGTGATCACAGGCCTGAAGCGACTGGGTCCGGAGCCGTTCGATCCCAGCTTCAATGCCGCCTATCTCGCCGGGCGCCTGAAGGGATCCGTGCGGCCGATCAAGAGTGCGCTGCTCGATCAGGCGCTGGTGGCCGGCGTCGGCAACATCTACGCCGATGAGAGCCTGTTCGCCGCCGGCATCCGCCCGCAGACCGCCAGCGGACGCCTGGGGCCGAAGCGGCTGGATGCCTTGCATCAGGCCCTGGTGCAGGTGCTGCGCGACAGCATCGGTGCCGGGGGGACCACCTTCAGCGACTTCCGCGACCTCAGCGGCACCAACGGCAATTACGGCGGCATGGCCTGGGTGTACAGGCGCGCCGGAGAACCCTGCAGGCGGTGCGGCGAACCGATTCGGCGGGAGAAGCTCTCAGGGCGGAGCAGCCATTGGTGCCCCAGCTGTCAGCGCTGAACGGATGACTGAACAAAACGCCGCGATCGCGGCAGGCGGCTCGCACCCGAACTGCAGACTGGAACAGACCGGACCAATCATGCAGACCACGGCACCCGCCCCATCCCCAGCCAGCACCACCAGCCCCGCTGCCCTCAGCCGCGATCCACGGGCCCGGGAGCTCTGCCGCACGATGGCGGCGATCCACCGACGCGGTTGGTGCGATGGCACCGGTGGCAACTTCAGTGTGGTGCTCGAACGCAGCCCCGGGCTGACACTGCTGATGGCCCCCAGTGGGGTGGACAAGGGCAGCGTCAGACCCAGCCAGCTGATCCTGGTGAGTGAGGCCGGCGAGGTGATCGGCGGTGATGGCAGGGTGAGCGCCGAGATGCCGCTGCACCGGGCCATTGTGATCGCCACCGGCGCCGGCGCAGTGCTGCACACCCATTCCCAGTCGGCCACCCTGCTCTCGCGTCAGACGCTTGCCGTCGCGGCTGGTCCGGCGTGCGAGGCGCTGGAGGGCGCGGCGCCGGGGCCTGCAGCCGCAGGCCATCTGTGCATCGAGGGGCTGGAGATGCTCAAGGGCCTCGAAGGCATCCACACCCATGACTGCCAGATCCGCATCCCGGTGCTCGCCAACGATCAGGATCTGATCCGCCTGAGCGATGCGGCGCAGCCCCACCTCAAGGCAGCGCCGCAGGGCCTGCTGATCGCCGGACACGGCCTGTATGCCTGGGGGAAAGATCTGGAGCAGGCCAGACGACATCTGGAGATCCTCGAATTCCTGCTGGAGCAGACCTGGCGGCAGCAGCTCCTGGAGGCCATCGGCCGAGGTCTGGCATGAACCAAGGCGTGCGTCACATCCTGCTGGACATCGAAGGCACCACCTGCCCGGTGAGCTTCGTGACCAACGTGCTGTTCCCGTACGCCAGGGAGCGGCTGGTGGACTACCTCGTCCGGCACGACCAGAAGCCGGACATGCAGCAGCTGTTGGGCGAACTGCAGAAGGCGTGGCAACAGGAGCAGCACCCAGAGGCCAGGGAGCTGCTGCTGGCTGCGCCACACTCAGCCGCTGACACGACGGGGGGGAACACCACCTCCAGCGGTGGCGCTGCAGCTGTGGTGTCCGGGCAGGCTCTGGTTCCCTATCTGCACTGGCTGATCAGGCAGGATCGCAAGCTCACCGCCTGGAAGGATCTGCAGGGTCGCATCTGGGAGGAGGGCTATGCGCGAGGCGATCTGAAGGCCGATCTGTTCGACGATGTGCTGCCGGCCCTGCGCAGGTGGAAGCAGAGTGGACTGGAGCTGTCGGTGTATTCCTCTGGTTCCGTGGCGGCTCAGCAACTGCTGTACGGACACAGCCAGGACGGAGATGTGCGCGATCTGTTCAGCCATTGGTTCGACACACGCATCGGCATCAAGCAGGAGGTTGAGAGCTATCAGCGGATCCTCGAGATACTTGGATGCATGGCGGATGAGGTGCTGTTCATCAGCGATGCAATCGGCGAGCTGCAGGCGGCGGAAGCCGCCGGAATGCAGGTGGCGTTCAGCGATCGCGATGGCAACCCCGAGCGTGATCCGGGGCGGTTCCCAAGCATCAACAGGCTGGATCAACTGGATCTGGCTGGCTGATGCCCCCAATGAGGCCGATCATTCAGGTTGAGGCCAACCGAAGCCTTCCACCCAGCATCAATAACGATGGCACTGTTGCAAAGCTGCCGCACCGAAGCTGGCGGGCGCAGGGGTGATCCAGAGAAAGCACAGACTCCGCAGCACCCGACAGAAGCCTGCCAATTCCATGGCAGGGGCATGACTGACGTGCGTGGATGCCATCTGAAACCCACCAACGACAGGGGAAACACAACCGGGATGGAGCATCGCTCCATCAGCCGGCAACCGCAGCGAAGCACGCACATCGTTGGAGCCGAAATGATGGCATCCTCCCGAATCGCGTTGGAGGTGCTGCAGCACGAGGCAGAACAGGTCGAGCCGTGTGATTCACCTGTGAACGATCACAAGTCGATCCGAACAGACCAGCACACCCACAGACAGCAGACCACGAGTCGCGGATCACAAGATTGAATAGCGGACTCACTGAACAGGTGGACTTTTATCAGCCTGCAGGGATTTCAGAATCGTTGATCACCAGTCTCCAACCCAGGCAGCCATTGCAGCGCCGAGAACGGATGCCAAGGAGTTGATGACAGAGCACCTGTCAGATGTCAATCAGGTTGACCGGGGGCGTCAATCTGGTTGACCGGTGAGCGGGCTTGGTTTTGGCCCGACCACCGGCCCGAAATGCGAGTTGGAACTGGATCGTGCCCATGCCTGTCGCGGCGGGCCATTCCAGTTGGCTGGGCGGGGAGAGCGACGCAGCCTGTGGACCAGTTTGCGTGTCACCGGTTGGGTTCCCCTCAGCTGGAGCGATGCTGCCGTCGATCGTGCCCATCGTGTCGCCCGCGTCAATTAGGTTGGCGGGTCGCCTGGATCCGTGGAAACCCTTGCAGCAGCTGCCTTCTGCCGGTAGCTCTCGCCCTTGATCCCGATGATGTGGCAGTGGTGCACCAGCCGGTCCACCGCCGCCACGGTCATCGAGCCGCTGGGGGAAATGTCGTCCCACTCCCGGAACGGCTGGTTGCTGGTGACCAGCAGGGATTTGCGCTCGTAGCGGTGGCAGATCAACTCAAACAGCACCGAGGTTTCCAGCTCGCTGCGCCGCACGTAGGAGATGTCGTCGATCACCAGCAGGGCGTAGCGATCCAGCTTCTGCAGCATCGCCAGCAGGTCGTAGGCGGCCTTGGCCTTCTGCAGCAGCTGCACCAGCGCCGTGGCCGGGAAGAAGCGGCAGGCCTGATCCTGCGCCGCCATCGCCATGGTGATCGCAATGGCCAGTTGGGTCTTGCCCACACCGCTGGGGCCAAACAGCAGCAGGTTTTCCGCCTGGAGCAGCCAGGTGGTCTACCGCGCCAGGCCCTGGAGCTCCTGCCAGTGGCGGGGTTCGAGGTGCTGGTGGTCAAAGCCATCGAGCCCTTTCTGCCAGGGGAGATGGGCGCCGCGCAGCAGGCGCTGCTGGCGGGCGATCTGCCGCTGTTCCAGCTCCAGCTCACAGAGGGCGTAGAGGAACTGGCCCGGGCTCCAGCCTTGAGCCTCAGCCTGCTCGGCCAGCGCTTGCCAGTGGCTGCGGAAGCGCGCCAGCTTGAGTTGCTTGAGCAGCAGCGGCAGTGCCGCTTCCGCCGCCGCTGAGCGCGGCAGCGGGGACGAGGTGGTCATAGGAGGCCAGCAGGTGTTGGGGAATGACGGGATCGGGGAGGCTCTGACAACGGGGTGGTACCCGGAAGCGCTGCTGCAAAGCGGAGAGGGACAGGGTCTGGCGGCGTTGGGCCTGCTCCAGGAAGGCGAGCACCAGCTCAAAGGACGCCACCCGCACCGCCACATAGAGGGCCTCCACCATCAGACGGGCTGCGCTGTCGCGATCACCGCCAGCCAGCAGCTGTTGCCAGAAGTCCCACCAGCACTGATCGGGGAACAGCTGGCGCTGGTACCGGCAATGGAGCAGGGCGCGGGGCTTGGCCCGCAGGCCATCGATCAGGTGCTCAAGATCGATGCAGCAGGCCCGCTTTTCGCCCGCATCGCCATCGGCGCGGGGCAGCTGGCAGACCCAGTCGCTGCCCAGGAACACCACCAGCCGGTC
>CAYNGR010000005.1:34640-42464 GCA_964396755.1 uncultured Cyanobium sp. | reverse complement strand
CGAATTCACTGGGCAGGCGCCGCTGCCGGAACAGCTCAAACAGCGCCGGGATCAGTTTGCGGTGGGTGAGGTCGCCGCTGGCGCCGAAGATCACCAGGCATTGCGGGGCGATCACCCGCTCCTGGCGCAGCCCCACGCGCAGGGGATTGGTCTGGGTGGCGGGCATGGGCAACGCGGGGCGTGCGTGCCTCTGGTTTAACGAGCGCGCCGGCCAAGCGCATGGCTTGGCAACAAAAAAGCCCGCCGGGGGGCGGGCCTGTGTGGAGTTGGAGACCGGAGGGCCGGATTCAATAGGTTTCGACGTGCCAGCGCTCGGCTTTCTTGAGGGCGGGGCGCAGTTCGCTCCAGTTGAGGCCCTTGGCGGCGGCGGCGGCGGTCATCGCTTCGTCGATGCCCGGCTCCATGCCCCGCAGACCACACATGTAGACGTGGGTCTTGGGGTTTTCGATCATCGCGAAGATCTCGTCGGCGTTCTCGCTGACGCGGTCCTGGATGTACATGCGGCCGCCCTTGGCGTTCTGCTGCTCGCGGCTGATTGCCTTGGTGTAGCGGAACTGATCGGGGTACTGGCTCTGGTAATGCTCGAAGTCGGCGTCGTACAGCAGGTTGGCCGTGGTGGGAACACCCATGATCAGCCAGGCCTTGCCGCGGAAGTGCCAGCCGTTCTTCTCACGCTCAGCGGGTTCGAACATGCGGCGCAGATAGGTGCGCATCGGGGCGATGCCGGTTCCGGTGGCAAGCATGATCACGTTGGCCTCCTCATCGTCGGGAAGCAGCATCTCCTTGCCGACCGGGCCGGTGATCTTCACCTTGGCGCCGGGCTCGATGTCGCAGAGGAAGGTGGAGCAGACGCCGTTGATCGTCTCACCGTCCTTCTCGTACTGCAGCTGGCGGACGCAGAGCGAGACCGTGTTGCCAGCCAGGTTATCGCCGTGACGGGTGCTGGCGATCGAGTAAAGGCGGAGCTTGTGGGGCTTGCCGTTGGGGTCATTGCCCTCGGGAATGATGCCGATGCTCTGGCCCTCGACGTAACGCAGGTGGGGGTCACCACCGGAGAGATCGAAGGTGATGTGGTTCACCCGACCGATGGCTCCTTCAGCCAGCAGGCTGTAGTTCTCGGTCACCGTGCCGATGAACGGATCCTTCGGTTTGTAAAGATTGACGGGGACGTCGGCGTGAGACACGGCGTGGCGGGCGGCAGGACGGGGTGCGGGGGCCTCGGCAGCCGGGGCGGCCTCGGGGGCAGGGGTGGCGGCGGCTTCACCACTGCTCACCTCTACGATCCGACCACCCTGACGGGCGATGGTCTGCATCAGCGACTGCAGTTGGGAGAACGGCACCGTCAGCCGGCGCTGAGCGCGGCGCTGCGGTCCAGCCCCAAAGCTCTCCACCACCACCGTGAACATGCGGCCGTCAGAAAGGGTGGCGTTGCCGGTGGATACACGCATGGGGGGACGGCCTCAAAAGCGCGCTGATCATAGAGACAGCCCGATCCCGGGGATCGAGCCCGACGGCGTGGCTGCGGCCGCTGGGCGGATCCGGTTAACTTGCTCTGATCGACGCCAGGGCCATATCTGGTCCGGCGCCAGGCAGCGCAGGCGCTCTGCCCCTGTGTCAGGCCCCGCGGACCACCGGGATCTCCTCCCGGCCCGCTTCATCCAGAACCCCTCAGCACCTCCGCATGGTCCTGGCGCAGCCATTCGCCCAAGCCCGCGATCTCGACGATCCGTTCGCCGCACCGTTGCTGACCTGGCCTGACGCCAGCTGCAGGCTTGACACCATCCAGCAGGACATGGAGCGCCTGCCCATGGGGATGCGTCGTCTCGCCGTGCAGCTGCGCCTGGCGGTCGACTGTCAGTGGCTCTGGTCCGTGCTGACCGACTACGACAACCTGCATCGCTTCATCCCCAACCTGGCCAGTTCCCGCCAGATCTGGCGACGGGCCAACCGGGTTGCCGTCGAACAGGTCGGCACCCAGCAGTTCTGCGGCCTGCGCTTCAGCGCCCGCGTCACCCTGGAACTCGATGAGAATCGTCCGGCCGGGCGCCTCTCGTTCCGGATGCTCGACGGCGATTTCCGCTGTTTTCAGGGAGCGTGGGTGGTCGGCTCCGATGCCACCAGCAGCTGGCTCCTCTACGACCTCACCGTGCAGGGCAAGCCGGGCATGCCAATCGGGCTGATCGAGCAACGCCTCCAGGAAGACCTGGCCAACAACGTGCGCGGAGTCCAGCAGGAGGCCCAGTGCCGCGCTTCCCGGCTCTGAAGGCAGGGACGAACCGACCAGAACGCCCTGCCGCCCCTGGTGGCCCCTCCTGAGCCCGCAGGCTGCTCGCGGTTCCGCTGATCGTCGTTGCCGAGATGCTCAGGCGCCTATCCGCAGCGGCGGCGTCACGGCCAGCCTCTGACCCTCGCACGCACGCGTCGCAATCCTGATGCAGCCCAGGAGCACCTGCAGACGCAGGGTGTTCACCAGCGCCCACACTTCAGACGGCTGCGCAGCAAGGTCCGAGGGCGATGCAGCCTCTGGGCCGGTTGCAGCGCTGAGGCACAGGCCGCCCATGATCCGCCCCCTCCGCGCTCGACGCAGCACCCCAGCCGGCTTCGCGGTGACTGACAGCACTTGTCAACTCCGCCTGGACTGCAGGAGGCACCCTCGAGACCCATGCCAGGTTCTGCCAGCAGCAAACGACGGATGCCGAGAGGAGACAGGATGCGGCGTTGACAATAAAAAACCGGGTCAACATGTGACCCGGTCATGCGATGAACTGGATACCCCCAAGGGGATTCGAACCCCTGTCGCCTCCGTGAAAGGGAGGTGTCCTAGGCCTCTAGACGATGGGGGCGAGGCCACGGCAATGATAGCCGCCTGGTTGACATGGGAGTCAGAAAGACTCGGAGTCAACGAACAACCGGTGAGTCTCATCATGGAGAGCAACTTTCGAAACCTGACAGATGGTGGTTTCGAAAGGAATGGGATACAAAGCCTTAGGGCACGATCCGATTCCCGGTTGGCCGTATCGCCTGCGCGACCGGCGTTGGAATGAACGTACGGGGCGGAGGTGCCCTTCGTCAAGGCGACGCCAGCCCACCGCCGCGGCGCAGGGTCTGGGGCGAGCTCTGACCGGTCCAGACCGGCACCGTCAGGTGGAAGCAGGCCCCTTCACCCGGCTCGGAGACCACCCAGATGCGGCCGCCGTGGACATCGGCGATGCGACGGCAGACCGCGAGGCCGACCCCGAAGCCCGAGGTGGTTCCGGAGGTCTGGGGCAGGCGCACCCGGTCGAGGAAGATGCGCTCCTGCTCCTCCGGCGGAATCCCCGGGCCGCTGTCACAGACGCTCATCTGCACCCACTGGCTGGTTCGGTGCAGCAGGGTCAGGCTGACACGCCCGCCTTCGGGGGTGTACTTGAGAGCGTTCTCCAGCAGATTGAGCAGCACCTGCCGCATGCGCCGCTGATCGGCGTAGACGTCGGGGAGATCCGCCGGGATGTCCGTGACGAGCTCCAGATCCCGGCCCACCCAGAGCTTCTCGAGCTCCAAGATCGCCTCGGCCGCCACCTGGCCGAGGGCGAGACGCTGAGGGTTGAACAGGGCCTCCCAGCGGGTGGTCCCCACCTCCAGGAGATCGCGCGAGAGCTCCTCGATGTCATCGAGACGCCGTTTGAGCACGTCTCGGAAGCGGCTTTCGTCGATCTGGCCGAGCGTGTGGCTCTGCAGCGCCAGCTTGGCGGCCGTCAGCGGCGTTCGCAGCTCATGGGCCACCATGCGCAGCAGCCGTTCCTGCACACCGAGCCTGTCGATCAGGGTTTCGTTCTCCTGACGCAGCACCAGGAGCTGATCCTCCAGCTGTACCTCGCGCTGGGTGCGACTGCCGTCCCGCTCGGGCGGGCGCAGGTTCATCCCGAGGCTGCTGACGGTCTCCATCTGCTGCCAGCGGGGCAGCCAGGTGCGCAGCTGCAGGCTCATGGTGTTGCCCGCGAACACCTGGCGTGGCGGCGGCTCGAGCTTGACCAGGGCCGGGGTGGCCACCAGCCGGTGCAGCTCCAGCAGTTCGGGATGGGTCGCCGGATCGGCCACCTCCAGGCTGATCTCGAAACCGGTCTCCTCCGCCTGCAGGGTGCTGACGAGATTGCGCACGTCCGGGCTGGCGAGGTGCTGGCGGGTGGCCACCAGCAGCAGCTTCAGCGTCTGGCGGCTGGCGTCGGGCTTGCCAGCGCCAGCCGCGTTCGTCGTAGCCCGGCCGGAGGACGGGCCCTGGGGTCTGGAATCCCAAGCGGTGGCCAAGGGCAACGCGCGCCTGCGCTCCAAGCTATGGGTTTGCGAGCGATCGGGCATCCCTGCGGCCGCCATTGCGAGAACTCGCTAAGACAGTTGGAAGTCCTGAGCACCGCCGCCAATCCGCCATAGGCTGACCTCCAGTCAGTGGCGTGGGAGCTGTGGTCTATCAGCGCGTGTCCCTGTTGCACAGCCCCGATCCCGTGCCTCCCGCCAGCCCCACCCGCATCAGGCTGGACAGCAATCTGCGCCGCTGGTTCTCACGCAACCTGGGCCTGTGGCGCTCGCGCCGCCTCTACTTCTTCCGCGACGAGGAGGAGCCGATGCGGGTCGACATGATGCTGCGGGTGGAAAGCTTCAGCGAACCGATCGAGGGTGAGGACGCCTACCGCTTCACCTGGTGGCCCGAGAAAGAGTACGACTTCTTCGACCGCAAGCCCCGCTACGTGCGTGAGGGCGTGATGGAGGCCTATCTGTGCGGCCACCAGCTGCGCCGCAGCCGCGGCTACCTGTGCGGCTCCCCCACCAAGAGCCAGATCCGCCAGGTGGATGAACACGAAATGATCTTTGAGTCCCACTACCAGGAATGGGACATCCTCGAGCACATCCGCCTGGTCGACCAGGACCGCTTCCGCTCCCGTTCGATCTACTCCTGGCGCGACGGGGAACTGGAGCTCTCGGAAATCCACCACGAGATCCGCGTCGAATCGGCCGCCGCACCGCTGCAGCAACCGGCCTGAGCCGGTGCCCTGACACCGCTGCAACACGTCCCGGCCGGCGCATCGGTGGCACAATGGCGTCACGTTGACCCCCAGCCGGTGATCCACCTTCGCGTCAGCCCCGTTGCCATCTCGGCCGCGGCAGTCCTCGCTGCCGGATCCATCTCATCTCTGCCGGCGATGGCCCAGACGACTCCGCCAGCTCCTCCGGCCCCTGCGACCAGGCCCGCCAGCGACCGGGACGTCAATATCTACAACCAGATGGGAGCCGTCAATATCTGCGTGCTGGCCACCAAGCAGGTGGGTCTCGACAAGTCGCTGCCCGCCAACCTGGAGATGATCGTCTCCACGCTCAACTTTGTTCACGGCGGCATCATTCAAGGCGCCAACAACAACAGGAAGCTCGAAACCAACCAGCTCGCCAACGGCACCGTGTTCGGCGTCGTGCCGCGGATCAAGCAGATGTGCTTCGACAAGTTCACCGCCCAGGACAAAAAGACGATCGACGATCTGCTGGCGCAGATCCAGAAGGCGCTACGCAATCCGTCCAGCGGCGGCAAGTAAGCGATCCGGTCCGTCCCTTCGCCCATCCGACCGCCCGCGAACCGCCCATGCCAGCCCGCCGCAGCCCGCTCGCCGTTCGCCGGCTGGTCACCCATCTGCTCTGTCTGCTGGTGCTCGTGCTGACGCCGCTGGCTGCACCAGCGGCTGCCTGGGCCGGTGCCATGCCTGCCCCCTCCAGCGTTCCGCAGGTTTCAGCCTTCGAGCAGGGACCGGCCAGCTCCGATCAGCTGGCTCTTTACGCCCGCATCGCCTCGGTCAACACCTGCATCGCCACCCGCTCCGGTCAGGAGTTCGAACAGGCGGCCGGAGTCGCCGGCGAGACGATCGCCCAGTTGATCCTCGGCGTGCACAAAGGCCTGATCGCGAGCTCCGGCACCACCCCATTGAGCCTCGAGGAGCTGCGCAAGGGCTCGATCAATGCCGCCGTCATCGGCGCCACCGAGATCTGCCCCAAGCAGGTGCCGGATGATCTGACGGCGAAGGTCAGGCAGGCACTGGCCAGCAGTGAGGCCCAACCCATGAGGGCTGACCAGGGCTGAGGCGGCCCTGAACAGAGGCCCCGATGAAGCGTCGTCAGCGCCAGAGGCCCGTGCGGGACGAGGGCCCGTCCCGAAGCGGCGCCCCACCCGAGCCTGCCTGGGGCGGCCTGGCGGACGACTCGGTCGGCTCGACACCCGCCCGGGCCAAGGGCTGCAATGGCTGGCGTCGCCGGCATCCACGAGCCGGCCTCGCGGCCGGATCCGAAGCTGTGGGAGTGCAGCGGACCTGAGGACGCTGCAGCGGCTTGACCGGTGAACCATTCCTGAGAGAGCGGAAAGGCCCATGGCCTTTCTGATCGAGGCTGGCCAGGACGAGCAGCTGCCGGGTCGCCTCGTCGCCGCCATCGCACGGGCCCGCAGCCATCCGGGACCGGCCCGGGCGCAGGCCGAGGCGCTGCGCCGCCATGGGGCTCGCCGCTGCGAACCGGTGACGATCACCGCTCGGCTGTGAGCAGCTGCCGCGTCCATCTCGACGCCCAGGCGGCACGGACAGGGGCACCTGCGGCATGACCCCCCACTGCCTGATCACCGGCGCAGGGTCCTGCATCGGTCGGCAGCTGGCCTGAGACGAGCGCGTGGATCGCGCTCACACCCCTGGCCTGGGAGAGGCCATCACGGCCGTCTGCTCAGATCCTGACCGCAGCAGCCAGGGGCACTCCTGCGCACGCCGGCAATCCCCGTGACACGGATCAGGCCGGGCGCATTCGCCACAATGCCGCTGTGCCCCTCGATCGCTGCCCCCATGGCCCGCGTGCGCCTCGCCGATTACCGGCCGGCCCCCTACCTGCTGGAGCGCACGGACCTGACGGTGCGGCTGCATGAGGAGCAGGTGCGGGTGAGTGCCCGACTGGTGTTCGAGCCCAACCCCGCCGCCGAGGGCC
The DNA here is from genome assembly GCA_964396755.1 of uncultured Cyanobium sp. GTDB lineage: Bacteria > Cyanobacteriota > Cyanobacteriia > PCC-6307 > Cyanobiaceae > Cyanobium. The sequence goes on along the minus strand of CAYNGR010000005.1, from coordinate 35,486 downwards.
CGGACGGCCGCCGGACGCCGGGTCCTCTGGAGCTGGCGGGAGTGGATCTTGACCTGCTGCAGCTGGCGATCGATGGGGTGCCCCTCGCTGCCGAGGCCTGGGAACGCACGGCCGCCGGACTGCGCATCCCTGAGCCACCGCAGCGGCCCTTCGTCCTGACCAGTGAGGTGGCGATCGATCCCTGGGCCAACAGCAGCCTTGAGGGGATGTACGCCAGCGGCGGCATGGTCACCACCCAGTGCGAAGCAGAAGGATTCCGGCGCATCACCTTCCACCCCGACCGCCCCGATCTGCTCAGCCGCTTCCGCGTGCGCATCGAAGCGGATCGCGCGCGCTTCCCGGTGCTTCTCAGCAACGGCAACTGCCTGGAGAGCGGCCCGCTCGAGGCCGCTGACGAGCACAGCGGCAGCAGCGGCGAGCGCCACTACGCCATCTGGGACGATCCCTTCCCCAAACCCTCCTATCTGTTCGCCCTGGTGGCCGGGCGTCTGCAGGAGGTGGGCGATCGATTCACCACGGCCAGCGGCCGCGAGGTGCGCCTGCGCCTGTGGGTGGAGCCGGGCGATGAGCCGTACACCGCCCACGCCATCGCCTCGCTGCAGCGGGCGATGCGCTGGGACGAGCAGGCCTACGGGCTTGAGTACGACCTCGACGAGTACAACATCGTCGCCGTGCGCCACTTCAACATGGGCGCCATGGAGAACAAGAGCCTCAACATCTTCAACTCCAAGCTGGTGCTGGCCGATCAGGAAACCGCCACCGACGATGAGCTGGAGCGGGTGGAGAGCGTGATCGCTCACGAATACTTCCACAACTGGACCGGCAATCGGATCACCTGCCGCGACT
>CAYNGR010000005.1:0-34630 GCA_964396755.1 uncultured Cyanobium sp. | reverse complement strand
TGTTCCGAGACCAGTGTTTCAGCGCTGATCAACATGGCCATGCTCTCAACCGGATCGAAAATGTGGCGCTGCTGCGCAACACCCAGTTCCGTGAAGATGGTGGTCCGACCGCCCACCCGGTGCAGCCCGATGCCTACGAGGCGATCGACAATTTCTACACGACGACGATCTACGAAAAAGGTGCCGAGGTGATCCGGGCACTGCACAGTCTGCTGGGCGAGGAGGTGTTTCAGCGCGGCATGCAGATCTACGTGCGTCGCCACGACGGCACGGCCGCCACCTGCGATGACTTCCTCGACGCCATGCGCGAAGCGGCCGAAGCGCACTGGGCCGAACGGGGACTGGACGGTCGCCTGGCGCCGCCACCAATCGACTTCGCCGCCTTCCGCCGCTGGTATCACCAGGCCGGTACACCAGTGCTGCAGGTGCAGCGCCACTGGGATGGCGACAGCGGCAGGCTGACGCTGACGATCCGCCAGCACACCCCGCCGACGCCCGGTCAGAGCAACAAGCAACCGGTGGTGATCCCCCTGGCCATCGGCCTGGTGGGCCAGGGGGGCGAGCCCCTGCCGGTGCGACTGGAGCATGAGCTGCCAGCCGGTGACGAGACGGCCTGGGACAAGCCGGATGCGCTGCCTCGGCCGCCACGCCGCTGGGGCGATGCGACGCGTCTGCTGGTGATCGATCAGGCCGAGCAGCAGCTGCGGTTCAGCGGCCTGCCGCGCCAGGCCCACCCCCCGGCGTTGTCGCTGCTGCGCCACTTCTCAGCTCCGGTGCGCTTGGAGATGGGCCGACCGGCCGGCGAGCTGGTGCATCTGCTCGCCTGCGACAGCGATCCGGTGGCCCGCTGGGACGCCGGCCAGACGCTGCTGCGGCAGCTGGTGCTGGCCCAGGCCGGCGGCAGCGCCCTGTCGGCGGACAGCCAGGCAGCCGCGGCGGCCGGGGGGGATCCGGGCCGCAGCTCATCGCTGGAGGAGGAGCTGATCGATGCCTTCGGGCGGATTCTGGCCGATCCCTCGCTGTCCCAGGCCAGCCGCGCCGTCCTGCTGAGCCTGCCTGGCATGGCAGAACTGGAGGAGGCGGGGCCCGAGCCGGATCCGCCGGCCCTGTTCGCCGCGCTCGCAGCGCTGCGCCGCCGCTTCGGCCTTGCCCTGGCGGCGCCGCTGCAGCAGGCGCTGGAGAGCTGCATGGGCGAATGGGATGCCGCCTGGCCCCGCGGCAACGGCGACCGGCGCCTGACCGGACTGATCTGGAGCTGGCAGGTAGCCGCCGGTGAAGTTGGAGCGATCGCGGCGGCGCGCGCCGCCGTCGAGGGGCGATCGATGACCCTGGCCCGCGCCGGGCTGCGAGCGCTGCAGAGCCATCCCATCCCGGCACGGGAGGAGGCGATGGCGGCCTTCCATGAGCGCTGGCGCGAACGACCGGTGGTGCTCGATGCCTGGTTCGCCCTGGAGGCCTCCGCCCCGTTCCACGATGGCCTGCGCCGAATCGAGCGGCTGCTGGAGCATCCCCGCTACGACCCGGCAGCGCCCAATTCGGTGCGGGCGGTGCTGGGCGGCCTCGCGGGCAACCCGGTCGTCTTCCACGCCGCCGATGGCAGCGGCTATCGCTTCCTGGCGGAGCGGCTGATCGAGCTGGACCACCGCAACCCGATCACCGCCTCGCGGCTGGCCAAGGTGTTCAGCCGCTGGCAGAGCTACGGGCCCGAGCGACGCCAGCGGCTGCGCGAGGCCCTGGGACTGCTGGATGCCGCCACTCTGTCGACCAACACCCGGGAGGTGGTGGGTCAGTGCCTGGCGGCCGAGGCGGTGGCGGCATAGGTGCCATGCAGCACGGCTTCGGCCAGCAGCAGCGGTGCCATCGCCTGACGCAGCCCCGGGGCCGTCGCCCCGGGCCGCCAACCCAGCCGATCCGCCAGGGCACTCAGCGTGAAGCGGTAGTGGTGGGCGGGCCCAGGCGGTGGCTGGGGCCCGTGATACCCGAGCCGGGGGAAGTGATGCACGCCCCAGCAGCGACCCTGGCAGCTGCCATCGGCCAGCCGGGGCGCGCGCGGCAGACCGGCCGGCAGCCCCCCTGCCTGCGGTGGGATGTCATAGACCACCCAGTGAATCCAGAGGCCGGCGGGCGCATCGGGATCATCAAGGATCAGGCAGAGGCTGCGGGCCTGCGGCGGCACGTCGCTCCACTGCAGCGGCGGCGAGATGTCATCGCCTTCAGCCGTGTACAGCAGCGGGATCGGAGCGCCATCAGCGAACGCGGGGCTGTGCAGACGCATCACGGATCGGCGGCGATCACTGCACCGGCACCACGTGGGCCGCAGGCGCGGCGGTGCCGGCCTTGCGCGGCACCGTGATGCTCAGCTGCCCGTCCTGACAGGTGGCGTGAATGGCCGTGCCATCGCTGTCAGCCGGCAGCGTGAAACTGCGCAGAAAGCTGCCGTAGGTGCGCTCGAGCCGATGGCAGCGGCCCCGCTCTTCGCGCGTCTCCTGCTGGCGTTCGCCGCTGAGCGTCAGCACGCCCTCCTCAACGCTGACGTGCAGATCCTCGCGGGCCATGCCGGGCACATCAGCCTCGATCACATAGGCTCCATCCCGCTCGAAGATGTCGACGCGGGGCGCCATCGGCAGCGGTGCCGGCCAGCCGCCGCGACGGGCCAGGGGCCAGGCCAGCGGCCAGGTGGCGCGATCGAACAGATCCTCACTGTCCTGAAGCGATTGCCAGGGGAGAAGCGACATGAGCAGGAGCTCCTGATGCGAAATACGGCAGGAAGAACAACACCGCTGTTGCATCAGCAGCGCCGTCTTTGACTTCAAAACTAGAGAGAGGTCCGACTGGCAGAACCAGCCTGCATGATGCTGATCCGCCCGATCGATGCCGCACATCGCGATCCCGCCACTCGCCCCTGCCGGACTGGCCCGCCGGCCTGCGGAACCGCAACCGACCAACCAGCGCCACACCCGCCAGCGAGAATCACCGCTGAGGCCATGGTCTGCCCTAGACAGGAGAGGGCCAGGTGGCCCATTGCCCTTCGCTGCATTGATGGCCCGTGCTGCGGCTGAGTGAACTGAAACTGCCGCTCGATCACCACGACGAGGAGCTGCCCGCTGCGGCTTGCCGGCGTCTGCGCGTTCCCCGAGAAGCCCTGCGCGGCCACCAGCTGGTGCGCCGCAGCATCGATGCCCGCCGTCGCGGTGCCATCGCGCTGGTGTACTGCCTCGATCTCGATCTGGATCTGCCTGAGGCGGAGCTCAAGCGCCTGCTTCGCCGCTTCCACAACGATCCGCACCTGCGCCCCTCCCCCGACACCCGTTACAGACCGGTGGCCGGCCCAGACTCGAGTCGGCCGCTGGCATCTCCGCAGCGGCGACCGGTCGTGGTCGGCGCCGGCCCCTGCGGCTACTTCGCTGCACTGCTGCTGGCCCAGATGGGCCTCAGGCCACTGCTGCTGGAGCGGGGCCGGCCGGTGAAGCAACGCAGCGCCGACACCTTCGGCTTCTGGAAGGGACAGCAGGCCTTCGATCCCGATTCCAATGCCCAGTTCGGCGAGGGGGGAGCCGGCACCTTCTCCGACGGCAAGCTCTACAGCCAGGTGAGCGAGGACGAGCGGCTGGTGCGCAAGGTGCTGGAGGAGCTGGTGGAAGCCGGCGCCAGCCGCGAGATCCTCACCCTGCACCGCCCCCACATCGGCACGTTCAAGCTCGCCACCGTGGTGCGAGGCCTGCGCCGCCGCATCGAGGAGCTCGGCGGTGAGGTGCGCTTCGAGGCGAGGATGCAGGAGCTGCTGCTCGATCCAGAGCCCGAACCGGCCGAAGACGATGGCCCGTCACGCCACCGACTGCGGGGCGTGCGGCTCGCCGGGGGCGAGGAGATCCCGACCGATCGGCTGATCCTGGCGCCTGGCCACAGCGCCCGCGACACCTTCACACGGCTGCAGGAGCAGGGAGTGGCGATGGAGAGCAAGGCGCTGGCCATCGGCGTGCGCATCGAGCATCCCCAGGCACTGATCGACCGGGCCCGCTGGGGAGAGGCGGCCGGGCACCCGCGACTGGGGGCAGCCGAATACAAGCTGGTGCACCACTGCGACAACGGCCGGGCCGTCTACAGCTTCTGCATGTGTCCAGGCGGGCTGGTGGTGGCGGCCACGTCCGAGGCGGGCTGCGTCGTGACCAACGGCATGAGCCAGCATTCGCGCAATGAACGCAATGCCAACAGCGGCCTGGTGGTGACAATCGAACAGCAGGACATGGAGCCCTGGGGACGCTTCCCCAGCGACCCCCTGGCCGGCATCGCCTTTCAGCGCCACTGGGAACAGCGAGCCTTCGCGGCCGGCGGCAGCGACTACCGGGCTCCTGCCCAGTGGGTGTCCGATTTCCTCACCCAGCGGCCCAGTCAGGGCGATGACCGGGAGCTGGCCGACCACCCCCTGCGCGGCTCCTATTCACCGGGACTGAAGCTGACCAGCCTGGATGACTGTCTGCCGGAGTTCGTCTGCGCGGCATTGCGTGAGGCCCTGCCAGCCTTCGAACGCAGAATTCCGGGCTACATCGGCGCGGACAGCCTGCTGACGGGAGTGGAGACTCGCACGTCCTCGCCACTGCGGCTGCCGCGCGATCGCCGCAGCCTGGAGAGCATCAACGTCAGCGGGCTGTACCCGGGCGGAGAGGGGGCCGGCTACGCCGGTGGCATCCTCTCCGCCGCCATCGACGGAATCCGATTGGCGGAGGCGGTGGCCCTCAGCCTTCTTCGTCCTCAGCACCCAGGGGCACGAGACGGATCTGCTTGCGACCCAGCTTGATCTCGAACTCGTCGCCGGGCTTGAGATCGAGCATGGCGGTGTAGGCACGGCCCACCATCAGGTTGCCGTTGAACTGCACCTTGGTGTTGAAGCTGAGCTTGCGACCTGCCCGACCAGCCTTGGGGGTGGGCCCGAAGTCAACACCCTTGGCGTTCAGAAGTGCCTCGTAGAAGGCGGTGAAATTGAGCCGCTCGGTCCCGTCCTTCTTGGTCGAGACGTAGCCACAGGCCCGAACGAGGTCAGATTTGCTGACGTCGCCCAGCTCTTTGACCTTGGCGAGTAGATCGGCGCCGGTGAGCATGTTGAGAAGTATGCAACTTCTGCATTCTGGCATCGCAGCCACCCTTCTGCAAGGGAAGGCAGAAGCGATTCCGGCAGATCTGCGCTCTGCCGCACAGCGATGCCGCTGCTCTTGCAGCAGCGCCCTTAACCAATGAAGCGCCTACCTGCCGCCAGGCCGTTCACTGCTTCAAGCGGCTTTCAGGCTTGGGAGACAATGCCGCTCCATTGCACAGCTTTGCGACGATCCCTACGCCAGGAGTGAAAGAGTGCCTCCTCATCCACGGTGCAGAGCGGGCAACTGCTGCAGTGCTCGGAAGACACACCGGCGTGTTGCAGCTGCAGTCGGATCGCCGCCCGGATATCCAGCCGATCCCGCTGCGGCTCAGCTTCGGGCACCAGGGCACCCGCAGCGATCAGGTCTTCCAGAGCCTGCTGCGGCTCACGGGAATCCGGGCGCATCGCGGCAGCCACCTCCAGACTCACCCAGCGCTCCACCGGGTACTGGGCTCCACTGACAGCCGGACCCAGAGCCACCAGCAGATCGGCAGGGTCACTGCCGCTGGCGACCAGGCGTGCGATCGCCTGCGGCAGGATCCTGCCGGCCACGCCACGCCAGCCGGCGTGACAGGCCGCCACACGACCGCTGGCGGGATCGGCCAGCAGCACCGGCGTGCAGTCGGCCCCGCAGACCCAGAGGCTCTGACCGCCCGCATCGCTCACCAGACCATCGGCCTCAGGCCAGGGCTCAGCATTGGCCTGAGAGGCCGGCAACACCATGGCGCTGTGGATCTGGCGGGGACGATGCACCGTGATCCCGGCGCTGACGAAACCAGCCAGTTCGGCTGGTTCACGCCCCTGCCAGAGGCGGGTGAAGAAGCCATGCTCGAACTGTTGCAGCAGATCAGCCTGGAGGAAGTACCCGCCATAGGTGCCCACCCAGGTCCAGCCGGGCAGGTTGTTGAAGGTGGCATCCGTCCGCGCGAACGGGGGCTCCAGCCCGTCAGCCATCGGGGAGATCACGCAGCATCCAGAACCCCTCCAGCCGTTCGGCATCGGGGCCGCTGACCACGGCGATGAACTGGTAGCCGCCGGCCTGTTCACGGGCCGCGGCGAAGGCTGCAGCCGCAGCTTTCGCCTCCTCGTCAGCCAGGTTGGCCAGCAACCAGCGATCCTCGAGGCCCGCCTCCAGGATCAGCTGATTGGCATCGATCTCCAGTCGCACAGGCTCAAGGCCCGCCAGCCAACCGGCGATGGCCAGGGCACGGCTGCGGCTGAACAGGCGGATGCCGGGCACCGGTGTCTGCGGCGGCAGCACATCGCTCAGCGGCAACAAACCGGCGAAGCCGATCTGCCACTCAGCGGCCTCGGCCAGAGCCTCAGCCGTGAGGGTGGCCCAATCCCAGGATTCACCCCGCAGAGCCTCAGGCAGAGGCACAGCCACGGGACGGATCGCCTGGGGAGGGGGAGCCAGAGGCCCGGCGAGGTAGCCGGGTTCCTTGGGGTAGACGCTGCGGTGACGGTCCTGCAGCCATGCGACCAGCTCGTAGCAGCGGCGGCTGGGCACCAGTTCGAGCCCGAGTCCCTCGGCGGCCCGTTGCACCATCGTCCGCATCGAGCCGCGCCAGCAGCGCAGCCGGCGTGGCGCTTGCCAGCCCTGGCGTGCAGCCTCGGCCAGGGCCGCCTCGATGGACTGCCTCAGCCAGATTGAATTGACGCTGTCTGCGGGACAGTCCTGCTGCCAGCGGAAGCCGCCATCCGCATCAGCACCGGCCGCGGAGGCACGGCTCCGCTGCGGATCGGCGCTCGAGCAGATCAGCAGCTCCCAGCGCTTACGGCCGTCAGCCTCAAGGATGGGGCGGGAATAGAAATCGAGTTCCCAGTCCAGGGAGGGCCGCAGCGCGGCCTGAGCGACGAGCTCCCTCATCCGGCCGTCTGCTCCTGCTGGCGCAGCAGCGAGCGGGCACGGTTGGCACGATCAGCCGCCTCGGCCATCACCTGCTCCTTGGCGATCAGCAGTTCGCCGGGCTGGCCCTCCAGCAGGGCTGTGTTGAGCGCGATGCGACCACGACCGGGGTCGAGATCGGTGACCAGGGCGCGCACGCGCTCGCCGGGCTGGAACACTTCGCGCAGATCGCGCAGGGCGGCGCCACTGATGGAACTGTGGTGCAGCAGGCCGCTCACCCCGCCCAGATCGATGAAGAAGCCGTAGGGCTTGATCGCAGCCACCTGCCCCTCCACCAGCTGGCCCACCTCCAGTTCGGAGAAGCGCTGGGCGCTGGCCGCCTTCTTCTCGGAGAGCACCAGCTTGCGGGTTTCGGCATTGACCTCCAGGAAGGCCACACCGAGGGTTCGGCCCACCAGGCCCTCGTGGTTCTCGCCCTCGTTGAGCTGGGAGCGGGGAATGAAACCGCGCAGACCCTCCAGATCGCAGGTGACGCCACCCCGGTTGAAGCCGTTCACCTTGACCTGCACGACCTTGCCCTGCTTCTCGAGGGCGGCCACCTTTTCCCAGCTGTGGCGCAGCGCCAGGGCACGGGCGCTGACGGTGACCATGCCGTCGGCGTTCTGCTCGCGGGTGACCAGCACCTCGACCGCCAGGCCCCTGGGGAAGCGCTCCTTGAGGTTGGTGATCACCCCGAGGCCGCATTCCTTCTTGGGCATGAAGCCGGGCGCCTTGCCGCCGATGTCGACGTAAACGCCGTCGCTCTCGACGCTCACCACCGATCCGGTGACGACCTCGCCGGTGCTGCCGACGAAATCCTGCTCATCGAGGGCGGCCAGGAAGGCCTCCTCGTCGAAATCGAATTCATCGACCGTGCGCGGAGCGCTGGCGGCGCTGGCGGCAGCAGCCGGAGCACCGGCGGACCTGGCGTTGCGACCACGACGACGGTCATCGGCGGGACCCAGCAGATCGGCCATGGTCATGCCCTCGAGGGCACCCATGTCGAACAGCTCGTCGTCGGAGCGGGCCGGGGCCGCCTGCTGGCGGGGGGCGGGAGCCGGGGCGGTCTCACGCACAGGACGCTGCGGCTCCTGGGCCACGGGGGTCTCCGTGGCGGCCTCAGGCTCGCTGGAGACGGGCTCCTCGCGGCGGATCATCAGAACCTGAGGAGGCTTGCGCGGAGGGGCCGCTGGCGTGGGCTGACCGGGGCTCCGGGGCTGACGCGACGCTGAGGTGCCGGATCCGGCCATGGTTCACCCAGAACTGCAGGGGGTCTGCACACTGTAGGCAGCGGTCCCGGGGGTTCTGGCCATCGACCTGTCGGCCCTGCCGTCCGCCCTTCAGCCACCGCCGCCATGTCCGCCAGCGAACGCCGACTCGCCCATCTCGCCTGGCCCGAACTGCAACGCCAGGCGGCACGACGCGGCAGCACCGTGCTGTGGCCCTGGGGAGCCTTTGAACAGCACGGACCGCAGCTGCCGCTCGCCACCGACGCGCTGTTCGCCGAGCGGGTCGCCCTGGCGGCGGCCGAGCGCCTGGATCCATCGCTGCCGCTGACGCTGCTGCCGGTGCAATGGCTGGGCTTCTCGCCGGAACATCTCGGCTTTCCCGGCAGCCTGAGCCTGTCGGCACCGCTGCTGATCGAGCTGCTGGTCAGCATCGGCGGCCAGCTGGCTGCGGCGGGCTTCGAGCGGCTGGTGCTGCTCAATGCCCACGGCGGTCAGATCGCCCTGCTGGAGACGGCTGCCCGGCAGCTGCGCTGGCGCCATCCCCGCCTGGCCGTGCTGCCCTGCTTTCTTTGGCGGGGACCGGAGGGACTGGGCGAGCTGATTCCCGAACCGGAACGCAGCGAGGGGCTGCATGCCGGCCTGGCGGAAACCAGCCTGATGCTGCACCTCGAGCCCGGCAGCACCGGAGCCGAGCGTCCGGCGGAACCCGCCCGGGCGCAGCCACCGGAGGGCTGGAGCCTGGAAGGGGCCGCACCCTGCGCCTGGCTCAGCGATGAGCTCAGCAGCAGCGGCGTCATCGGCAGCGCCGCCGGCGCGTCCGCGGAACTGGGGGAAGCCCTGTTCCAGCGGCTCGTGGAGGGCTGGCGGCGGCGTCTGGAATCCCTGCTCCACAGCGACTGGCCACCGCGCGGCGGAGCGGGCTGACTACGATCCTGCGATCCGTTCCGTCCCGTTTCATGGCGACCCTCCCCTCCCTCCAGGAACCGCAGGGCACGATTCAGACCAGTGAGGACAGCCTGCCCGACTTCAGCTCGGCCGTCTACAAGGACGCCTACAGCCGCATCAACGCCATCGTGATCGAGGGCGAACAGGAGGCCCATGACAACTACATGGCCCTGGGGACCCTGATTCCCGAGCAGGCCGAAGAGCTGGCCCGTCTGGCCCGCATGGAGCTCAAGCACAAGAAGGGTTTCACGGCCTGCGGCCAGAACCTGGGGGTGACGGCGGACATGGCCTTCGCCCGCGACTTCTTCCAGCCGCTGCGCGACAACTTCCAGAAGGCGCTGGCCGAGGGCCGCACCACCACCTGCCTCCTGATCCAGGCGATCCTGATTGAAGCCTTCGCCATCTCGGCCTATCACATCTACATTCCTGTCTCCGATCCCTTCGCCCGCAAGATCACCGAGGCGGTCGTCAAGGACGAGTACACCCACCTGAACTACGGCCAGGAATGGCTCAAGGCCAACCTTGACTCGGTGCGCGAGGAGCTCGAGCAGGCCAACCGTGAGAACCTGCCGCTGGTGCGCCGCATGCTCGAGCAGGTGGCCGACGACGCCGCCAATCTGCAGATGGACAAGGAGGACCTGATGGCCGACTTCATGGCCTCCTACCAGGAGACCCTCACCGAGATCGGCTTCACCCCCAGGGAGATCGCCCGCTTCGCCATGGCAGCCCTGGTGGGCTGAGGTCCACCAGCAGCGCCGCGGCGCCGCCCGCCGTCACAACGGCGATGGGCGGCGCTGACGGCGGCTGAGCCGTGGCAAACTGTGACACCGGCTACATGACCCGGTGTCCCTCCGGCGATCACGCCGGAACGTCCCCTGTGCAGCGCGCATGTTCGGCCTGATCGGTCATTCCACCAGCCTCGAGGAGGCGCGGAGCAAGGCCCTCCAGCTCGGCTATCCCGAATACGCCGAAGGGGATTTCGAGATGTGGTGCGTCGCGCCGCCCCAGCTGGTCGAGACGGTCACTGTGACCAGCAGCACCGGCAAGCAGATCGAAGGTGCCTACATCGACTCGTTGTTCGTGCCGGAGATGCTCGGACGGTTCAAGACCGCCAGGCGCAAGGTGCTCAGCGCCATGGAACTGGCACAGAAGAACGGCATCGCGATCACGGCGCTGGGCGGATTCACCTCGATCATCTTCGAGAATTTCAATCTGCTCAAGGAGCAGCACATCCGCAGCACCACCCTTGAGTGGGAGCGCTTCACCACCGGCAACACCCACACGGCCTGGGTGATCTGCCAGCAGGTCGAGCGCAACGCCCCCCTGCTCGGCATCGACCTGAGTCGCGCCAAGGTGGCTGTGGTCGGCGCCACCGGCGACATCGGCAGCGCCGTCTGTCGCTGGTTGCAGCGCACCGGCGTCGGCGAACTGCTGCTGGTGGCGCGCCAGCAGCAGCGCCTGTTCGACCTGCAGAGCGAACTGGGCGAGGGCCGGGTGCTGTCCATGGAGGACGCCCTGCCGGAGGCCGACGTGGTGGTCTGGGTGGCCAGCCTGCCGCAGGGCCTGTCGATCGATCCCGCCAGCCTCAGGAAACCCTGCCTGATGATCGACGGCGGTTATCCCAAGAATCTCGACAGCCGCTTCGCCGGAGATGGCGTGCACGTGATCAAGGGCGGCATCGTCGAGTTCTGGCAAGACCTGGGCTGGCAGATGATGGAGGTGGCCGAGATGGCCAATCCCCGCAGGCAACTGTTCGCCTGTTTCGCTGAGGCGATGCTGCTCGAATTCGAAGGCATCCACACCAACTTCAGCTGGGGTCGCAACAACATCACTCTGGCCAACATGGAGCTCATCGGCGAGGCCTCGCTGCGCCACGGCTTCCAGGCCCTCGGGCTCGATCCGGCCCACCAGCAGCAGCTGGCCGCGGTCTGACGCGAGGCAGCGTCCTGCAAACCCTGCCCCCGGAGCCGATCCGGACATGGCCCAGACTGGTGATCCGGGGATCGATCAGCCGATGATTGTTTCTCCATCTCTGATCACGAAGCGCAAGGTCCGGGCCGCCCACGTCCAGCGGCCGCGACGCCACCGGCCGCAGCTCCGTCAACCTCCATGCACTGACCCCACACACCTCGCCCTCCAGGCAGTGACCCCAAGGCTCTGATTCCAGCAACCACATCGGTCCGGGCCACCGCGATCGCCAGAGGCCTGGATTCCTTCAGGCCGCTGAGCTGACGTCGACCACCAGGCCAGGCCCGCCGTCATTCGGGGCCATCCGTCCGCGGCCATCGCCACCGTCTGACCTCCCTTCCCGCTCACCCTCCGTTTCCGCCATGGCCCGCCGCGCTCTGCTCGACTTCGAGAAACCGCTGTTCGAGCTCGAGGAACAGATTGAACAGATCCGGCAGCTGGCCCGTGATTCGGAGGTGGATGTCAGCCAGCAGCTGCTGCAACTGGAGACCCTGGCCTCACGCCGCCGCGAGGAGATCTTCCAGAACCTGACGCCGGCACAGAAGATCCAGGTGGCGCGGCACCCGCAGCGTCCCAGCTGCCTCGATTACATCCAGCTGATCTGCGACAGCTGGATCGAACTGCACGGCGACCGGCGCGGCTCCGACGACAAGGCACTGGTGGGCGGGGTCGGCCGTATCGGCGACCAGCCGGTGCTGGTGCTGGGCCACCAGAAGGGCCGCGACACCAAGGAGAACGTCGCCCGCAACTTCGGCATGGCCTCCCCGGGCGGCTACCGCAAGGCGTTGCGCCTGATGGAGCATGCCGACCGCTTCCGCCTGCCGATCCTCACCTTCATCGACACCCCCGGGGCCTATGCCGGTGTGCTCGCCGAGGAGCAGGGCCAGGGCGAGGCCATCGCCGTCAACCTGCGCGAGATGTTCCGCCTGCGGGTGCCGATCGTGGCGACCGTCATCGGCGAGGGCGGCTCGGGCGGAGCCCTGGGCATCGGCGTGGCGGACCGGCTGCTGATGTTCGAGCACAGCGTCTACACCGTGGCCAGCCCGGAAGCCTGCGCCTCGATCCTCTGGCGTGACGCGGCCAAGGCTCCGGTGGCGGCCGAAGCGCTGCGGATCACCGGCTCGGATCTGCTGCAGCTGGGCGTCATCGATGCGGTGCTCAAGGAGCCCGCCGGCGGCAATCACTGGGCGCCCCTGCAGGCTGCCGAAACGCTGAAATCCGCCCTTCTGGCCCATCTCAGCGAGCTCCAGACGCTGCCGGAGCGGGAGCTGCTGGAGCAGCGTTACCAGAAATTCCGCAGGATGGGGCGGTTCGTGGAAGGAGAATCCCCGCAATCGCCGGCTGCCGCTTAAGATTTGTTTCCACGTTCCCCTGCCTTGCCCGTTGCCCTGATCACCGGCGCCTCTCGGGGCATTGGCGCTGCGGCTGCCCGCCGCTTCGCGGCCGCCGGTTTTGATCTGCTGCTGGTGGCCCGCTCCGCCGATCAGCTCGACGCCCTGGCGGACGAGCTGATCGGCCAGGGCCGTCAGGTTCACTGCGCCGCCCTCGACCTGTCCGATCCCGACGGCATCGAGCCCGGCATCCGCGAACTCTGCGGCCGCGGCCTCACCCCCTCCGTGGTGATCAACAACGCCGGAGCCGCCTGGACCGGACCATTGGCCTCGATGCCCCTGGAACGCTGGCAGTGGCTGATGCAGCTCAACCTCACCAGCGTGTTCCAGGTCTGCCAGACCGTCCTGCCTCTGCTGCGCCGCACCAGCCCCGACGACGCCCGCGATGGCGGCCTGATCATCAACGTCAGCAGCCACGCCGCCCGCAACGCCTTCCCAGACTGGGGGGCGTACTGCGCCAGCAAGGCAGCCCTGCAATCCCTGAGCCGTTGCCTGGCCGAAGAGGAACGCGCCCACGGCGTACGGATTTGCACCCTCACGCTGGGTTCGGTGAATACTCCACTCTGGGACAGCGAAACCGTCAACAGTTGCTTTGATCGGCGTGCCATGCTTCCCGCCGATCAGGCAGCCGAAGCGCTGCTGGTGCTGGCCCAGCAGCCCCCCACCCAGGTGGTGGAAGATCTCACCCTCATGCCGACGGCCGGCGCCTTCTGAACCTCCCATGACTTCAACCCTTCCCTCCAGCATCGGCGCCAGGTCCGCTTCCCCCGACTCGCTGCCCCTGCCGATCAGCGCCCGTCTGCGCCAACGGCTGCAGGAATCCGGCACACCCTTCCTGGCCAACGACAACATCGCTGCAATCCTCCGCGAAGGCGAGCTCGAGCAGCTCGAAGTTGAAGTGGCCGGCAAGGTGCGGGAACTGCTGCGCAGCCTGGTCATCGACATCGAAAACGACCACAACACCGAAGAAACTGCCGAGCGTGTCGCTCGCATGTATCTGCATGAGGTGTTCAAGGGCCGTTATCATCAGCAGCCCAAGATCGCCAGCTTTCCCAACGTCAAGAAACTCGACGAGATCTACACAGTCGGACCCATCACCGTGCGTTCCGCCTGTTCCCATCACCTGGTTCCCATTCTTGGAACCTGCTGGATCGGCATCAAGCCGGGCGATCGGGTGATCGGCCTCTCCAAGTTCTCACGAGTGGCCGACTGGGTGTTCTCCCGTCCCCACATCCAGGAGGAGGCGGTGATGATCCTGGCCGATGAGATCGAGCGCCTCTGCGCTCCCCAGGGTCTGGCGATTCTGGTCAAAGCCCAGCACTACTGCATGAAGTGGCGCGGCGTGAAGGAGCCCCAGACCAGCATGGTCAACTCGGTGGTGCGCGGCGACTTCCGCCACGACCCCAGCCTCAAGGCGGAGTTCTTTGAACTGGTCAAGCAGCAGGAGTCGCTGCTGATCCGCTGAGATCCAGGGTTCTCACCAGGTTCCTGATGCGCTCCAGGTTTTTGTCGCCTGGAGCGTTCTCCACCCCGCTCGAGACATCCAGGCCGTGTGGATGCAGGCGCTGCAGGATCTCCGGCAACGCAGCCTCCGTGATGCCTCCCGCCAGCCACCAGGGCTGAACCGGGGCGAAGCCCTCAAGCCACTCCAGCGGCAGCCGCCGGCCCGTGCCTCCCAGCTGATCGGCGGTCCAGGCGTCAAGCAGGAGCGCGTCGACATAGCCGTCATAGTCGGACGCTCGCTCCAGGTCCTGGGGTGAGCGGATCCGCAGTGCCTTCCACACCTCCAGTCCCAGCCGCTGCCTCAGCTCGGCGCAGCGCTGCGGGCTCTCGTCACCGTGCAGCTGCAGCACGTCGTGGCCGCGCTGGGGCTCCAGCTCAATCAGCTGCTGATCAGCGGGATCGGCCACCACCAGCACCCGCCTGCAGGCCGGAAACTCCGCCGCAAGCGCCGCGAACAGCAGGCTGCGCTCGCTGGGGTCGAGATGGCGGGGGGAGGAGGGCACCCCGATGACTCCGATCGCGTTAACCCCGAGGCCGGCGATGGCGAGGGCCTGATCCCGGCGGCGCAGGCCGCAGATCTTGAGGCAGGGAGCCATCCGGCAGTCGGGGCAGAGCTTGCCTTTCTAGGATCTCCCCACATGCTCCAGGCGCGTCCTGGGGTTCCGTTGCATCGGTGCCCGTGGGCGAAGGCTGGCAATTGCTCACCATTCGGGGGATCCCCCTGCGGATCCATCCCAGCTGGTTCGTGATCCTGCTGCTGGCCACCCTTGCCTTCGGCGACCAGTACCGCAGCAGCCTCGGCGCCACGGCCTCCCCACAGATCCTGTGGCTGATCGCCTTCCTGACGGCGCTGCTGCTGTTTGTCTCGGTGCTGCTGCACGAGATGGGCCATTCGCTCGTCGCCCTGCGCCAGGGCGTTCAGGTGCGCAGCATCACCCTGTTTCTGCTCGGGGGCGTGGCCAGCGTCGAGCGCGAGTGCTCCACCGCCCTGGGGGCGCTGGCGGTGGCCGCCGCCGGGCCGGCCGTGAGCCTGCTGCTGGCGGCCCTGCTGCTGGCCGGCGTGCATCCGGCCGCCCACGCCTCACCACTGCTGGGTGAGATGGTCAGTCAACTGGGCACCCTGAATCTGGTGCTGGGGCTGTTCAACCTGCTGCCGGGTCTCCCTCTCGATGGCGGCCTGATCGTCAAGGCCCTGGTCTGGCAGGTCACCGGCAGCCAGCGCCGCGGCGTCGAAGTGGCCAACACCAGCGGCCGGCTGCTCTCCACCCTGGCCGTCGTGCTGGGCGCCCTGTTGCTCCTGCGCGGAGCCGGTATGGGCGGTGCCTGGCTGATGCTGCTCGGTTGGTTCGGACTGGGGGCCGCCCGCAACCAGGGCCAGCTGCTGCGCCTGCAGAGCCTGCTCCAGGACCTCAAGGTCCGCGATGTGGCTCAGCGTCGTTTCCGCGTGCTTGAAGCCGACACCACGCTGCGGCAGCTCAGCCAGCTGCGCCTCCAGGACGGCGATGCCACGGCCTCCACGTCCGGCAGCGGCGGCAACGGCGCCATTCCCACCAGCGTCAGTTCGCTGCCCGACTGGATGCTGGTCTGCGAACGGGGCCGCTGGCAGGGGGTGATCGATGACGCCCCCCTGCGCGATCTGCCCGTCCAGCGCTGGGACGGCGAACGGGTGCGCGATCACATGCGCCCGCTCAACTCCCTGAGCTCGATCGCCGAATCGGCTCCGCTGTGGCAGGCGGTGCTGCAACTTGAGCAGCATCCCCGCCTGCTGGTGCTCAGCCCCGCCGGGCTGCCAAGCGGCACGGTCGAGAAACCGGAACTGGGTGAAGCCGTGCTGGGGCGCCTGGGCCTGCGGCTGGCTCCCCAGCTGCTGGCGGCCGCCCGCCGGCACAACAGCTACCCCCTGGGCCTGGCGCTGGCGCCGGTGGCGCGGTCCATGCTCAGCTCCGGCGAGGTGCGTCAGCCGGCGGACTGAGCCAACCGACCAACGACCGGCCA
The DNA here is from genome assembly GCA_964396755.1 of uncultured Cyanobium sp. Taxonomy (GTDB): domain Bacteria; phylum Cyanobacteriota; class Cyanobacteriia; order PCC-6307; family Cyanobiaceae; genus Cyanobium. Next base: position 18,580 of record CAYNGR010000005.1, on the reverse strand, counting down.
AAACACAGCCACCAGGGATGGCCTCCCGGCTCGCCAGCGCTCTCCGCCTGGCTGGTGCTGTCGGTGAACCACCTCAACAGTCCTGGGGCTGCAGCCAGGGGTCGAGCCGGTATCTGGCTCGCCGGGCGGCGATGGCGCTCCATTCCCGGGGTTCCAGAACCTGCTCGGACCACACGGCCCCGGCGATCGGCAGATGGCGGCGGGCGGCCTGGTTCAGCACCTCGATCAGGCCCTGGCTGTTAAGGGCAAGCGGCGCCAGCGGGGGCGGTTCCTCCGCCATCACCCGCCGCCAGAGCTGCGGATCGGGAGCCAGCAGGATGCTGCCGTGCTGCAGAAGCACCCCGCGGCGCCACAGCTGGGCGCTGCCGATGCGCTTGCCGCCGTCGGCGTGCACCAGATCAGCGGCCGTGCTGGTGGCGAAACAGCTGGGGTGGTCGGCAGCAGCGGGCTCGGCACCAAAGGTCACCGGTAGACCGAGGTCGGCGAATCCGTGCTGCAGCCAGGCACAGGCGGTCCGGTAGGCCTCCCGACGGCGGGCCGGCGCCTGCGGCCAGATCAGCGCGTAGGTGAGCTCAGCGGCATGCAGCACGGCGCGGCCGCCGCTGGGACGGCGCACCAGCTGCAGCTCACCGCGGCGGGCCAGATCCAGCCAGCGGGGTGAGAGCTCTCGCTGGTGGTGGCCTAGTGACAGGGTCGGACGCGACCAGGTGTAGAAGCGCAGGCTGGCGCCGGCATGGGGCCCCGCAGCACTGGCGGCCACGGCCCGATCAAGCAGCCATTCATCGATCGCCATCTGCCAGGACCCGCTCAGGCGCAGCGGCGGGATCCAGCGCAGGCCGCCCGGATCACTCACCCGATCGGCGGCAGCGGGCCCCAGAAGCCGGGATCAAGCTCGAAGCCCAGCACTGCCGCCATCTGCGACAAACCGCCACGGCAGTTGAGTCCGGCGCTGCGGGCCGCCTCATCGAGCTGAAACAGACGGTGGGTGATCCACAGCTCAAGGCTCTCCGGGGCAAAGCGGATGCCCTCCTGGCGGCTGAAGCCATGGGGAAGCAACATCGCCACATGGCGGGTGAGCTGACCACTGGAGCGATCCAGCACCAGGGGCAACCAGGGACAGACCGCATCAGCACGCAGACTCCACAGACGCACCTCGGGAATCTCGGAGAGCTCCCTGGGATCGTCGGCCTGTCTGGGCCAGTCCAGCTGCAGCTCGACGCTGCCGGACCGCGCCAGGTAGTCGGCCGGAGTGAGATGCAGCAACGTCTCGAGCGGCGTCAGATCGAGCTGGCGGATCGCCTCGGCGCTGACCGCCACGGAGCTGAGGGAGGGGCTGGAAGCCATCAAGAGCTGTGACAGGGCAGGTCTGGAGGCTGGACCGTAGCCAGGCAAGCCCGAAGAATGGACTGCACGCGTTCTCCGCACAAGCCCATGATCAACCAGGCCGAAATCCTGATCGCTCTGGTGGTCGCCGCCCATGCCGGTGTGCTGGCCGTCCGTCTCTGCTTTTCCCTCTACAAGGCCTGACGACAGCGCAGACAGCCCCTTGGCATGATCTGTTCAACCTGCTACAAGCAGGTCTCACGCCGCACCCCGCCTTGGCCTTCCCCCCCCGCGACCACCGCAACACCCCCGCCGCCCATCGCCGGGAGAGTCGCAGTGGCGCCGGCGGTCCGGCCCCGGTGCCGACCATCGGCCCGGCTCGGCGGTCGCGCAGGGTGAACCCGGAGCGTCCTGCTCCGGGTCCTGCTCGCCTGTCCCTGGCCGGCAACCCGGCGTCCGCGACGGCGCCTGTGGCGGCCATCTCCGGTGGCGCCGAACTGATCAGCCTGTCCAGCGAGCGGCGTGAACTGCTCTGCAGCGTCATCGGTCTGGCCGTCAAGCTCGGCCTGGTGGCAGTCGCGGGCGTCAGCCTGTTCCGTCTGGCGGGGGCCTATCAGCAGCGGATGGAGCGTCAGGGTGAAATCAGCGCTGTGCTGGAACTGCAGTCAGCCCGCCTGAACAAGGCCCGCCAACGCTTCGACCAGCTGTTCATGACCGAAGGCGAGCAGCGCCTGATCCGCGAACAGAGCCAGTGGATCGCCCCCAACCGCATGCGGGTGGTCTGGCAGGACCAGTCCTCCGCCGCCAACGTGGCCGTCGCAGACCAGCCGGAAGCCTCCAGTCCATCGGGCTCCAACGCCTCCCGCCCCTGAGGGTCACTGGCGAGCTGGGAGCGGCTGCAGCGCTCATCCGCCCCTGGCCCGTCTGCAGCGCAGCCTCACAGACCTGTCGCAGAGCCTGCTCACCGCTGCGGTGATCGATCGAGGCCAGGTCTTTGGGCGGCCTTCAGCACCACCTCATCGCTGCGGTGCATTCCCTGGGCGCCAGTGCTGAGCGTGCCTTCCCTCCTCCACTCATCCTTCAGGACGTCATGGTCTCCGCCAACGTTGATGCCGCCCCCAGCCGCGACGTGGCGACCCGGGGAACCCCCGGAACGGCGCTGATCACCGGCGCATCCTCCGGCGTGGGGCTGTTCGCCACCCGAGCCCTCGTGGACCGGGGCTGGCACGTGGTGATGGCCTGCCGCGACACCGACAAGGCGCGACGAGCCCAGGCGGCCCTGGCGATTCCCGATGGCGCGGTGACGCATCGGCAGGTCGATCTGGGCGATCTCGACAGCGTGCGACGCCTGGCCGACGAGCTGAACGCCGATGGCCGCCCGCTCGATGCCCTGATCATCAATGCGGCCACCTACACACCGCGGCTCAAGCAACCCGAGCGCTCACCGCAGGGGTACGAGCTGTCGATGGCGACCAATCATCTCGGCCATTTCCTGCTGATTCAGCTGCTGCTCGAGAAGCTGCGCCAGTCGCAGCACCCTTCGCGCCGCCTGGTGATTCTTGGCACGGTGACCGCCAACTCCAAGGAGCTGGGAGGCAAGATTCCCATTCCGGCGCCTGCTGATCTGGGCGATCTCTCCGGCTTCGCCGCCGGCTTCAAGCCGCCGATCGCCATGGCCGATGGCAAGCCATTCAAGCCCGGCAAGGCCTACAAGGACAGCAAGCTCTGCAACATGATCACCACGCAGGAGCTGCACCGGCGCCTGCACGAGCAGACGGGAATCGTGTTCACTTCGCTGTATCCGGGCTGCGTCGCCGACACACCCCTGTTCCGCAACACGCCGCGGGCCTTCCAGGTCATCTTCCCCTGGTTCCAGAAGAACATCACCGGCGGCTACGTCAGCCAGGCCCTGGCCGGCGAGCGGGTGGCCGATGTGGTGGCCGAACCCGAGTTTGCCGTCTCCGGCGTGCACTGGAGCTGGGGCAACCGTCAGAAGAAAGGCGGCAAGCAATTCAGCCAGGAGCTCTCCGACAAGGCCAGCAACCCCGTCATCGCCCAGCGCGTCTGGGATCTGTCGATGCAGCTGGTGGGCCTTAGCTGAGCAGGCGCGACCACCCTCCTCAACCGGATCAACGGACTTCGCTTCGGCAGGGGCGCCCCTGACTGACCCACGGCTGAAGCCACGGCCGGCGACCTGGCGTGGCCCAGCCTCAGCGAGGCCTCCTGGGCGCGCAACGTCTGCCCGCTGACGTCCAGTCCAGCAGCAACGACAGCGCACGGGCCTGGGACATGCCCAGGGGACCCCGACCGGCCTGGCTGTCGCTGCCTGTCGCCTGTGACAAGCCAAGCGACCGGGGTGCCGGTCGGTCTGAGGGTGCCGTGGCTGCGAAGCATCACCATCAACGCCGCCGATCGCTGCCGTTTCCCCGCAGGCTCGCCGTTCAGCAGCTGCGGCCGCCGGCGTGCGTTGCTAGCAAAGCCATGACCGTCCCCGAGGGGCACGCCCCCGACGCCATGGCCCGCCCGCTGCGCTGGGCACTGGGTCTGCTGCTTGCTGCAGGCCTCCTGCTCGCCGGACTGCTGTTGCTGCCGTTCCACTCCTGGCTGCCGGGAGGCACCGTTGCCGATCTGCCCACGGCGGCCGTGGTCAACGGCAGCGCCTTCAATCGCCTGTTCCCGGCGCCAGGGCCCGGCGAGCAGCTGATCTTCACCCAGGAGAAACGGGGCTTCAGCGAAGCCAGGCTCAAGCAGGCTGAGCAGACCGTGGCGCTGCTGGCCATCTCCGACACGGTCACCGCTCCGGAGGCCCGCGACAAGTTCGCCGCCAGCACGGAGCGACTGCAGGGCTGGCCGCTGGCGGAACAGGGCGGTCAGGCCAGCGCACTGCTGGTGGCGGAGCGCTTCCAGGTGAAGGTGATCGGTCAGGGCGTCGGCCTGGACCTGCAGCAGCGTCATGACCTGCTGGCGTCCTTCCAACTGCAGAAGCTGGCGGCGCTGGCCCCGGCGCAGCGCTCGGCGCCTGCATCCCTGGCGCCGACTGAGACAGCTCCGGTCGCCCGACCCGACCCGACCACCACACGAGCCACCACTGCACTGGAGCCGGCTGCATGAGCACCGTCCTCGAACGCCTGGAGCGGCTGCCCCGCCGAGATCTGACCGTGCTGGCCCTCAAGGGCATCGGCAGCCTGACCGGCGGCTGGCAGAACATCACCAGCGCCGATGCCCTGATCAGCGAGGTGCTGGGCAGCAGCGATCCGGCCCTGCTGGCCCAGGTGCGGGCCCGCGCCGACGCCCTGAGCCGCGCCCGCCATGAGGGCTATGGCCGGGCCCTCAGCCTCTACGACGCCGTCAACCGCTCCCAGAAGGCCAGCGGCGGCCTGCGCGTGCTGGCCAATGTCACGGGCGGACTGCCGCTGGTGAAGCGAATGGCCCGGATCGTCCCGCCCAGCGACACATTGCAGGCGGTGGACCTCAGCCTCAAGGTGGCGGCCGAGATGCTCGCCTTCACCCAGGTGAACGGGCTGCCGGGCGACAGCTTCGCGGACTTCGCCGCAGCGCTGCAGGAGTACGCGGGCGAGGCCAGGGTGCGGATGGCGGCTCTGGTCTGTTTCGATGCCCTGCTGCCCCTTGGTGATCAGGCGCTGGAGCGCCTGGAGGGTCTGCTGGCCGGCGTCAGCGGCCGGGAGCTGCGACAGCTTCCGGCCTATGCGGGCATGGCCTCACTGCTGCCCGGCCGCGGTGATGAGGCCCATCTGGGCTTTCTGCGCCAGGGGGTTGGCACCTGGCTGGGCTGGGCCGGCGGCTTCGTCGGCTCACTGGCGCTCAGCGGCCAGCGGGCGGTGCAGGCTCTGGAGAGCACCCTGGGCCCCTGGCAGGGCAGTTTCGAGGGACTGGCGGCCTTCCTGGACGCCTTCACCGACACGTACCAGCACACCGGAGTGCAGGCAGTGGCCAGGCGGCTGGTGGAGCGGGCGGCGGCAGAGATCTGAACCACCAGATTGGCTGGGTGAGGCAAGGTGCGCAGGCGGATCCAACCGGCACAACCCGTTCCGGGGGGTCATGGCAGCGAAACCGCGATGGAGCGACGCTGTCGGGAGAGGCAATGGCGGCGCTGCTCTGGCCAGGGCCCTCAACGGCTCTGCCCATCTGCAGGCCCAGCGGTGTGTCGGCGGGCTCGGGCGGCTGAGATCAGACCCGCGCTCGCCCCTTGATCAGATCGTGGCTTGCCGAAACAGCACTGAGCCCTGGGCGGGACGCAGCGGCCAGATCGAAGCGATGCGTGCAGCCGAGAGGCCCTACCGCTGCGGGCCCTGTCTGTGGGGACGATCCCTGGGAATCGCTTGAAGACCAGCCAGGGGAACGGAATGAAAAGAGGCTCTGCCGAGGCGGCCGTCTCCGCAACAGGACAGCCTGCGGGCCCAGGCGGTCCCTACGCCGGCGGGCCAGAGGTCACGCCTACAGGCAGGCCAACATCTGCTCAGCGATGGCCTGCAGGTTCGCGCTAAAAGGCCGCCTTGCTGCAGCCATGGAGGACCCGTCCTGCACCGGGAAGGCCCAGGAGCATCAGGGGCATGCCCCGATGCACAGGCAGATGCCACGGCTTGTGCGGGTCTGAGCCTCCAGGAGTTGCGGTGGCTCAGCGCTGACCAGGATCAGCGCCAGCTGGAGCCCGTGGCAGGGATGCAGCCGCGCACCCGAGCGGAACCGCTGGTGCTGAGGCGAGTGGGGTGAGGCGATGGGGTTGGCAGATGCTGCTGCTGCCCCCTGGCCGAACCCGCCGATGCGGACGCAGCTCAGCGGTGCCAGAGAGAGGCGAAGCGCCCCGGATGGGCCACCCCAACAGCGGCGGGCTTCAGTCGAAACCGAGCAGATCGAAGATCTCGCGATCCTTGAGCGGCTCGGCCTCCAGCGGCTTGACGTTCTCCAGCATGGTGCGGGCCAGGCTGAGGTATTCCTGCTGCACCTGCTCCACCTCGGGGCTGGGCTCCATCTCGAAGATCGTGCACTTCTTGAGCCTGGAGCGGCGGATGGCATCGACATCCTGGAAGTGGGCCATCGTCTTCATGCCCACCCGGTCGTTGAACTTGTCGATCTGGTCGGTCTCGCGACTGCGGTTGGCGACGACGCCGCCGAGGCGCACCTTGTAGTTCTTCGCCTTGGCCTGGATCGCGGCGATGATCCGGTTCATCGCGAAGATCGAATCAAAGTCGTTGGCCGTGACGATCAGGCAGTAATGGGCATGCTGGAGCGGAGCGGCAAAACCGCCACAGACCACATCACCCAGCACATCGAAGATCACCACGTCGGTGTCCTCCAGCAGGTGATGCTCCTTGAGCAGCTTCACCGTCTGCCCCGTGACGTAGCCACCGCAGCCCGTGCCGGCGGGAGGACCGCCGGCCTCGATGCACTGCACGCCATTGAAGCCCTCGAACATGTAGTCCTCGGGACGCAGCTCCTCGGTGTGGAAATCAACGGTCTCGAGGATGTCGATCACCGTCGGCACCATCTGCTTGGTGAGGGTGAAAGTGGAGTCGTGCTTGGGATCACAGCCGATCTGCAACACCCGCTTACCCAGCTTTGAGAAAGCGGCCGACAGGTTGGAGGAGGTGGTGGATTTGCCGATGCCACCCTTGCCGTAGACGGCGATCACCAGGGCCCCCTCTTCGATGTGCAGCGAGGGATCCTGATGCACCTGCACACTGCCCTCCCCGTCTTCATGCTGACGCGAGGCCGGTGGTTGAAGCGTGGTCGTCATAACGAAGGTTGCGGCAGAGTCACCGCGGGTTCCATGTCCGACTCATTGCTGCGGACATGGCGGTGTTCAACTATCCAAGGCCGGCCCTGCGGCGACTGGGGCTCCACCATGCAAAAAGAAACATCCTGCGTTCCTTTGGTGATCAGCAGCTCACCAACGACTGAGCAGAAATGCTCAAATGATGTTGTCATGCTTGACGACCGGGATTCATCCAGGCCTGTCGGACGGCTGGTCTGCACCCAGCATCCGAGCCTGCCGGCCGCTGGCCTCACCGCCCATCGGCACGACCGGGACAACGGGGCCAGGCCCTGGCCATCCCGCGCCAATGGCGGAAGCCAGCGGCGCAGCAGGGCGAGCTCCCTGATGGACAGGAAGGGGCGGGTCGTCCCGGCTCAGTGGCTGAAGTGCGCCTTGGCGTCGTAGAGGATTTCGGCATCGATCACGGCGATGCCGCGCTCACGGGCGAAGGTTTCGGTGTTGCGCCGGACCTTGCCGCGCACGAAGAAGGGAATCTTGTGCAGTTCCGCCTCACCATCCGGGCTCCACGCCGGTTCCGCGGACACGCCAGCGGCAGGGTCGGCCACAGCCGCGGCCACAGGGGCAGGCGCGGTGAGCAGCGCGGTGCCAGCGCCGCCGCCGGCCACCGGCAGCGGCACAGCGCCAGCATCGGGCGCCGCTGGCTGCGATGGGGCGCCATCGCCGAGATGGCTGCGATGTCCGTCGACGAACTCGAAGTCGTGCCGGAACATGCCGATCAGGTGTTCCTCCAGGCCCATCATCAGCGGATGCACCCAGGTGTCAAAGATCACGTTCGCCCCTTCCCAGCCCATCTGGGGGGAATAGCGGGCCGGCACATCCTGCACATGCAGGGGTGTGCTGATCACGGCGCAGGGGATGCCCAGCCGCTTGGCGCTGTGGCGCTCCATCTGGGTGCCCAGCACCAGCTCCGGTGCCGCCTCGGCCATCGCCTTCTCCACCGCCAGGTAGTCATCGCTGATCAGCGCCTCGAGGCCCATCTGCTGGGCCGCAGCCCGCACCTCGCGGGCCATCTCGCGGCTGTAGGTGCCCAGACCCACCACCTCGAAGCCCATCTCCTCGCGGGCGATGCGGGCGGCGGCCAGGGCATGGGTGCCGTCGCCGAAGATGAACACCCGCTTGCTGGTGAGGTAGGTGGAATCCACCGATTTCGAATACCAGGGCAGGCGTGAGCGGCGCTGCTCGATCGCCGCCTCGGGGATGTCGAGCTCCAGCACCCGCCCCAGCTCCGCCAGGAAGTCGCAGGTGGCATTGATGCCGATCGGCACCGTGCGGATCGTGGACATGCCGAAGCTGCGCTCCAGCCAGCTGCACAGCGTGCCGGCCACCTCCGGATACAGGCAGACGTTGGCGTCCGCCGTGGGAATCCGCTGCAGATCGGCGGGACGGGCGTTCAGGGGGGCCACGACGGTGACGTCAACCCCGTGCTCCGCCAGCAACCGGCTGATCTCCGCCACGTCGTCGCGGCAGCGGAAGCCCAGCAGCGACGGACCCAGCAGATTGACGCGGGGGCGGCGGCCCTCCTGTTTCCAGCGGCTGGGGGAGGGCTTCGCGGTGCCAGGCGCAGGCATGGCGTTCTTCAGAAGGCCGCGCACCAGCTGATAGAGGGTCTCGGCCGCACCCCAGTTCTCCTTTTTCGAATAGGCCGGCAGCTCCAGATTCACGATCGGCAGATCACCGAAGCCCATGCCCATCGCCAGCGCCCCGGGCTGGTCCTGGATCAGCTCTGCGGTGCAGCTCTCGCCCACCAGCAGCGCCTCAGGCTGGAACCGTTCCACCGCATCCCTGAGGGTGCGCTTGACCAGATCAGCCGTGTCACCGCCCAGATCGCGGGCCTGGAAGGTGGTGTAGGTGACAGGCGGCCGACGGTCGCGCCGCTCGATCATCGTGAACAGCAGATCGGCGTAGGTGTCCCCCTGGGGGGCGTGCAGCACGTAATGCACCCCCTCCATCGAGGTGGCGATGCGCATGGCGCCGACATGCGGGGGGCCTTCGTAGGTCCAGAGGGTGAGTTCCATGCGGAGGGGCTCGTCGCGAGGTGAGTTGTTGAGGGAGCGCTGTCGGTGGAAGTGAGGTGGAGTCCTGCAGGTTGCTGCGCTGCGCGTGTTGGGGTCTGTGGGCTATGGCTTCTCGTTTTTCAGGTGTTCACGCCGGCTGCCCTGGCGGAGCAGCCGGCGTGAACACCTGAGGAGAGGGGGGGAAGAACCACTGTTGCTGCCAGAGAGAGGCGGGTTACAGCGGCAGTGGGTCGGGAAAGAAGCGGGGGCTGAACGTGTTGGGGCAGCGGCAAGGGAGGGCAGGGGGGAGCGATCGGAGCTGGAGCGGATTGGGGAGGGATCGGCCCCTGGGATCGCAGTGGCGCCAGGACCTGCCACCGCCCCCCTCGCCTTCAGGCGAAGTGGAGCAGCTGGCGGCGGCGCAGGGGGCGGGCGAACAGCTCGGCCAGATCTCCGGCCTGGTCGCAGCCGTGGATGGGGCTGAACACCAGCTCGATCGACCACTTGGTGGCGATCCCTTCGGCCTCAAGCGGATTGGCCAGGCCCAATCCGCAGACGACCAGATCCGGCCGGGCGGCACGCACCCGCTCCAGCTGCTTCTCGACGTCCTGGCCCTCGCTGAGCTGGGTGCCGGGAGGCAGCAGAGCCTGCTCCGAAGCCATCAGCTGGCGATCGTGGTACGGGGTGCCCACCTCCACCAGCTCCATGCCGCACTCGCGCGACAGGAAGCGGGCCAGAGGGATCTCCAGCTGCGAATCAGGCATCAGGAACAGCCGCTTGCCGGACAGCACCTCACGGTGCGGCGCCACCGCCCGGCGGCCGCGCTCCACCAATGGATCGAGCACCGAGGCCACCACGGCTGGATCGATGCCGAAAGCGGCGGCCGCCGCCGCCATCCAGTCGCGGCTGCCCTCCACCCCGAACGGATAGGGGGCCTGGATCAGCTCCGCGCCCCTGTGCGCCAGGGCCCGGGCGGTGCCGCTCAGGAACGGCTGGGCCAGCAGCACCTTGGTGCCACGGCCCACCGGCGGCAGCTCGGTGGAGCGGCGCGGCGGCAGGCTGCGCACCACGGGAATGCCCATGCGGCCGAACAGGGCGATGAAGCGGTCCTCCACCGCGTCAGCCAGGGTGCCGGCGATCAGCAGCTGCGGCTCATCGCTGCTGGGCATCAGCGGCAGCAGCGCCTGCAGCGCTTCGTCCTCCCCCTGAGTGAAGGTGGTCTCGATGCCGCTGCCGGAGTAATTGAGCACCCGCACCCTGCCGCGGAACTGCTCGCTAAGGCGCTCGGCCGCCCGTGACAGATCCAGCTTGATCACCTCGCTGGGGCAGGAGCCCACCAGGAACAGGGTGCGGATCTCGGGCCGTCGCTCCAGCAGATCGCGCACCAGCCGGTCGAGCTCCTCGTTGGCATCGGCCAGGCCGGCCAGATCCCGCTCGCCCAGGATCGCCGTGCCGAAGCGCGGTTCGGCGAAGATCATCACGCCGGCGGCGCTCTGGATCAGGTGGGCGCAGGTGCGCGAGCCCACGACCAAGAAAAAGGCATCGGGCATGCGCCGGTGCAGCCAGACGATCGAGGTCAGGCCGCAGAACACCTCTCTCTGGCCGTTCTGCTTGAGCAGCTCGGGTCCAGCGGGCGCCGCGTCGGCGACGGACACGACCATGGTCGGATCACTCCGGCGGAAGGTGTGTAAGGGCTAGCGGGGCTGCCGGCCGGCCCGCCCGAGCGCGTTACAAGTGTTCGGGATCAGGCGCTGCCTGTGGGCGGATCCGCACCGAAGCGGCCAGCCGGGCGGCGCTTCAGAGCGGCTGAAGCCACGGGCGCAGCCGCCAGACAGGAGGGGAGCAGGCCGTTCGGCTCCAGGGACCAGCACAGCCTGGCCAGGCAGCCCGATCGGCTCCGGCAGCGCGCCCCCTCGCTCAGCCCGCCCACCGCTCAGCTCGCAAAGTCGCCAGTGCGCAGGCCCAGCTGATGCCAGACCGCTCAGCCACGGGCGAGCCGCGCCAGGAAACCGCGCGCTTGAGCAGGCAGAGCGGCCAGGCCAGCAAGGAATCAGCTGTCGCGCCTCAGCCGCCGGGGTCACGCCTGCGGCAACCCTGCCCGGGCGACAACAGCCGGGCGGCCTGAGCCGCTGGGCTGGCTTGCGGACTGGCCGGCAGCCCGGGGGCCGGCCGTTGCGTGGATGCCGGGACTCCCCCCCAGCGGCGGGTCCGCCGCAAGCCGCGGATCACGCCGCGCCCCTGAACGGCGCTGAGGAGCCGGTGAGGGGGACAGACGCCAGGGACCGCAGAGGCTGTGCAACAAGGCAGTTGTCTGTCCAGTCAAGGCCAGCGGCCGGATTGCCTTGGGGGCCTGCCTCCAGACAGGCAAGACGCCTCGGCGATCGGATGCTGCGAAGGCCTGGGCGGAAGCTCTCGGAGAAGGGCACCACCGAGCCACCACCGAAGGACTCACGCGCGTCACCGCTGCGGCCGAGCTTCCAGACGTTGCGGCTGACCCGCCGTGCCCGCAGGCCTCCACGCTCCACCAGATCGGCGCCGGGACGGGCCCCCATCAGCTGCGTCACCTCGGCGGTGCTCAGCGGCGCGCCGGTCTGCAGCGCCAGCTGGATCACCTCGAGACGCTGGCGCAGGGCGGACAGATCGGTGCTGCCCTCGTGCCTGCTGCGCGCGACAGCCGCTCAGAGGCGGCGGCGGAAGCCCTCGGAGAAAGGCACCACCGAGCCACCGCCGGAGGACTCACGCGCATCACCGCTGCGGCTGAGCTTCCAGACGTTGCGGCTGACCCGCCGTGCCCGCAGGCCTCCACGCTCCACCAGATCGGCGCCGGGACGGGCCCCCATCAGCTGCGTCACCTCGGCGGTGCTCAGCGGCGCGCCGGTCTGCAGCGCCAGCTGGATCACCTCGAGACGCTGGCGCAGGGCGGACAGATCGGTGCTTCCCTGGGGCTCCTCGTTCCAGATCCAGGCCGGAGCCTCGCCGCCGTCGCGCTGGCGGCCCATCCAGCCCAGGGCAAGACAGGCCAGCAGCTGCTCGGGGCTCAGGCCCTGCTGCGCCGCCTGAGCCAGCCACTCGGCGGCCCGACCGGCATCGGAGTCGGCTGGAATCGTCTCGGCCGCGGTGGCTTCCGCTGGCTTGCTGCTGCGCTTCTCAGCCATCGGGACTGGGGATGAACAGTTGGCGGGACCGTACCGGGGCTGCCGGGAAGCGCAAGGGGGACCCGGCATCGACGAGGCCATGCCGACCTGGCCATCCGGCGGCGGCCATGACCTCGCCGGAGATCCCTCCAGCCGTCCCCAGGCCTGAAGCTGGGGACAGCGGGGCTCAGGAGCCGGTGCCAGCCCAGCTGAGCAGTGCTGACCCAGGCGGCCCCAATCGAGTGCGGTCGATCGGGTGCCGTCGACGCGCTCCGGCGGCGAGGCGCCATTGGGCTGGCAGGCCCAAGACCACGCCGGCGGCAGGCCGCGCGGACCCAGCCGCTGCGGTGGCGTTGCGCTCGGCAGGTTCGTGCAGCTCGATGCGCTCCCACCGAGTCACCGGTTCCTCCCGGCTGATCCCAGCCAGGATCAACGGCAGGCTCAGCCGCGTGACATGGGCCAGCAGCGCCGTCACGCCAGTGATGGTGCCTTGGTGGCCGTCTGCTCAGGGCTCGACATCACGTCTGCCAGGGACTGCACAGGCCGTCAGCGAGGCCGCTCAGGGGTGCCCCGCGCCAGCGGCGTAAGATCGCTGCGCCTGAAGTCCCTGGGTCCGGTCTCCAGCCGTCCCGTCCTTCCGGCCAGACACCCCTGATCCTTATGGACGGTGGTGGCGCTCCCGTGGCTTGGATCCTGCAATCCAGCCGTCGGCCTCCGTTGTCCCAGAGAACGGAGTCAGGGCGGCGAGACCTCGCCTTCCCCCCATGGCTTTCAGAGTTGTCTCTGCAGCCGACCAGAACTTGTCGCGGAGGTGACGCCCAGGCGCCTGATGGATTCGAACTTCCGCCCCCTCAGCGCCGAAGACCGGGCCGTCAGCCGCCGCCGACGCGCCCTGCAGGGCGATCGTGGATCTGAGAACAGACGCCCGCTGATCACCGGCACGGAAGTGAACCCGCTGGTGGCTCGTGCCGGCGGTGATGGTGCCAGCTGTGTGATCACCACCGACAGCGAGAGTCACCGGCTGCGTCAGTCGAGCCATGTGCAGTCGATTGAGCTGCGCACCTACGTGTTCCTCGATTCGCTGCAGCCGCAGCTGGCCGCCTACATGGGCACCGTCAGCCAGGGCTTCCTGCCGATCCCGGGCGATGCCTGCCTCTGGCTGGAGGTGTCCCCCGGCATGGCCGTCCACCGCGTCACCGACATCGCCCTCAAGGCCAGCACCGTGCGGCTCGGCCAGATGGTGGTGGAGCGGGCCTTCGGTTCGATCGCGATGTATCACCGCGATCAGAGCAACGTGCTCCACTCCGGTGAGGTGGTGCTCGAGGCGATCGGCAGCAGCGTCAACCAGCGCAGCCGCTGCGATGTCACCTGGACCGAGATCATCCGGGCGATCACACCTGACCACGCGGTGCTGATCAACCGCCAGAACCGTCGCGGTTCCATGATTCAGTCGGGGATGAGCATGTTCATCCTCGAAACCGAGCCCGCCGGCTATGTGCTGATCGCCGCCAATGAGGCTGAGAAGGCCTCGAACATCACCATCGTTGACGTCAAGGCGGTGGGAGCCTTCGGACGGATGACGCTGGCCGGCCGCGAGGGCGACGTCGAGGAAGCCGCCGCCGCCGCCATGCGCGCCATCTCCCAGATCAACGGCTGAGGCCCGGCCACCCAGGTCACAGGCCCATCAGCAGTCCCACCTCGGCAGCGGCGCGGAACACCAGGCTGTGGCGGGACACCAGCGAGGGCAGGGCGTCGTAACCGCCTCCGATCACCGTGGCCACCGGCAGACGCAGACGCAGGCACAGCTCCAGCACCAGGCGGTCGCGCTGCAGCAGTCCCTCATCGCTGAGGGCGAGCCGTCCGAGCCGGTCGTCGCGATGGGGATCGACCCCGGCGTTGTAAATCACCAGATCGGGGCGCACCTGGCCCAGCAGATCAGGCAGCAGCCCGCCCAGCGCCGCCAGATAGGCCTCGTCCTCCATCCCGTCGGGCAGGGCCAGGTCATGGTCGCTGCACTGCTTGCGCAAAGGAAAGTTGCTGGCGGCGTGCAGCGACAGGGTGAACACGCGTGGATCACCAGCGAAGATCGCGGCGGTGCCGTCGCCCTGGTGCACATCCAGATCCACCACCATCACCGTCTGCACCGCCCCCTCCGCCAGCAGCTGGCTGGCCGCCACCGCCACATCGTTGAAGATGCAGAAGCCGCTGCCGTAGCCGGGGAAGGCGTGGTGGGTGCCACCGGCCAGATGGCAGGCCAGGCCATGGCGCAGCGCCAATCGGGCGGTGAGCAGCGTGCCCCCCACCGCCAGCCAGCTGCGGCGCACCAGAGGTCGGGTGGCCGGCAGCCCGATGCGGCGCTGCTCGGCCGGAGTCAGCTGGTCCCTTGAGAAGGCCTGGTGGTAGTCCCGCGGATGCACCAGCTCCAGAGCCCGGCGGTGGACCGGCAGAGGCTGGTGCAGCTGCTCGGGGCGAGCCAGCCCCTGACGCAGCAGAGCGTCGTGGAGCAGCCGGAACTTGGCCATCGGGAAGCGATGGCTGCTGGGCAGCGGCGCCGAGTAGGCGGGGTGATACACCAGTGGCGGGCGCATCAGGCGCAGCTCCCTCGCGATCTCAGGGCCCTGACAGGCCGGCTGCGGGCCACGATGCCGCAACCGCCAGCCGCAGCGAGAGCGCCGGCGCCAGCGCGAACGGCCTCAGCGATTCAGGCCCAGGCAGGAACGCAGCTGGGGGGCCATCGCCCTGGCGGCACGGCCCCGGCTGCCGAAGCGGCTTTTCTGGAAGGCGTTCAACTGGGCATAGCTGGCGCCGGCCTCGCGCACGTAAAAGATCGGGTCGTAGCCGGGACCATGCCCCTGGGGTGCCCGCAGCACCAGTCCGCGGCAGATGCCCTCCGAGGTGGCGACGGTGATCCCCTCGGGATTGGCCAGGGCCATCGCGCTGACAAAACTGGCGCCGCGGTACAACGAATCGCCGAGTTCGTGCAGCAGCCGATGGATGCGCTCGTGATCGGTGGGGGCATAACGGGCCGAATAGAGCCCGGGCCGGCCGGCAAGGCTGTCCACCTCGATGCCGGAATCGTCGGCCAGGGCCCAGCAGCCGGTCAATCCAGCCACGGTCTCGGCCTTGAGACGCGCATTGGCGAGGTACGTGTCGCCGGTCTCCTCGATCTCGAGATCGGGCGGCTGACCGGCGACGCGCAGACCGGCCGCATCAAGCATCGCGGAAATCTCCGCCACCTTGTGGGGGTTGCCGCTGGCGATGACCAGGGTGAGGGCGTCCCCCGAACAGCTCTGCAACAAAGGTGCGGGCAAGGGTGCGGGCAGTGGCGGCGAGACGTGTCGCGACATCGACCCGAGACGCTGCAGGCCCGGCCATTGTGTCGCATCACCCAGGCCTCCCCCGGCCTGCCCCTGCCGTTGCCCCCCTTGCAACATGCCCTCACAGCCTTCACCGATCCCCCCGCGGGCTGGTCTGACAGAGCAGCCCGCGGGGGGAGATGGAAACCATCACCAAGTCCTGGAGACCAGACGCCCCCAAGCCCCCTGCACCAATCAGTCAACCCCCTCGTGGGAAGGGGGTGAGGCAGGACGGGTTGAACATTCCACCCCCGGAAAACTCCAGGGTTCCTGCCTCGCCGCGAACGCTAGGGGCGATGGCCGGTAGCGGCCGACAGGCAGGTCAAGTTTCAGCACCTCCTGACGGCCCAGACCGGCTGGGCTCAGTAGTTTGCGGACAGCAGGGACCGGTGGCGGGATGCAATCAAACCTGGTTGTGCAGAACCTGGTCTCGGCCCCAGTCCTCTTCTTCTTCTTAGGCGTTCTGGCGGTGCTGCTGGGATCAGATCTGGAGATTCCCTCACCACTGCCCAAACTGTTCTCGCTGTATCTGCTGCTGGCGATCGGCTTCACGGGGGGCCTGGAACTGGCCAACAGCGGCCTTGGGCCCCAGGTTCTTCTCACCATCGGCGCCGCCATTGTGATGTCCCTGCTGGTGCCGATCAGCAGTTATCTGATCCTGCGCACGCGGCTCGACGGTGCGAACGCCGCAGCGGTGGCAGCGTCCTATGGCTCGATCAGCGCGGTCACCTTCATCACGGCCGAGAGCTTTCTGAATGTGCTGCAGCAGAGCTTCGATGGCTTCATGGTGGCCGCTCTGGCGCTGATGGAATCACCGGCGATCGTCGTGGGCGTCGTGCTGGCCAAACTCAGCCAGGCGAAAGGAGCAGGCCAGCAACACGGCCGCAACGGATCAGTGCCCTGGCGGGAGGTGCTGCGGGAAGCCTTTCTGAATGGATCGGTGTTCCTGCTGGTCGGCAGCCTGGTGATCGGTTGGCTGGTGACCAGCTTCAGCCCCTCGGGGACCGACAAGATGGATCCCTTCACCCAGAAGCTGTTCTACGGGGCTCTCTGCTTCTTTCTGCTCGACATGGGCCTGGTCGCCGCCCAGCGGCTGCGCGATCTGCGCCAGGCGGGAGCCTTCCTGATCGGCTTCGCCCTGCTGGCACCGCTGCTGCACGCCGCCGTGGGCCTGCTGCTGTCGCTGGCACTGCATCTCAATCAGGGCGACACGCTGCTGTTCATGGTGCTGTGCGCCAGCGCCAGCTACATCGCCGTGCCGGCGGCGATGCGCATGACCGTGCCGGAGGCGAACCCAAGCCTCTACATCTCGACAGCCCTGGGGGTGACGTTCCCGTTCAACGTGGTGGTGGGCATCCCGCTGTACATGAGCGTGATCCGCCAGCTGGTTCCGGCCGGCTGAGCCTTGGCACCCCAGTTGTCCTGTTCTGATCTGCCAGAGCCGTTCTCCCTGTTCCGACGCCATCGCCGCGATGAAACGCATCGATCTGTTCGTGAGTGAGCGCGAGGTCGCCAAGGTCTGCCAGGCGCTGCGCCAGGCCGGCGTGCCCGGCTATTCGGTGATGCGCCATGTCACCGGCATGGGCCTGGCGGGGGAGATCTCCGAGGCGATGGATTTCAGCGGGCTCGGCGCCAACGCCCACGTGATCGTGTTCTGTGCAGGCGAGCAGCTGGCCGAGGCCCGCACCGCGCTGCGGCCGCTGCTGGAGATGTATGGCGGGGTGGGCTTCGTCTCCGAGGCGGAACCACTCTGAGCTGGGCGGCCACAGGTGAGGCGATGGGTCCTGCCGCGGCTGTCGGCGCCGAATCAACCGCTGGGCTGGTCGGGCCGAGGCGGGCAAAAGGCGATGGGACAAGGGCGAGGCACGGGGGCATCCCCGCTGTGGCGAGGCCCCCGTGCAGGCCGTGAAGCCCTGGAGAAAGTGCGGCAGGACAACGTGACGCTGCAGAGACCCCGGGGAACCGGAATCGACCACCGCTCCAGACCCAGGCCTGGGGGCAACCGCTCAAGGCTCCCGGGACCGACAAAACGGGCTTGGCGACTGGACATCGCCGGTGCAGAGCGGACCGGGGAGCCGCCCGGCAAAGGCGGAACAGATCCGCATTGCCCAGGTTTTCTTACGTTTTGTGTGGCTCGGATAAGGTCGACTTATTGCAGCGGCTGGGATCCTTGATGGCGACAGATCAGCAGAACGCTTGACGGGGGGTCACACGGCCGAGCAGGGTTGCACCGAACATTCCACCCCCTCCTCCAGGAGCAGGTAATGGCAAACGAAACCATGGGCATCGCCCTCGGCATGATCGAAACTCGCGGCCTGGTGCCCGCGATCGAAGCCGCTGATGCCATGACGAAGGCCGCCGAGGTTCGCCTGATCGGCCGGGAGTTCGTCGGTGGTGGCTACGTCACCGTTCTGGTCCGCGGTGAGACCGGCGCCGTCAACGCCGCCGTCCGCGCCGGTGCCGATGCCTGCGAGCGCGTGGGTGACGGTCTGGTGGCCGCCCACATCATCGCCCGCCCCCACCGCGAAGTGGAGCCGGCTCTGAACAGCAGCTTCGGCCTGGGTTCGAAGGATTGAGCGTTCCGCGCCTCTCGCCGCTGAACCCTCTGATTTCCCAACCGATCCAACCGGAGAACCTCCATGGCTAAGAAGTACGACGCCGGGGTAAAGGAGTACCGCGACACGTATTGGACTCCTGATTACGTCCCCCTCGACACCGACCTGCTGGCTTGCTTCAAGTGCACCGGCCAGGAAGGTGTGCCCAAGGAAGAAGTGGCTGCCGCTGTGGCCGCTGAATCCTCCACCGGCACCTGGTCCACCGTGTGGTCCGAGCTCCTCACCGACCTCGACTTCTACAAGGGCCGCGCCTATCGCATCGAAGACGTCCCTGGTGACAAGGAATCCTTCTATGCGTTCATCGCCTATCCCCTCGACCTGTTCGAAGAGGGTTCGGTGACCAACGTGCTGACCTCGCTGGTCG
>CAYNGR010000004.1:23058-43609 GCA_964396755.1 uncultured Cyanobium sp. | reverse complement strand
ACTTCGATCTGCTGATCGCCACCCCGGACATGATGCCCAAGGTGGCCAAGCTGGGCCGGGTGCTCGGTCCCCGCGGCCTGATGCCGAACCCCAAGGCCGGCACCGTCACCACCGATCTGGGCGGGGCCATCAACGAGTTCAAGGCCGGCAAACTCGAGTTCCGCGCCGACCGCAGCGGCATCGTGCACGTGCGCTTCGGCAAGGCGAGCTTCGACTCCGCCAAGCTGCTCGACAACCTCAAGGCCCTGCAGGAAACGATCGACCGCAACAAGCCCAGCGGTGCCAAGGGTCGCTACTGGCGCTCCCTGTATGTCACCTCCACCATGGGCCCCTCGGTGCAGGTCGACTTCACCGCGCTGCAGGACATCAAGCAGGAGGGCTGAGTCCCGCGCCGGCCTGAGCGGGTCGGCTCCGGGGCGCTGCTGTCATCGCTGCCCAGACCGGGGTGCTGCAGGCTGACGCCGCAGCCCTCGGTTTTTTTGTTGGCTGCCCCCGACGCCGTGGCTCCCGACGCAGCCGTCGCCGGCGGTCGGCGTCCGCTGGGCCCGATGCACCGGCCGCAGGGCTCGCAGCGCCTGGAGTATGGAAACCCCGTCCTGTAAGCTCAAAAACTGGCTTCGGCCAGATGGGCTCGCGCCCAACCCCAGACAGCAGGTGAACCAGGCTGTTGCTGAATCAGCTTCAACGCTGCCTCGGCACGGTCTCCATGGCTGCTCCTGCAGCCAGCGCACACGCCACTCCGGTGTCGTCGATGGTTCATAAATCCTGCCGAGGTGAACGCGACAGGTTGGCAACGAGATCGGGCTTCGGAATTCCGGGGCGACGAGCGTGACCGGCATGCAGCGGCCTCGAGGTGTGGCTGCCGCTCTGCGGCTGCTTCTGGGCCGCGCGCTCCGCTTGTTCCCTCAGATCCGTTCCACTTCCTATGGGCCGCACCCTGGCGAGCAAGCAACAGATTGTCGAAGAGCTCAAGGGGCTCCTCTCAGAGGCCGAAATGGCGCTGGTCCTTGATTTCAAGGGCCTCACCGTCAAGGAGATGACCGATCTTCGGACCCGTCTCCAGGCCGCCAACGGCGTCTGCAAGGTGACCAAGAACACCTTGATGCGCCGGGCCATTGATGGTGACAGCACCTGGGCCAATCTCGATTCCCTGCTCACCGGCACCAACGCCTTCGTCCTGGTCAAGGGCGATGTGGGCGGTGCCGTGAAGGCCGTTCAGGCCTTCCAGAAGGATTCGAAGAAGTCCGAGACCAAGGGCGGCCTGTTCGAAGGCAAGCTCCTGTCCCAGGCCGACATCAAGGCCATCGGGGATCTGCCCTCGAAGGAGGTGCTCATGGCCCAGATCGCCGGTGCGATCAACGCCGTGGCCACCAAGGTGGCTGTGGGCATCAACGAGGTGCCCTCCGGCCTGGCCCGCGCCCTCAAGCAGGTGTCCGAAGGCGAGGGTCAGGCCTCCTGAGGCCTCACTCCGGCGCTTCGACGCATTGTTCATCCAAATCTGTTGCTGAATCTCAATCATGTCCGCTACCACTGACAAGATCCTCGATCAACTGAAGACCCTCTCGCTGCTCGAAGCTTCCGAGCTCGTCAAGCAGATCGAAGAGGCCTTCGGCGTCTCCGCCGCCGCTTCCGCCGGCGTCGTCATGGCCGCTGCTCCTGCCGCTGCCGCTGAGGCTGTTGAGGAGAAGACCGAGTTCGACGTCATCCTCGAGAGCTTCGACGCCGCTGCCAAGATCAAGGTCCTCAAGGCCGTCCGCGAGGCCACCGGCCTGGGTCTGGGCGAAGCCAAGGCCCTCGTGGAAGCCGCTCCCAAGGCTGTCAAGGAAGGTGTCAGCAAGGCCGACGCCGAGACCCTCAAGAAGGCCATCGAAGAAGCCGGCGGTAAGGTCACCGTCAAGTGATCGATGGCGATCGCTCTGGCGATCGTTCCTGTGCTTGTTCTGCGGCGGCTCCTTCGGGGGCCGCTTTTTTCATGGTGGTGGGCCTGGGCATCGTTGCCACACGGGCGCGTTGACGAGGGCGTGCGCTGACGGCAGGATCTGCAGCGCTCGGCTGGGGATGGGCCGCCCCATGCAGCAGAGCGGAGAGCGGTGATGCTTGTTCGCAGCGATCGGGCATCGTCGGCGAGAGGGGTGGCTGTCAGGTTGTAGCCCCTCGCTGCTGCCGATCAGCCGCCCTGCCAGCTTGCCTCACCACCTCTGGCCGCTGTCGCGCCGGCCATGGGGCGTCTCATCGATCGGGCGTCTCAGCACCTCGCCCACCGTGCATCCCCCACCCGTAAAGCTCTGCCATTGCCCCAGGCAGCGGTGGAGGCTGCCGTTCGGCATCCCACGGGCGTGAGCCCGCCCAGCCAGACAGGGGATCACGCCTCCAGCAAAAAGCGCCACCAGGAGCTTGTTCCTGGTGGCGCTGCAGACCGGTCGTCAGGCCGATGTTCTATTCGTCCTGGAAGCCATGGCTGATTTCGATGATGCGTCCATCGGGGTCGCGAATCCAGACCGTTCGCCAGCCGGGAATGTAGTCATCGAAATCAAGCGGGCCAAGCGTGATCTCTGCTCCTTCGATGTCCGCCAGTTTCTGATCGACGTCATTGACCTTGAAGGCCAGATGCCGGAAGCCGGGGAAGGTGTGACCGTCGTTCTGTGCCTCTGGCAGCGGCGAATCCTGATCGGCCTGAAACAGTTCCAGGTAGAAGGCGGCATCCGCCATCTTGATGAACACGATCTTCTTGCCGTCCGGAAGGACGGCGACGCGGGCGCGACGGAAGCCGAAGTTCTTGCAGTACCAGGCTTCAGTGGCGTCCTGATCCTTGCAGGTGATGGCCAGTTGGGAGACGATTTGCAGCATGGTCAATGTCAGGCAACGGAACCATCGGGGTACTGGGTCATGCCAGCAAAGTGGATCTTGATCCGACCGTCGTCGTCCAGGACCCAGCTGTCGGCAAAACGCATTTTGGCTTCGCCTCCACCGGCCTGGAGGGTGATGGCCTCCACGATCATCAGCGTGCGGGGTGATTCGGTCTCGGCCCAGAAGGCGATCTCCGTTTCGAGCCCCTCGATGCCAAGGATGCCTTTGAAATGTTCCTTGAGCTCCTCGTGACCGCGGAAGTATTTGGGCACCTTCTCGAAGCTGGAGATCAGCACGGCATCCTTGGAGTACTGATCGAGCAGCCCGTCGATATCCTTCTCGAGAATCAGGCGAATGTGCTCTCGATACATGTCACCGAGGGCACTCTGGGGAACGTTCTTCATGGTGTCTTGGCTGGTGTGGGGATCAAGCTGCAGAGGGTTGGCGGCGGAGCTCAGAGCTTGCAGGAGCCGGGCTCATAGGTCATGAAGTTGACCACGTATTTCTCGACCACAAGGCGCCCATCGACACGCCGGACATGCCAGGTCTGGTCGGCATCCATGTGCAGCAGGGTGCTGGTGGCAGCGGGTGGATTCCAGATGCTGGCCTGCCAGTTGACCACCACATGAACGACGCAGCGATCATCGCTCTGAGATTCGATGTCGGCGACTTTCAGGGTGTGAATCTCATCGAAGAAGATGTTGATCACCTTGTTGTACCAGTCGCTGTATCCCTCGAAGCCATGGACGGTGGCTTCGGGGAACACCAGCTGCACATCCTCGCTGAGCAGGCTGCGGAAGCACTCGAGTGGTGCGTGGATGTCGAGCAGTTGATACCAGGCGGAGGCGAAGGCCCAGATCTCAGGATGGCTGAACATGGTCGGATGGCGATGGGGGGAACGTTGAAGCGGTCGGTGTCGATCGTGCTGACTCCACAGCCAAGGCTGATGCTGGGCTGGTTCGGGATCGCCGCGGCGGTTATTGACCGCAGTGGATGCCGATCAGCTCGGGGTGCACATCGCCCTCGAGCACGAGGTTGATCAGATAGGGATGCGGCGACGCCAGCATCCTGCGGATGGCCGGCTCCACCTGGCTTGGCTTCCAGACGCGCTCGCCTTCCACCCCCATGCCCCTGGCGAGTTCCTCGAAGGAGATCTCGGGCTCGGAGAGATCGAAGCAGAGCGGGAACTCGTGCGCAGGGATGCCCTGCTCCTGCCAGAACTGCTTGATGTTGGCCTGCAGCAAGCGATAGGACCTGTTCTGGCAGACGATGAACTTGGCTGCCACGTTGTGGCGGGCTGCCGTCCAGAGAGCCTGCACGGTGTACATGCAGCCGCCGTCGCCGGTGATGCCAATCACCTCCCGATCGGGATGGGCCAGTTTCATGCCGATCGCTCCGGGCACGCCCACACCCAGAGAGCCTCCGCGCGTCCACAGCTTGTCGCCGGTGGCGCGGCCGGGGATGTAGCGGGAGATCGGTGGGGAGTTGGTCAGCGCCTCGTCGAAAAGCATCGCGTTGCTGGGGAGCAGCGCTGCGAGGCGTTCGAAGAAGTAGCCCGACGCCATGAACTGGGTCTTGTTGTCGTAAGCCTCATCCTTGATCTCGGGATCCAGGCCATACAGCGCGGCCACGCTGTCGGGCAGCTCCGCCTTGCGCCGTTCGTTGGCCTGACGCAGTTCGGAGAATCGCGCCATCTGATCCGGCTCGGACTGACGCAGCTCGCCGACCAACTGCCCGAGCAGGGTCCTGATGTTGCCCAGGACCGACACATCGGTGCGGTGATTCCTGGCGATGTTGCCAGGATTGTCATCCAGATGGGCCACCTTGGTGCCAGGGCTGAAGATGTCGCCCAGGTGCGGGAAGACCTCCGGCAGCAGATAGCAGCCCACCACCAGGCAGACATCGCAGTCGCGGGTGATCTTGAGGCTGTTGTCACCGAACATGTGGCCGGTGCTGCCGAAATACAGCGGATGGTCTTCGGGAAAGTTGATCTCCCCTCCATCGGCCAGATAGACTCTGGCTCCGCACAATTCAGCCAGCCCCTGCAGCTCCTGCGTCGCCTCATTCCAGGCCACGCCATCGCCGATCAGGACGATCGGGTTGTGGGCCTGCCGCAACATCGCAGCGATCGAGGACACGGTGTCCGGATCGGCCTGGCCCGCCAGGCTGGGGATGTGGGTGGGATGGATCTCCTCGCTGATCTCGGCATCGAGGATGTCCTGGGGGACGCACAGATACACCGGACCACAGGGTGGCGTGGCCGCCACCTTGATCGCCCGCCTGAGCATGCGCAGCAGGCTGGAGGGGTGCTGCACCATCGCCGACCACTTGGTCACCGGTTCGGCCATGGCCACCAGATCGGCCGCCATCTGGGCCTCCATGGCCTGATAGCGGATGCCGGCATCGCCGCCGATCACCACCAGCGGGCTGTTGCCACGCATGGCCTGGTACAGGTTGCCGATGGCATTGCCGAGGCCGGGGCTGGAGTGAATCTGCACCAGCGCCGGCTTGAGTCGCGACCGGGCATAGCCGTCGGCGCACAGCACCGCGATCGATTCCTGCAGGGTGAGGATGTAGCGGACTTCAGGCACCACGGACAGGGCATCCAGGAAGCCCTGTTCGACTGTGCCTGGATTGCCGAACATGCAGTGCAGATTGTCGGCGGCAAACTGCCTCAGAATGGCTTCATGACCTCGCATCAGCTGACCTCACCAGCCGTAGCGCTTGAGGCCCTGTTCCAAGCACTTCACCATCAGCTCGCCCACCAGGGTGGAGTCCTGGGTTGATCGTCCGGTGAGGAACGGGAAGTCCAGGATGGTCGACAGCGTGTGCCCCACCCCGCCGTGGAACTGGCCGTTGGGCCCCACGGCGTCGCGCAGGATGTATTCCAGCGGGTAGAAGGGAGGGCCAAAGTTGGCCGAGGTGTTCATCGGCTGATCGTCGTAGCCATACATCTGAGCGAATCCGGTGCCGTCCTTGTAGTCGTATTCCCTGGCGTGGCCGGTGACGTGTTTGCCGGAGATGATGCTGCGTCTGTCCGTCCAGTCCCGCGCGAAGGCGAGGCAGGTGACGCAATAGCATTCGGCCGCGATCAGCTTGTTGCGATTGACGTAGCCGAGAATGAGATTGTGAAGCCTCTCATTGTTGACCATGTCCACCATCGGGCCGCTGCCACCGGGGAGCAGCAGGGCGTCATAGGGGTCGACGAACTTGGTCCAGAACTCCTCGCGCAGGTTGTAGAACTCCTCCAGCCTGTGCCCGAAGTTCTCGCTGTTGAAGTAGGGCATGAAGGGCAGCTCCTTCTCCAGGCTGATTGGATTGTTCAGCAGATCGGAGCCGTCGATTTCGCGCGTGCGCCGTGCGAAATGCGCCGAGGTCACGCATTTGCCCAGTGGCGGGTCGACATAACTCTCATCCATGCTTGGCGGCAGAGCGGGCGGCTTGCGTCCGTGGGCCGTCATGAAATCAAAGCTGTAGCCTGCCGCCTTGAGGACGTCATAGGGGCCGACAAGCTCTTCGCCCCAGTAGCCCCATTCAGACAGGACGACAAGAATTCTTTTGGCCATGATGAATGAAGAGAGGAACGGCGTTTTTCCCTGGTTGTTCGCTGATCCTGGCTTTCCCTCCCCGGCTCGCGGAAGCGCGAATCGGTGCGTGATCCTCGTCCCGCTTGGGTGTTTGGATCCCGGAGGGGCTTGCCATGATCAGAAGAGCCCTAAATCTGAAGAGTGGCTCAGATCACCCGCGAAAGAATGCAAAGAAAAAAGTTCCTGGACTTTTCCAGCGTAGGCATGGGTCCGGGTCCGGGCTCGGCCGACTACAAAACTTCACATCATTCCTGATTGTCAGGTTGTCACCACAGTCGTCATCGCTGTGACAGCGAGTCGTTTCCGGATCATTCCAGCAGACGCGTCACAAGCTGGTGCCTGCGCTGGATCGTTTCTGATCTGTCATTGTTCATTCAAGTCATCACGGCCGTGATCGCATAGGCGCCGGTGTTCAGATCCACAGCAAAGCGATGCCAGCCGCTTTGAAGCGGTCGAAAGCTGATGGCGGGTGGGTTTCCATGGGTGGTCAGGTGGCCATGGCGCTTGAGTTCGGACAGCTTGCTGTCGAAGGGGCGTGGATTCTCGGGCGGCTCGTAGGACAGGCCGAAGCCATCAAACTCATAATCGGCAAACACCAGCAGCCAGTTGGTGCGATTGGCTACAAACTTGAACTCGTAGGTCATCTCGGCCTGCAGCTGCACGAGCTTCTCAAAGCGCAGGCCGCCGAGATCACTCATTAGATTGGCATCTGACTGAGGCTGCCAGCTGGCCAGCGGCGCTTCGAAATTGCCGACCAGAGACAGTGAGCTGATGCCCGTCACGGCTTCGAGCGGCTTGGCGGCAAATGGCGCCGCAACGGTCAGCGGGTCGATTCCGAACTGGTCCGTGCTGCGGTCGTAGTGAATGCCATACAACCCGGCACGCTTCACCTTGAACAGGATGTTGACCTCGTTGGGTTTGCCGTGCCAGCCGATCCCCCGCAGACCGGGGCCGTCGTGGTCCAGCCAGCAGCCGAGGCCCATGGTGTCGAGAAACAGCTCGTTGCCGATCGCAAAGTTGATGCTGTAGGTGCCCTCCTGCAGTGAGATCTCGCTGTAGAAGCGTTGGCCGCCGGCATCGGCATGCATCGTCGCCTGCGCCTGCGTCGGATCAAAGCTGTCCGCGCTGAAGACCGTGCCCAGCAGCTGCATCGTCGTGGCGCCGTGATTGCAGAACGGCAGCGGCTGCCCGGCGGGGCTCTGAACCGAGAGGCGATAGCTGTCGCCCTTTCTGAACAGGTTGAAGACATGCTTGCCGTCCTCGCTGACCCGGATGGTGGGTGCCGAGTGTTGGCAGGTTCCGTGACTGCTGCCAAAGCCACTGCCGGCCACCAGCTCGAGGCTGTTGCCGTCAGCATCGGAATTGATGGCGGCGAGGCCCTGATCCTCATCGCCATTGCGTGAGATCAGGAACTGATACACCCCGTCATGGCGGAAGTCGATGCCACCGTCGCGGCGCAGCGGCACACTGATCTGCCAGTGATCTGCATCGAGACGCTGTAACGAACGACCAGGCCTGCGCTCATCGAACTTTGCGAAGGCGTCGAGTTCATCCCAGATGAAGCCATTCAGCTCATAGCTCGTTTCCGCTTGCACCGGGCTCAGAGCCGTGTCCACATCGCTGCTCAGAATCGCTTCGCCGCGGAGGGGATCCACGCGAATGCAAACCGTGCAGAGCTTGTGCACACGAAAACTGAGGTTGTCGCACCCTCTGCCGAGGGGATCTTCCTGCAGCCGAGCCTTCAGCTCAGTTCGCGCTTCGCTGCCTGTGGTTTCAGTTGTTTCAGGGGGCTGCCACGTTTTCAGTTTCAGCGGTCTGCGTGGGTTGTGATTCAGGATGAAGCGGATGGTGTAGATCCCATCACCATGCCTGCCGCCGCTCGGGTCCAGGCTGAACCAGCGCAGCCAGCTCTCTGCCTGAGAGGCCTGTTGCATGGCATTGCCAGGGGCAAATGGATTCCAGCGATCGCGGTGATGATGGAGCGTGCCCAGCACAGATACCGCTCCGATTGACGATGCAAGCAGGCGATCTGGATTGTGATGAGGAAACTCCAGCATGTGTCTCGCTCGAAAACCACCATCGGCACCTTATCTCTGTCGCTCGCCTTTGTCTGCCAATCCCTCGTTCATCGTCGCTTCCTCACATGGACCGATGCGGCTCACCCGCTCGACCCTGGTTGCTGCGCATGGCGCCCCTGAGGGTGGTCGACTCCCCGCCCAGGAACTGCTCGCGTCGCGCCGTCTGTTGTCATCACGGCGACGCAACCCCGACAGGATTGTGGTTTGCTCGGGTCTGGCGCGGCCTTGACGTTTCCTGAAGCTGGCGGCCAGGCCCAGCGTTCGTGCCTACGTTCGTGCTGGCCTGAATCGGACGGATCCGCAGACCGCGAGTCGGCAGAAGACTGTCTGCCCTGGATCGACGGTCTGCGGCACCCCCTTCGATCCGTTGCACCTGTCGACAGATCCTGAAGCCCATGACCGATCTGACTTCCTCACCGACCCATGCCTCCGTTCTGATCATCGGTGGCGGCGGTGCCGGCTGTGTGCTGGCGCGCAGGCTGGCCGAACTCCTGCCCCAGGCCCAGATCAGCCTGCTTGAGGCGGGCGGTGATGGTCGCGGGGCGCCGTTCATTCAGTCCGACATCGCCAGCGTGCTGCGGACGTGGGCGCCTGCCTCCAACTGGCAGCTCAGCACCGTTCCACAGGGCGGTCTTGAGGGGCGTTCCGTGCCGCTCACCCAGGGCAAGGTGCTGGGGGGAGGCACATCTGTGAACGCCATGATGTACGTCCGCGGTGATGCGGCTGTCGTTCAGGAGTGGCATCGTCTCTCCGGCCACCACCCGGCCTGGAGCCCGGATCGCTACCAGTCGACCTTTCAGCATCTGGAATCCTGTCTTGATGCCGGTTTTGACTCCTCTGAGCGCGGCATGGACGGTCCGATCCAGATCCGCACGGTGCCGAATCCCAGCAGCGCATCGCTCGCCTTTCTGCAGGGGTGCGGGCAGGTCGGAGCCAGGTTGACGGATTTCAACACAGGCCCCCAGGCGAATGCGGCCGGTTTGATGCAGCTGAACCTCGGCCGTGATGGACTGCGCTGCAGCATGGTGCGTGCTTTTCTCGAGCAGCCCCTCCCCGCCAACCTGAGCGTGCAGTGTCAGGCCGAGGTTCAGGACCTGATCCTGGATGGGGATCGGGTCGTCTCCGTGCGGCTCAGGGATGGTCGCCAGCTGACGGCAGACCATGTCGTGGTGGCTGCCGGTGCCTTCCTGACGCCCTCGCTGTTGATGGCCTCTGGGATCGGTGATCCTGCCCGGTTGGCTGCGGCTTCGATTCCCTGCAAGGTGGCCAATCCGCGTGTCGGTGTCGATCTCAGCGATCACATGCGGGCGCTGGTTGGCTTCGCCAGCAGTGTCGATCCCGGGCGCACGGACTTCCTGTGTGAGGCAGCTCTGTTCCGTCGCTCTGGATTGCAGGACGGGCCTGAGCCTGACGTTCAGATCAATTTCTCCGCCGGCATCGACGGCTTCATCGCTCCGGAGTTCCTGCCGTCGCCACCGCCTGCCTACAGCGTCATCTTCGTGCCGATTCTGGTGCGTCCGCGCAGCCGCGGCTCGGTCTACCCGTTGGGTCCCACCCTGGAGCACGGCTTTGGGATTGATCCGGCATATCTCTGCGACCCCCACGACCTCGAGGTCTACGTCAAGGCAGTGGAGATGGTGCGAGAGCTGGCCGGCACGGAGGCGATGCGGCCGTTCTGCAGCCAGGAGCTTTGCCCAGGGTCGATCGACACGGCCACTTATCTGCGCCGCAATGCCCAGACGATCTGGCATCCGGTCGGCTCCTGCGCGATGGGGCGCGATCCGGAGCACAGCGCCTGCTCCCCTGATTTCCGGCTGCGCGGCACCAGCAATCTGTTCGTCGCCGATGCCTCCATCCTGCCCACCTTGCCGAGCGGCAATCCGCAGGCCGCGGTGTTCGCCATGGCCAGCATCGCCGCAGACACCATCGCGGCTCAGCTGGCGGGTTGAGCGAGGCGACACTCCTGTCCTCTGGCTCGCGACTCCGCGCGTCAGAGGATCCGCCCATGCCTCGGTGTTGAGCAGACCCCTGCGCTTCTGGCTGGCGTGGCAGGGTCTGGCCCCGCCCTGGTTTCCGCCTCAGGGGGAGGGCGAGTATTTGTAGGGATGTGGTGTGCGGTGGTTGATGATCATCGGCTCAGTGTCTCCATACAAGAGTGCGCGTGAGAAGAAGTTGGGCAGGGCAGGGCTGCCGAACTCCAGCATTGGATAGGGGTAGGCGCCGTATTCAGCGATTGGTGGTGCGATGGCGGGCTTGGTGGCTTGATCGATGAAGTGCATGTCTTCGTCGCTGAGCTCAAACTCCGTGGCGCGCATCGCCTGATTCAACTGATCCAGGGTGCGGACAGAGAAGATCGGCACGGACACCACCTGACGCTGTTGCATCAGCCATCTCAGCGCGATTGCTGTGGCAGGTTCTCCGATGGCGGAGAAGCGTGGCAGGAGCTCCTCCATGATGCTGAGGTTTCGTTTGGTTGTGGCGTACCAGAACTGACTCTTGTCCTCCACATGCGGAATCAGTCGATGTGGCATGCCAGCGGCTAGTGGCGGCTTGTTGTATTTGCCGGAGACCATGCCGCCAGCCAGGGGAGACCAGCAGACCATGCCGAGATCGAGAGCCCTGCACATGGGGATGTACTCGGGCTCATGCGATCGCTCCACCAGGCTCCATTCATTCTGCAGTGCAATGAAGGCTGGCAGAGCATGCTGATCGGCATAGGTGTTCATGCGAGCCACCTCCCATGCCGGTACGCTAGACAGTCCGGCATACAGAATCTTCCCTTCCCGAGTCAGGTCGGCGATGGTCAGAACGATCTCTTCAAATGGGGTGGAGTAGTCCCAGATGTGCAGCCACAGCAGGTCCAGATAATCCGTCTTCAGGCGCCGCAGGCTGGCTTCCACGGAGCGGCGCAGATTCTTGCGATGATTGCCGCGATTGTTGGGGTCTGCCTGATTTGTGGTCCTGCCCAGCCCATTGAAATCGGCGGCTCCATCGCCAAGGCTGAATTTTGTGCCGATGACGTAATAATCGCGCTCTGAGTGCACGAACTCACCTAGCCACTGCTCCGACTGGGATTCCTGATAGCGGTTTGACGTGTCCAGGAAATTGCCGCCGGCGTTGGCGAAGGCCTCAAGAATCTTGAACGACTCTTGCTTGTCGGAGCCCAGTGGGCCCCAGTTTGTGCCGATTGTGCCGCATCCCAGTCCCAGCTCAGAAACGCGTAGTCCCGAGCGCCCAAGAAGCCGGTATTTCATGGACATTCTGATCATCTGATACCCACGCTAAAAACCTACAGCCGCCAGCTGCCTCTGGCAACCTGGTGCTGCTGATGTGATCGATGGCTTCGCAGGCCTCAGTCATGCCTGCGCGTCGTTGGCATAGGCCTTCTTGCTGGCGGCTGAGTTGTGCTTCCCGTCACCATTGCGGGAGCGGCATCTGCTCGCCCGGACGTTCTGTTTCCGTGGCTACCGATCGATGTGCCGTTCACGGGCGCCATGGCAACTGTCACAGTTCCCCATGCACTTCCGAGCGTTTCCTCAAGAATACATCAACTTTCCTGGCTTTCAGATGCGTGCAGCATTGCTCTTGCTCGCCTCTCTCGTGGCTGTTCCTGCCAGTGCCGACGATCGTGCCTCCTCCCTGACTCTCCAGTCACCTTCATCCCAGGTTGTCCAGCCTGATGTCGGCCAGGCCCGCCAGATCAGTCAGGCCCCAGCAGCCACGTCTGGAGATTCGCAGGATGTGCAGCCGTCGTCCGAGACGTTGTCTGATGACGAGATCCTCAACCGTATCAATCAGCTTGAGGCCGAGCTGATCCGGCTCCGCAACGCTGCTCGGCTCAGCAGAGATGGCAAGAAAATTGCCCTCCCGAAGAACGGTCTCTATGTGCAGGGTGAGGTCGGGCTGCAACAGCGTGAGTTTGCGGGAGAGAATGGCATTACCAATCTCATCTTTAATCCAGGCTTCTATGGCGGCGTCGGGTTGGGCTATCGCTACGACAGGAACTTTCGATTCAGCTTCGAATTTGACTCAATGAATAACAGCGTCGACAAGATTCGGCCAGGAATCCCCCTGCCAGTTGTCGACCCTGTTCTCGGTGTGGTTGGTGCCAATGGCGCCCAGTTTAATGCCAATGGCAATGTTCGCCTGGATATGTACACGTTTAATGTCTACTATGATTTGAACGGCTTCGGTTTCGAGCGGCGTTTCCGCCCCTACATCGGTGCCGGTGTGGGTCTGATGACCAGCACGATCTCTGGGTTGCAGCCCAGCTTCTTCCCGGCCATTGGCGTCAATCGCGAGCTGAATGGCGTCAATACACAGCCCACTCTCAATCTTCAGGCGGGTATCTCTTACCTTTATGGAAAGCAGACTGAGTTTTTCCTTGGTGCCCAGTACATCTACACGTCCACCTTCCTTTTCCAGAACACCGACTTTGGAACCCTGATGCCAAATGGTGCTCGCAACTGGGTTTTGAAGACTGGCGCACGCTATACCTTCTGAGCGTTGTCGTGATGATCCTCTCCAGCCGGTATGTGACCGCCCAGGCTCCCTTGATTGTTTCCCTGTCGCGACGAGTTCAACGCTTCGGGCTGAGGCTCGGCTTGATGCTTGTTGCTGGCATGGCCACCAGCATGGCTGTTCAGCCAGGCATTGCTGCAGAGATGTACGACGACGAGGTCGAGCTCGAATTGGCCGAAGTGCAGGCTGCGCGAGAAGCTGCACTGCAGGCGACGTTCCTCCCCGGAACTCGCGGTCAGTCTCAGGGGGTTGTGCCCGTCGAGCCTGTTCGTCCCTCTGCATTCGGCGGCACCTTTGGTCTCGACTTTCGGTCTCAATATCTCTCCTACGGTCTCGTCATTCAGGGCGAGGGTCTGACGACTCAGGCCTATCTGAACCTCCGATATTCCTTCGTTCAGGACGCCAAGAGCGATGCTTTCCTGAACAATCTGACTGGCTATGTCACTTCATGGAGCGATTTCAGCAGCAACACCAACGTTTCGTCTCCCGCCAGTGGCTTTCGCAATTTCACCGAGTCTGATCTGATTGTTGGCGTCAGCGCCACCTTTGCGCGTCGCTACAACGTCAATCTCTCACTCACCAACTTTGTGTCCCCTGCCGGTGCCTATGGAGCGGGAGCCTTTGCGCGTGCCATTTTCCTCTATGACGACACTGATATTATCGCCAAGAACTTTACGCTCAAGCCTCAGTTTGTGCTTGTCTACTCTATCCCGGCCGCTGGGCACATCGGTCTTCAGTCGGGCTCGTTCCTGTATGAGCCGGGTGTCACACCGAATATCACCCTTGGCGCTGGCGGTCCGTCACCGTTGAACATCGCCCTGCCCATCCGCGTCGGGCTTGGCAGTGAGTTCTTTGCAGGGTCCACCTACGGATATTTCTCCGTCGGCCCCCAGTTCACCCTGCGGCTTCCGTTCCTGTCGAGTGACGTCGTCAACGCCAACCTCAGTCTTGGTTACACCTATGTCAACCTCGGAACCACAACGGCTGCCTTTGCGCCCAACGACAGTTCCAGTCAGCATCTCTTCAATCTTGGTCTTTCTGTTAACTTCTGATGCTTTTGCCCCGGCATGAGCATCTTCTGATCAGGCTGCTGCGACCAGTCTGCCGCAGTTTGTGGTGAATCTGTGCTGAATCTGCGTGTGTCCCGATACAGCCACATCATGTAAAGAAGGGGGTTGCAGCGTTTGGACTTGTGCTTAGACTCGGCTAACCATTCGCCTTATGGATGGCTGGGTCGCGGCGTCGACTCGCTCATGCTCTCCTGACACCCCGCTTCATCACCATGGCCAGCGAACTGATTCTGACTCAAGCGGCCGAAGACTTCTTTGCAGCCTATCAAGGCTTATTGACGGACACAGACGATATTGGCGATACCCTCGATGCTCTGATCGGCACGTTCGTGGACGAGCCGACTGACCCATACGATGCTGCGCTCGAGCCTTTCGTCAAGTACGCAGGCAAGCCGGGGGCGACACCCTTCTTTGGCGAGTTCCGTGGCGACCAGGGCCTTCGGAATGCATTCACCGGGCTGGTGCAGACCACCAACACCAATAGCTTGCAGGTGGAGGAGATCCTTGCCACAAGCTTTCTCGTTGACTTCAGTCTGTTGCCTGGCTCGCCCCTGGTACCCCAGGCGAATCGCGTGGCCGTTCTGTTTGAGGAGGTGCACACCGCGGTCGAGACGGGCCTTCAATACAGGCTGGACAGCGTGGCGCTGCTGACGGTCGAGGATGACGGCAAGATCTCCGATGTTCAGTTTTACTATGATTCCTATGTTCCGATGCAGGCGTTCATCGGCGATGTCCCGCTGATCGTCAATCCGGACATTGACATCGTGCTCGAGCCTCGGCGCGATGTCTCCACAACAATCGAAGAGACGATCAATGCCGGCTTTGGCTTTTTCGGCACCTTCGCTGGCATCGACGCAGCCGCGAAGTTGATCCCGCCCGATGACAGCCTCACCAAGCCGGACTTCACCCCCCTGCTCTCCACGGTCACGGATGATGTCGTCGTTTCCTTCGCGGGTGATCCTGCCTTCCTTCCGTTCGCGGATGATGAAATTCGCGTTGGCAAGGAGGCCGTCGAGCAGACCTTCCTGGAGCAATTCTCCGACTCAAGGCCTCGCACCTTCGACATGCAGGAGTGGTTCGTCAGTGGTGACCGCCTGCTCGCCAACACTTTTGAGCAGCGCACGGCGGTGCCCACCCGCCAGGGTTATGACGTCCAGGTCGAGATCCTGCTGACCGCCAAGGATGGGCTGATCGGCTCTGTCCAGGGCATGTTTGACAGCGCGATCACCACCACGGCGTTCACCGCCAGCGACCCCTTCCCCACCTCCTACGTCCCGAATTCCGAGAAGCCCGTTGTTCGCGAGCAGGGTGATGCTGAGTTCCTCAACTTGACGGCCTTTGCCGATGCGCCGGTGCAGGTTGAGCTGCAGGTCTTCAGCGAAGCGGTCTACAACAACAGCATCGGTGTGTTCCGTGTCGACGACATCACCGGCCTGATCGATGGTCTCCGTCCCGGCGACGAGGGTTACTTTGAGGCCGCCTTCGCGAACACCGTCCTTTCGTTCAACCGAGGGGAATCGGGTGCCTCAGGCAGCCCCAGTGTCACCCGCCAGAGCCTGTCGACCACCGTGGATGGAGGGGCGATTCTCGCTGCCTATATCATCACGGATGGCACTGTTGAATCCTTCCTCGAGGCGAATCCCGGCAACCTGCGTGAGGAGGGCAGCCCGAATGCTTTCTTCACATTCACCTCGGCCAACTCCGATGGTTTCGACCACTTCCGGCTGGCTGGTAACTCCTTCCAGGTTGAGGATCTGTGGGGTGGTGGTGACCAGGATTTCAATGACATGACCTTCGCTGTCAACGTCTCCTCCGGCAGCCTCGCCTGATCTGCCTGTCTTGGGGTCGCCCCGCCTTCCTCTCGGCGACCCCTTGCCCAGCTCTGTTTGAGTTTCGGATTCGGCCTCTCAGGAGATGCAGGCTGAGCTGTTCATCAGTCTTCGTTGCGCACACGTTCCCTGATGTGTGCGGTCGACCTGTTTTCGCTCTTTCTCTAGCAATCTGCTTGCTTCCAGGCGGGTGCATGCTGTTCAGACTCGCAGCCGTCCTGTGCCGTCCGGCGGTCAACGCAGATCCGCAACCAGTCTGTGTGCCCCCTGGTCTGTCGTTCACTTTGCCTTCGTTGGCGCCCAGGACGCAGCATGGCAGAGCGCCTTGTACCGTGCTGTGCGGATTCCGAGCGGGTGGTTCTGTTCTGGGGGGCAGAGTGCTGATGCCTTTCTGGCCATGCACTGCAACTCCAGATACCGGCCCATCCGCTTTGGTTGGTTCCGTTCAGTCCTGGTTCGTGGCAACGCCTCGACCCCATATCGCTGACGCTGACTGGATGTGGGCTGTCGCTGTGTCGTTTCCTCGCGTTGCGATGCCGTTTCTTGGCTTGCTTGTCTTCCGTGTCGCCAGCTTTTCCCTGTGTCCTTGATCACGTGTCCCCCTGGCATAGTCTGATCGCGGATGCTTCGGCAGCTGTAGCGGCTGATTTCACCCGCCTCTCTTCTGGCCAGCTCTGTGGAGATTCTGTGATGAAGGTTAGGTTTTGTCAGCACTGGAAAAGCTTTGTTCTAAATTGTTGCTTCATTCACTCAGTGGATGAGGGTCGTTTGCTCGATCCGCCCACTTCCTCTGTGCCCATTCATGCCAAGCGAGCAGCTTCTTTCCCAGGCAGCCGAGACCTTCTTTGCTGCCTACAGCGGTGTTCTGACTGACACGGACGACATCTCCGACACGCTTGACGTCTTTCTGGATACCCTGGTTGATGATCCGCGCGATCCCTATGATGCTACACAGGAAGTAACCATCACGTTCAGCGGCAAACCTGGAGCGACGGCCTACTTTGGCCAGTTTCGCGGACAACAAGGCATTCGTGATGCCATTCAGGGCCTGACAAGTGCTACGCGCAACAGCAGCGTTGTTGTCGACGAGATCATTCCCACCAGCTACGCCATTGACTTCACCCTGGCGGATCCCCTGGTTCCTCAGGACAACCGTGTCGCCGTGCTGTTCGATGAATACCACACCGCGGTGGAGACGGGTCTGCAGTACCGACAGGACACGCTTGCCTTGTTGAGTGTGAGTGACGATGGGCTTATTCAGGATGTCAAATTCTATTATGACGCCTATATTCCACTGCAGGCTCTGACGGCCATCGGTGGTCCCCTGATCGCCAATCCGAACCTTGCAGCTGTCGTTGATCCTGGTCGTGACAGCACGGTGACTGCTGAGGAGACGATCAACGCCGGCTTTGGTTTCTTCGGAACCTTCGCCGGCATTGATGCAGCCATCAAGCTTATTCCTCTTGACGATACAACAACGCTTCCTGATTTTTCGCCGCTGAGGTCCACCGTGACCGATGATGTCGCCTTCAAGTTCTCCGGCGACCCTCGCTACCTGGATTTTGCGACCGACGAGATTGTCACTGGTGGAGACGAGCTGGTGGACAACTTCGTGACACAGTTTGCCGGTTCCAGGCCGCGCACCTTTGATCAGGAGGAGTGGTTCGTCAAAGGTGATCGCCTCGTTGTCAATACCTTTGAGCAGCGAACCTCGGTCGACCAGCGCATCGGTTACGACATCCAGACTGAAATCATGCTGACCGCGAGAGATGGACTGGTGAGTTCTGTGGAGGGCATGTTTGACACCACCATCACCACGGCTGCTTTCACGGGAACCGATCTGCTGCCCACCGCCTATGTCCCCAACCGTGATAAACCGGTCGTGCGTGAACAGGCTGACGCCGAGTTTCTGAATCTGACGGCCTATGCCAAGGCTCCGGTGCAGGTCGAGCTTCAGGTGTTCAGTGAAGCCGACTTCGACAACACCATCGGTGTCTTTCGTGTTGATGACGTCACCGGTCTCATCGATGGTCTACGGCCTGGGGACGAGGGCTACGTCGAAGCGGCTTTGGCCAACACAGTGCTGTCCTTCAATCGTGGTGAGGCCGTCTCTTCGGGCGGTGACACTGTCACCCGTCAGAGTCTGTCCACCACCCTCGACGGTGGCGTGATCCTGGCTGCGTACATCATCACCAATGGCACCGTTGAGTCCTACCTCGCGGATCACTCAGGCAGCGGGGATGGACGCTCCCATGCCTTCTTCACCTTCCAGGACGCCAACGCCGATGGCTTTGACCATTTCCGCCTCTCCGGCAACGCGTTCCAGGCGGAAGACCTCTGGGGTGGTGGCGATCAGGACTACAACGACATGACCTTTGCCGTCAATGTCAGTTCAGGGCTGCTCGCCTGAGACTGCCTCGGGGCATCTCCCTTCCTGAGGCCTGCTCATAGGCATCTGTGCGCCGCCGGACCCTTCCGGCGGCGCCTTTCCGTGAGGGTCCGCGGTCCACTCCACGCCAGGCTTGGCGCGAATCGTGAACGCTGCCACAAGGCTTGCTTACCGACTGACGGTGGTGTTGCTTGTCCGTCAGCCCAAGGTTGTGGCCGGGTCAGCCGTCGCTGCTCTCGGCCGTCCGAGCCAGTTGTCCTTTGTCCCCGCTGTCGCTGATGGCATCAGTAGACGTCGTCCTCAGTGGGCGTCCTCAGTCGCCGTCCTCAGAAGTCGTTCTCGTTGCCTGGTCCGAGCCGTTTTTCCGCTGCACCGGCGTCGTCTGCATACTTCATGTGCACGCTGGCATGTTCCGATCCACGCGCTGACGTCGATCGGTTCACTGTCGTCGTGTTCTCACTCCGTCTTCGCTGCTCACCGCACCCATGGCTGCGCCCCCCCCTGCCAGCAGCACTGACAGTCCACGGCGTTTGCCTCGACTGTTGAGAACCGCCCTGCCAAGGCGGTCCCGATGGATGCTGTCGCTGCTCGCCCCCTATGGAGTCGCCGCCCTTGCCCTGATGGCCCTGCTTCGTAGCGGCGTTGCTGAGTCCCTGAACCTTCGCTTGTACGACCTGGTGACCACGCTGCGGCCGGCTCCCAGTGCCGCGTCGCTGCCCATCGCCATCGTCGGCATCGACGAGGCGGACATCGATCGTTTCGGTTGGCCCATCGATGACAGTTTGTTCTGCAGGGCCATCGACCGCTTGCTTGCCGATGGTGCCGTTGCGGTCGGTCTTGACATCTACCGTGACCGCGGAGTCGGCCCCGATCAGCAATGCCTGCGCGATCGGTTCAGCCGCGAACCGCGGCTGGTGTCAATCTTCAATGTCGCCGAGGGTATCGAGGCGGTTCCCGGCACACCCCGTCGTCGCTGGGGCTTCAATGATCTGGTCGTCGATGCCGATGGCGTCGTGCGCCGCGACCTGGTGCATGTCAGTGGCCAGGATGAGGCCACTGTCTCCTTCCCGCTGCGACTGCTGGAAGTCGGCTTCGGCAGCGATCGCCTACGACGAGAACTCGAGTCCGGTCGGGCGCCGGGGCCGTGGCTCGAACCCTCGTCCGGCGGGTACACCGGGCTCGATGCCGCTGGTTACCAGCAGCTGCTGACCTTCCGTCAGCTGGACAGCTTCACCAGCTGGAGCCTCAGCGATCTGCTCAGCGCGGGCCGGGTGCCAGCCGGCCAGATCCGCGGCCGTGTTGTCTTGATCGGCAGCACTGCCCCCAGTCTGCGCGATCTGTTCGATGTCCCCCATAGCGCCTTCAGCCGCGGCGCCAGCCAGCTGCAGGTGCCTGGAGTCGAGCTGCATGCCCTGCGGCTCGCCGCTCTGCTGGAGCGTTCGCGCGGTGACGATGGGCTGCGTCTGCGCACCCTGCCGCCCTGGAGTGAGACGGCTCTGCTCGTCTTCACGATGGTGCTGGGCATCGCTCTGGGTGAGGGTCTGCGCGGTCTGCGGGGCAGCCTGCTGGTCGTGTCCGGCACGCTGCTGCTGCTGCTGGCGGTCGGCGTCGGTCTGCTGGCGCGGGAGCGCGTCTGGCTCGGTCTGAGCGAGCCCCTGGCCGGCATGACCTTGATGGCTTCAGCGGCCTGGCTGCGACGCGGCGTGATCAGCCAGCAGCAGCGCCAGCAGTTCGAGAAGCTGCTAGGACAGACCACTTCGCCTGCTGTGGCGCGCCAGTTGTGGAGCCAGCGGGAGACGCTGCTGAGTGATGGCCGCTTCGAAGGGCGTCAGCTTCCCGTCACGATCCTGTTCTCCGATCTGGCCGATTTCACCACCGTCTCCGAGGGGCTCTGCCCCCGCGATCTGCTCGCCTGGCTGAACAAGGCGATGGCGGTGTGCGTGCCGGCCATCACCAGCCGCGGCGGCATGGTCAACAAGTTCACCGGGGATGGTCTGATGGCTGTTTTCGGCGCTCCGTTGGGGGAAGGTCCCGAGCGGGATGCCGCGGCGGCGATCGCGGCGGCGCTGCAGATTCAGGCGGCCCTGCCCGCCCTCAACGCTTCTCTGGCCTCCCAGGGCTGGCCGACCATGCGGATGCGTGTCGGAATCCATTCCGGTGATGTGCTGGCGGGGTCGATGGGCAGCAGCGAACGGGTCGAGTACGCCCTGATCGGCGACACCGTCAACTG
>CAYNGR010000004.1:0-22958 GCA_964396755.1 uncultured Cyanobium sp. | reverse complement strand
ACCAGGGCGTTCCCAGCAGCGTGATGCCGCTCCAGAAGAACGGATGGCTCAGGCCGCCGCGCACGCGCTGCTGCTGGGTGGGGGTCAGAGCGTCGAGCAGCACCTCGCCGCCCGGGCCGATGATCCTGTTGCCCTGCAGTGTCATCTGCCCCTGGGCCATGGCCAGGCGGGTGGCCTGCAGCGCCTCGGCCTTGGGCAGGCCGGCGTCGAGATAGCGGTAGAACTGCACGAAGAAGGCCGAGGTCGCCACGTCATCGACGTACCAGAGGGTGCCGATGGCGCTGCGCGAGCCCGCCTGCAGTGCCAGGCCCGCGAAGCCCAGTTCGCTGTCCTTGTCGCCCAGAGCCGTGCGGCAGGCGCTCAGGGCGATCAGGTCAAGGGGCTGACCGCTGCGTCGCTGACGCAGCTGTGAGAAGCGGCTCAGCGTGAACGGTTCGGTGCCGGTGAACAGCTTGGCCTTGCTGGGGCCGCCCGGCAGAAACTCGGCATGCGTGGCCACGTGCACGCGTCTGACGTTGGTGTCGCCCACCGTGTCGAGCAGCACCGATGGTGTGAACGACCGGTTCAGGTAGGTGTCGGCCTGGCTGCCCGCCACCCGTTGCAGCTCCTGGGGCACCAGCGGCAGCGGCGCCAGACCGTCGAAGCTGGAGGCGCCCGCTCCGATCCGGCGGGCATCCGACAGATTGACCGGAAGGCTCAGGGAGGTGAGCCCGATCGAGGGGGTGAGGGCGAAGGCGTAGCGCTCCCCGAAGAAGCGGTTGCCGTCGTGCAGGGCGGCCAGCGGCACGGCCTGCAGTCCCGGATCGGCGCTGACCAGCAGGGTGGTCACCCCCAGGCGCTCGAGGTCGGGGACGAGCGGCGCGATCAGCAGGCTGTGCAGCAGCCGGGCGGGCGCCTGGGGATTGCCCACGTCCAGAGAATCCTGGCGTGACAGCTGGGCGTACAGATCGCGCAGCAGCCCCGCGAACTCGGCGGTGCTGATCGGCACCCGCCTGCCGATCGGATCCCCCTGCAGCGGCAGCAGCGTCAGATCCAGAAAGCTCGCTGCGCCGGGAGCCTGGCTGGTGCCGCCAGCCGGGGCCGGAGCCGCGGTGCTGAAGCTGAGTCGCAGGATCGCTGGTGTGTAGCGAGCCGGCCTGAACACCGAGGCCGGTGAAGCCGGTGTGGCGCCGTCAGGTGTCCCGG
Organism: uncultured Cyanobium sp.; assembly: GCA_964396755.1. Lineage (GTDB taxonomy): Bacteria > Cyanobacteriota > Cyanobacteriia > PCC-6307 > Cyanobiaceae > Cyanobium. The sequence continues at coordinate 21,773 of CAYNGR010000004.1, read as the reverse complement.
CGGGCTGAGCCAGGCTCGGCACGGCCAGCCCAGCGCTCAGCAGCAGCACTGCGCCCAGCAGCGACCGCCGCCAGCCCCGGCGTCCCGGCGCCGACCGGACAGGGGAGCTCATCAGGAAGGACATTTCGGCTGGCCCTCCCCACCGCAACGGCGCTCTTGGCCTGGTGCGCCCTGCTGCTTCGAGCGCATCCATTCGGTGATCTGCTGCATGGCTTTCTGGAGGTCCTCGATGCTGGGGGGAGGGTCCTGTTCGGCCTCGGAAAGGCCGAGCCGCCGAGCGGTGTCCTGCTGCGCCTGGGCCGTGCCGCTGCTGAAGTTCGCGCGTGTTTCGGTGCTGCTGAGGCTGCTCACTGGCCTGTCGCTCAGCGGGGTCGACGGCACGCCGCTGCCGTCCGGCTGGATGGTCAGCGGATCGCCGGGACGACCCGCCGCCCCGGTCGCGACGCCCCGCCGGGTCGTCGGCTGGGCAAACAGATCGGGGCTGAACGAGGAGGCCTGATCCAGGCTCACATCCAGGGGATTGCGTCCGCTGCCGCTGATGGCCGCCAGCAGGGGCGCAGGCGGTTGCTGCACCTGACTTGAGGTCTGGGAATCGTTGCTGAGCGGCGTCTGGCTGACCGCCTGGTTCAGCGCCACGGCCGCCGCGGGGTCGGCCAGGGCCCGCTCGATCGGCTTGGGTGAAGGCGGCGGTGCCGGAGCTGGTGTCGGATCGATGCGCTCGATCCGGGCCTGCTCGCAGTTGCGGTTGGGGTTGCAGCTGAGCGTGGCTCCGGGGCCGGCGATGATGCGTGTCTCGGGGTCGATCGTCAGCTGGGAGGTCTGGTTGTTGCCGGCGACCAGGGCGCCGCCGGATTCGCCGTACAGATTCAGCGTCGATCCATCGATCACGATCGTCTGGCCGTAGATGTTGATCACACCGCCGGTGGCGGGTGGATCGGCGATCAGATTGGACCCGCGGATCGTGGTGAGGACCGGCGGGTTGAGGGCGTTGCCGATGGTGATCGTGCCGCCGGTCTGGTTGCCTGAGGTGAGCAGCGCGGCGTTGTCGATCAGGATCGATGCGGACGCCTCGAACAGGATGCTGCCGCCAGGGCCGCTGCCGCGGGCATCGAGGCCGGTGCGGCTCACCTCGATCGATCCGGCCGGTGCCGTCAGGGTGATCGCACCGCCGGGAGCGGTGACGATGCTGGCGGTGTTGCGGCCGGTCCCGCTGATCTGCAGCAGGCCCTGCGGCTGGTTGAGCGTCACGCTGCTGAAGCCGCTGAGCTGGCCGCCGCTCTGGCGGTAGCCGCCGTTGACGCTGAGGCTGCCGCTGCCGCTGAGCGTTCCGGCTTCCACCACGAGCGGCGCGTCGAACAGCAGCGGAACGCCCGTGGCCGCCGTCAGCGTCCCTCCGGCCAGCCGGAAGCGGCCACTGCCGCTGCCGCTGAAGCCGGTGCCGCCGAACAGGGAGTGATCGCCGCCGCCCCAGACCAGCTCGGCGCCATCGGTCACCTGCACGCTGCCGTTGCTGTCGCTGCCGCCGCCATTGAGCTGCAGGGATCCGGAGGCGACCTGGACGGATCCGCCGCTGTTGACCAGCGCGACGTCCAGCCTGGAGGAGCCGTTGCTGATCAGGGCGCCACGGTTGTCGACCTGCAGCGAGCCGCCCTCACGGCTGAGGCTGGCGTCGTTCAGCCTGGTCAGGCCGCGGTTGACGATGGCGCTGCTGCCGGCACTGGCCGTGCTGCTGCCGTTGATCGTCAGCGTCGCGGCCGGTGCGGTGTCGCTGGCGGCCTGCACCACCAGGGTGCGGCCGCCCCACTGGCTGCCGGTCGCTTCGATCGTGAGGCTGCTGCCCGGGGTCAGCCTCACCTGGCCGCTGCCGCTCCAGAGGCCGCCGCTCCAGCTGCCGGAACCGCTCAGGATGCTGAGGGAGGCGGGGCCCCCCAGCGTGCCGCCGGTCTGGCTGAAGCTGGTCTGACCGCCGAGACCGGCGAGGTTCAGGTCCGTCGTCAGGTTGAGGGCGCCGCTGTTGAACAGCTGGCCCAGCGCCAGGCCTGGGGCCTCGAGGCTGAGGCTGCCCTGATTGGTGAGGCTCTGCAGGACGGTGGGGCCCACGGCGGCGTCGAACACCACCGGGCCGCTGCCGGCGGGGATCAGCACCGCGGACACGTTGTTGCCGTCGGGCAGGGCATCCCAGTTGGCGGCGTCGCTCCAGTTGCCACCGTTCCCGGACTGCCAGGTGGACAGCGGTCGGATGCGGATGGCAGCCAGGGACTCGGCGGAGCTGTTGGCGAGGCGGTAGTTGCCGGCATCGGCGCCGCTGAGGCTGAAGCCGGAGGCGCTGACGGGCTTGGCAGCGGCGACGTTGCGATCGGCGAAGGAGGCGCTGCCGCCGCTGAGGCTGACGGCGTCGCCGCTGATGACACCGCTGAGGCTGCGGGAGGTGATCACGGCGGTGGTGTTGCCGTCGTACACCTTGTCCGCGGCGGTGAACCCGGCGGAGATGCTCAGGGGCGTGATCGAGGCGAACGCCTCGGCGACGCCCCCGGAGAGCGAATAGTTGCCGGCATCGGCGCCGCTGAGGCTGAAGCCGGAGGCGCTGACGGGCTTGGCAGCGGCGACGTTGCGATCGGCGAAGGAGGCGCTGCCGCCGCTGAGGCTGACGGCGTCGCCGCTGATGACACCGCTGAGGCTGCGGGAGGTGATCACGGCGGTGGTGTTGCCGTCGTACACCTTGTCCGCGGCGGTGAACCCGGCGGAGAGACCCAGCGGGGTGATCGCTGCCGTCAGCTGGCTGGGAAGCACGAGGCTGTAGTTGGCCGCATCCGGGCCGCTCAGGCTGACGCCGCTGATGCTGACGGGCTTGCCGGTGCCGACGTTGGGATCGGCGAAGCTGCCGATCGGTGTGCCCACCAGGCTCACGGCGTCTCCGGCCAGCGTCGCCACCGAGGCGGTGCCGCTCAGCGGCGCGTTGATGCTGGCGTCGTAGCTCCGCTCCAGCGCCGTGAGACCGCTGAGCGCTACATCGAGCGGGGTGATCGCGCCGCTGTTGCTGCTGAGCCCGCTGCTGTTCAGCTGGTAGCCATAGACAGGCACCGAGCCCTGCTCGAGGCTTGAGGTCGCCGAAGCCAGGCTGGCGTTGGCGGCGACCAGCTTGTCGGTGCCGACATCCTTCGGCAGGGGATTGAGGATCGGACTGGTGCCGCCGCTGATGTAATTGCCTGTCGCGCTGACGACCACCACGTCGTTGTCGACCACGCCGCTCAGCTGCAGATTGGCGGCTGACAGCAGGGCGGCACTGGTGCCGTCGTAGACCTTGCTGACATTCACCAGACTGGCGCTGATGGCGGGGCTGAGGCCATAAAGCAGGCCATTTCCTGAACCCAGGATCGGCACACTCGCGCCGAAGCTCTTGCCGTACTGCTTGAAGCTCAGGGGCAGGCCTCCCAGGCTGGTGCCCGCGGGGGTGTCGGCGTAGATGAGCCAGCGCCCGCCGCCACTGATGCTGAACGCCGCGCTGCCGGCTTCATTGAGGAAAGGCCCCGCCCCGGTGACGACCACCAGGGGATCGCCGCTGCCGCTGGCGCTGATCTGGGTGCCGCTGCTGAGGCGCACCCCCTGGCTGGACTGCAGCAGGACCGTGGCGTCGGACTGCAGCGTGCCGCCCAGCTGCATGCCGCCCCCGCTGCTGGTGATCGACAGGCCATCGACCCCTGCCTTCAGCTGCGAGCCGCTGACCGTGACACCATTGGGCTGCTGGGCATTGCCAAGGCCGAGGATCGTCAGGCCACGCCCGGTGACGCTGGCGCCGCTGATCTGCACGGGGCTGCCGGCGGGTCGGATCGTCAGGGCGCCATCGCTGTTGAGGCTGCCGCCGCTCTGGCTGTAGGCACCCTGAATCGTGAGGTTGGCGTTGCTGCGCAGCGACCCCCCGGAGACGATGCTGAGTCCGCCGTCGAGCTGGGAGGCGAGGGTGCTGGAGGCCAGCTCCAGGCTGCCGCCATTGAGGATGCTGAGCGTGTTGTTGGCACTCGAGAACAGGGCGGCGACGCTGCGACTGTCCGTCAGGGTGACGTCGGCGCCATCGACGAGGTCGAGATACACCAGATCGGTGGACGTCGGCAGCAGATCGCCTGTCCAGTTGGCCGCCGTCGCCCAGTTGGTGTTGGCCCCGCCGCCGCCGTCCCAGCAGACGCCCGCGCAGTTGATGAATGAAGCGCTGAGGCGATAGATGGTGCCGGCGTTGACGATGGCGCCAGTGAATCCGGGCGGAATGCTGGAGGTGCCCGGATCGAACCCTCCCGTGATCGAGCTGGCCGTGATCAGGTTGACAGTCGTGGCGGGGATAACGACCGCATTGGCCGGGAAGGCAAACAGCGATCCGGCCAGTGAGGCGCTGCCGCTGATGCTCAGTTGGTCGGAGCCAACAGAGCCGCCGATCGAATCGCTGCCGCCCACATCCATCAGCAGCTGGCTGGTGCTGCTCAAGCTGACGTTGCCCTGGATGCTCAGCGTTCCCGCGTTGCCGGTGCCGCCCGGGACGATGATGCCTTGGTTGGTCAGCGTTGCCGTGTTGCCGACGGCGATCGTGCCGCTGCCGCTGAGGAAGCTGTTTTCGAGGTTGGTGAAGCCCTGGGGACGGGCGAACGTGGCCCCAGGCCCCACGTTGATCGAGCCGGCCTGGGTGAAGCTGCCGGAGGCCGAAGTCAGGGTGCCTGAGCTGACCTGGATGAAGCCCTCATTGTTGATGTTGACCGTGCCGCTGCCGCCCAGGTTGGCGCCTCCTGCACCGCCTGATTTGAGCAGCAGGGCTTCGGGAAGGTTGTTGAGCTGAGTGGTGAACGTGTTGGTTGGACTGGCGCTGTCGATGTTGACGTCTGCCTGCAGGTCGATGCTGCCTGAGTTGTTGATGACGCTGTTGCCGACCTGCACGAGATTGCCCGAGGTCCAGACGATCGAGCCGGAGTTGTTGAAGATGGTGTCGCCAAGCTGTTTGTTGTTGCCAGCCAGCGTCAGGGCGGCGTCGAACGGGATGTTGAAGGCTTCCAGGCCCGTGATCGTGCCGCCGCTCCAGACGCTGCTGCCTGGGATCGTGAGCACGCCGGGGCCGTTGATCGTGCCGCCCTGGATCTGGACCGTGCCCCCCTGGGCATCGAGCAGCAGGCTCTGATCGACGGTGAGCAGGCCGCCCTGCAGGACGAGGTCACCGTTGTTGGTCAGGGCTGGATTCAGTTGGCTCAGTGTCGAGGTGCTGGTGACCAGTCCGGTCGGGCCGATCTCCGGGTCGCCGTCCAGTCCGAGGGCCGAGGTGGTCTCGACGACATCGAACACCTGGGTGGCGCCCGAGATGCCGGTGAGTCTCAGGCCGGTGGCCGTGCTGAGGGTGAGGTTGGTGACGTTGCTGAAGCTGCCGTTGCCTGAGATGGTGATGCCGGCCGGTGACAGCCAGAACAGACTGGCCTGGTTCAGCAGATTGATCGGCACGCTGATGTGCGTGGGGGAGAGCACCCCCACGATCACGTTCGCGGCGCCGTTGCCGTTCTGAAAGGTCACGCCGGTGATCGGCGCATTGGTGCCGTTGGAGCGCGTGTCGAAGCTCTGGAAGCGGTGAAAGAGATTGGAGCCAGCCGAGGTGCCGCCCTCGATGCTCAGGGCGCAGCCGGGCGCCACGCTGCCGCAGCCTTGGTTGACCACCGTGCCCAGTGGGTCGTTCGCGGGCGTCGTCACATCGGCTCGCGCGGCAGATCCGCTGAAGAGCAGGGCCGCCGTCAGGGGGGCCAGGGCGGACCGGGGCGCGGGCGCACAGGCGCGGATCAGCCACGTCCAGCCCACTCGCCTCCAGTCAGCCTCAAGCCTGATCATTCGTGACCCAGTGTGCTGCCATCAATAAGCTACAGGGGCGAATCGGGTGTGTCCGTGCAGGATGTGCTCATCGTCACTGTTTCCCGGCCCCGCAGTTCTAAGGCGATCGTCCTTCTGGATCGGCATCCGCTTCACCGTCACGCCTCCGGGTCTGCGGCCTGAGGCGTGTCGCCGAGCGATCGCGGTCGCCATGAACTGGAGCCAGCTCGGCCGCGTTCAAGGATGCCTGGACGGGTGGGTCGCCGCGGCTGGCCCTGCCGCTGCCATTCACCGCGGAAAAGCCGTCATCGCCAGGATTTCGATTGTGCTGCTTGGCTGTAGAGCGGCGGTCGTTGTGCACAACCAAATCAGCCTCGAAGTGGTGGTTTCATCGCTGCTGATCCAACGGCTCACGCAATTGATGTTTTGGCACAGTCGCTGGCCATTCGCTGAGGGCAACGTCGAAACTGGGTCGCCGCCTCAGGTCTGCTGGCCGCCCCCATGATTTTCCTGCTGGCTCAGCTCGTGGCTCCTCCTGTGCAGGTGGGGCCTGTGCGTCTGCCCGGGCCGGCCGCCGGAGAGCAGCGTCCGGCCCAGCCCGGCAGGCCGGCTCAGCCGCGTCCGCAGATCCAGGCGGAGCCCTCGCTGCTGGTCCCCCCGGGGAGCGAGGCGCTGCCCCCCGCAGCGACGCCCGCCCCTGGGCAGCCGGCGCCGCAGGCGTCTCCCCTGCCCAGGATCGAGGGCACTCTTCCCTACGGATCCGAGGAGCTGGCCCGCATCCTTGCCGGCTGCCGTGAGATCGCGGACATCGCCGAGCGGCTGAATGCCTGTGCGGCGGCGCTCAATGCCCGTCTTGTCACACAGGGCTACGTCAACACCCGCGTCTACGTCAGCGCGGCACCTGAGCCTGCCGCTATGCGGGTGGTGGAGGGCCGCATCGTGGAGCTGCGGGTGAGCGGCAGCGATGAGCGGCTGAACCGGCGCGTGCGGCGGCTGCTGCGACCGTTGCAGGGAGAGCTGCTCTATCTCCCCCGGGTCGAGCGTCAGCTGCAACTGTTGCGACGCCAGGCGGGCGTCGCCGATGTCCGCGGCAATCTCACCCGGCTCGGCAGCGATCCCAGTCAGGCCGTGCTGCTGGTCAGCGTGAGCCCGGGCGGCCAGCCCTGGCAGGGTGATCTCAGCCTGCGCAACGACGGCTCCAACGGGTCCGGCGAGTATCGCGGCGTGGCCACCCTGGTGAAACCCTCTCTGGCGCTGAACGGCGACACGCTGCTGCTCTACGGGGAGGTCAATGGCAACGATCAGCCGCAGTTCGGATCGCTGATCACGTCCCTGAGCTATTCCGTCCCGATTGCTGATCGGCTCAATGCCACGGCCGCCTTCGGCTACAGCCGCCGCAACCTGATCGAACTGCCCTCGCCCGCAGATGGGTTCTCCACCAGCCAGATCCAGGGCCTCGGTCAGCTCGAATGGGTGCTCCAGGACAGCCTCTCCAGTCGCTGGAGCCTGTTCGCGGCCTACAGCGGCAACCGCAGCAACACCTATTTCCGCGACCGTGCCCTCCCGGATCAGGTGCCCGAGGTCGTCCGCAGCCCTTCGTCGGGGTATCTGCGTCTGGGCGTGTCCGGCAGTGGTGTCTCCGATCGTCTCGGGTGGGGAGGCAATGCCTTTCTGCTGCAGGGTGTCGCCGCAGCCGTGCCGGAGCAGCAGCGCCAGGAACTGTCTCAGGTGGGCATCCATCCCTCCCAGGCCAGGGCGATCGGCGGGCTGGTGTCCCTGGCCTGGGGATTCGCTCCCAGCTGGCAGCTGAATCTGCGGGCGGCCGGTCAGCTGGCCTTTGCGCCCCTGCTCAATGCCATGCAGTTCAGCCTCGGCTCTGATGTGGGCCTGCGTGGTCTGCCAGGGCAGTTGATCAGCGGTGACAACGGTCTGCTCGGCAGCGTCGAGACCGTGTGGACCTTCTGGCGCAACCGGCAGCATGCCCTGCAGCTGGTGCCGTTCATCGGAGCCGGGAGGGTGAGCACCAGCATCGATGGTCTGCGCCTGAGCGACGACATTGGCTCCGGTGGTGCCCTGGTGCGCTGGCTGGCGGGCGAGAACTGGTCGACGGAACTCGGCTGGGTGAAGCCCTTCGCCAACAGCAACAACGTCGGCCCCTGGCAGGACTGGCTGCTGGGCCAGGGCGTTTACGTGCGCCTGGGGTATCGCTTCTGAGCACCATGAGGTGCGCGTGGCAGCAGACGGGCTGGTCTGCTGCAGGGCCCGGCAGCTGTTCGCCTAGAGCCGTTTGAGGGTCATCAGGGTGATGTCATCCGACTGCTCGGCACCGGCGACGAACTGCTCGACGCCAGTGGTGATGTGCTGATTGAGATCCTTGGCAGGCATCGCCTGCCGGCCGCTGAGCAGCTTCAGAAAACGCTCTTCGCCGTAGGCTTCCTCATGGGCATTCATCGCTTCGGTGATGCCATCGGTGTAGATGATGAAGGTGTCGCCTGGCTGCAGTTGAACGCTGTAATCGCCGTAGCTGGCATCCTGGAAGACCCCCAGAGGCTGACCCCCTGGCGGTTCATAGCTCGCCGATCCATCCGACTTGAGCAGCACCGCGGGATTGTGACCGCCCTGGGCATAGGTGATCAGGCCGGTGCTTGGGTCGTACAGCCCCAAAATGATCGTCACGAACAGCAGCGCTGAGTTTTCAGGAACCAATTGATTGTTGACTTCGTGCAGGATCTGAACGGGGGAGGCGTGCTGCCGTGATTCCGCTCGGATCAGGGTGCGCGTCACCGCCATGAACAGTCCGGCGGCCACACCTTTGCCGGACACATCGCCGACCAGGAAGAACAGCTTGCCTTCGGGACCCGGGAAGAAGTCGTAGAGATCGCCGCTCACCTCGTAGGCCGGCTTCAGGGTGGCGTGAAGGTCCAGGCGATTCTCGGGTGTCGGCCGAGGGAAGCTTGTCGGCAGCAGGCCTGTCTGCATGTCGCGCGCCAGATCGAGGTCGCGTTGTACGAAGGCGCGTTCAATCGAAGCCTGGTGCGAGCGGATCCTGACCAGGGAGGCGGAAACGAGCCAGGAAAAATACTCGACCAGTTGCAGATCGTGATCGGTGAAGTTGGCTCGGCCGATTGCGTTGATGTACTCGATCACGCCGATGCAGTCCTCGCCGTCCATCAGCGGCGCTGCGATCAGACAGCGTGTCTTGAAGCCTGAGTCCTTGTCGACCTTGCCGTAGAAGCGCGGGTCCTGTGACACGTCGTCGACACGGATGATCTTCTTTTCGGCCATGGCGATTCCGACGATGCCGGTGCCGGCCGGAATGCGCAGTTGACTCAGGCGCGGGGCGCTTTCCCCCTGGGCCGAGTGGATGACCAGTTCACCGCTGGCTGGATCGGGCAGGAAGATCGAACACGCTTCAGCTCCCATCCATGGCTTGCTCCTGGCCAGAATCTGATGCAGCAGTCCTTCCAGATCGGACTCGCGGGCGATCTCGCCGGCCAGACAGAACAGCTGGCCGTAGTCGTCGAGATCCTGTTGGCCGGATTCAGGAGCCATGGTGGGTGCGATTCAGGAGAGCGGGACAACGCCGTTCACGGGGTGGAGCAGCCGTACCGGATTCCGGTGGCTACCGACCAATCCGACTGGAACGAATCAGGGAGGCCCACCACAATCAGGCTCCTCTCGCCAGCACGAGGACGGCGAGAACAGCCCAGAGCAACTTGCAGGCTAGGTGCAGGGACTGATCGACGGCCAGATTGTATAGCTTCTTGCATTTTCCATGATCGATGGCGATGTGAAGCAGCCATTCTCCGACCCCCAGGAGGGGACTGCCGGTAATCAACGCCACAAAAAAGGCGTGCACGCCTGCGTGGGCGCTGAGCCACCAGCGCCAGTTCAGGGTCGTGTCGCACCCCTGGCATTTCTCCACGGCAATCCGATCGGTCTGCAGTGGGTAGTCAGCGACGCAGTGGCCCATGGCCATCAGGGCCAACAGGTTGAAGATGCCGATCAGGGCATCGGCGGATAGCATCGGATCAAAGGTTGCATCGGCAAGATCAGCCGAATTGCATCCACACTAGCGGCATCGTCCCACCAAGAGAACCTGCCATGCCAGCGGCTTGGGGGGGGGGGCGCGTGCCACTGCCAGGTCGCATGCCACCGCCAGTCCGTCGTCCATTGATGCTGACCGCAGGCCGCGTCGCAAGCGGTTGGGGGGTGAGCTTGCCCCTAAGCGCCTTCGTGCCGTCGTGATGTCGGCAAGCCTGCACTCCTTGCGGGGTCACGCAGGTCAGGATGCGCTGACGCCAGCCTGGCGCTGCATCGCTGCGGGCTCAGCACAGCTGAGGCCATCACTCAGGCGCCTCGCACCGTTGACAGGAACTCCCGCCCTCACTGGTCGGCGTACTTGGGTAGCAGCTCGATGCCCTTTTGTCTGTGCGCAGTCCACAGTTCGCGGTGAGATGCTGACACAAACCTGTCGCGTCGCCTACATCATCAACGCCGCCAGGGCTTCTGTCTGTTCGGCTGTCAGGACGTTGCGTTTTTATACGACCTGGGTTCCCCCTCGGCCCCGTTACTAATATTTGGGAAATTTAATCGAATTCGCCCCGGCATGAATGCTTTCGATTTCACGTTCTCGGATCTGATCTCGGGCTATGTGACGGCTTACGACCCGTCCGAGAAGGTCATCGATCTGACAACCAGCGACGGCCGTGCATACCGCGCCCAGTTTTCGCCCAACACCTATGCCCGCCAGACCCAGAATCTCAATGAGGGCTGGATGGACTGCGGGGGCAGGCTGGAGGCCTTGCTCGTGCCGGGACAGCTCGTTTTTCTGTACGGCACTTATTTCCCAGAAGCGACCATAAAGTTCGAAATCAATTATCTCGTTTTTGCGGCTGAGCCCGGCTCCGACTATCGCTACACCGAGCCAGGATGGTGGGTCACTCAGGTTGACTCGATCGCTGCCTCCTACCTGAAGTGGCAGTTTGACTATCCGCGTCAGCAAATTGATTACAAAAACTACCGCACGCTGATCAACCTCTCGGGTGGCAAGCAGGAGCAGGATTATCTGCAGGAAACAGACACCATCTCCCGCATGGTCTACGGGATGGCCTCGGCCTACATGCTCACGGGCAAGGACGAGTACTTGGAGGCGGCCGAAAAGGGATCCGATTATCTGCGCGACAAGATGCGCTTTGTGGATCAGGACACCGGCATGATCTACTGGTATCACGGCATTAAGGTGGGCGCCACCGGTCAGGAGCAGAAGCTGCTGGTCTCCGAGTTCGGAGATGACTACGACTGCATTCCGGCCTATGAGCAGATCTATGCCCTGGCCGGTCCGATTCAGACCTATCGCATCACGGGCGATCCGCGGATCCTTGAGGATGCCGAAAAAACCGTCGACCTGTTTCACGAGTATTACCGCGACAAGGAAAAGGGCGGTTACTACTCCCATATTCATGCGGTCACGCTGAGTGCACACGAAGAGTCTCTTGGCCGCAATAAGGCCAAAAAGAACTGGAACTCCGTCGGCGACCACGCCCCTGCCTATCTGATCAACCTCTGGCTGGCCACCAAAGAGGATCGCTACCTTGAGATGCTTGAGGATACGTTTGACACGATCGCTCGTCATTTCCCGGATTACGACAACAGCCCCTTCGTGCAGGAGAAGTTCTTTGATGATTGGTCCAAGGATCAGACCTGGGGCTGGCAGCAGAATCGCGCTGTGGTTGGCCACAACCTGAAGATTGCCTGGAACCTGATGCGCTTCCAGGCGGCGAAGCCGAAGCAGGTGTATCTGGAGCTGGCCCGCAAGATCGCCGAACTGATGCCTCAGGTGGGCTACGACAACCAGCGCTTCGGTTGGTATGACGTGGTGGAGCGTCAGCTGCAGCCTGGCCAGAAGTTCCACCGTTACGCCTGGCATGACCGCAAGGCCTGGTGGCAGCAGGAGCAGGGAATTCTTGCCTACCTGATTCTGCAGGGCCACATGCCTGATCAGTCGGATTACAAGAAATATGCCGACGAGTCCGCCACCTTCTACAACGCCTTCTTCCTGGATCAGAACGACGGCGGTGTCTACTTCAACGTGCTCGCCAATGGTGTTCCCTATCTGCTGGGAACCGAGCGCTTCAAGGGCAGTCACTCGATGAGTGCCTATCACTCCACCGAGCTCTGTTTCCTGTCGACGGTCTACATCGACCTCCTCGTCAAGAAGCGCCCTCTGACGCTTCACTTCAAGCCTTACCCGACCGCATTCGCAGACCGCAGGCTGCATGTCTCTCCTGATATCCTGCCGGCGGGCTCTGTGCGGATCACCGATTGTTTTGTCGATGATTCGCCCTACAACGATTTCGACGCTGAGCAACTGTTCGTCAATCTCCCCGTCAGCGACCGACAGGTTCGCGTCAGGGTCACCCTGACCCCCTGCTGATCGGTTCAGGCGCGAGAGCCGTCCCCGGTTGCATCAGCAGCCGGGTTGCCGGGGCACCTAGTTGCCCCCCCATGACACACCCATCCCTGTTTGATCATGGCATTAGAGCTGTCCAGCGAAATTCACAACGGCTGGCAACTGATCCACGTCAGTGGTCAGGTTGATTCCAAGTCCAGTGCAGAGCTGCGCGACTACCTGGAGTCGCAGGTGCAGGGCTCCAACCCGGTGGCTCTGGAGCTCAGCAACGTGCCTTTCATGTCCAGTGCTGGGCTGCGAACGCTGCTGACGCTGTATCGCCAGACCCAGGGGCTCGGGGTGCCGCTGGCGCTTGTCGGTCTGCAACCTCCGATTGTCGACACGATGAAGATCACGGGTTTCTACCAGCACTTCACGACCTATTCAAGCCTCGCTGAGCTGGGTTGATCATCATGTTGGATCGTATTGATACGCTGCCCACCATTGAGATTGCTGGTTTTCAGGTCCGACCTGGTAAGCCGCTGCCTTTTGGTGTTTCCCACTTCCACAGTGGTCTGAACTTTTCGATCTATACCTCGGCCGGTACAAGTTGCACACTGGTGCTGTTCAAGCGCGGTGAGCTCGAGCCATTTGCTGAACTCGACTTCCCCGCTTCGTTCCGGATCGGAGACGTCTATTGCATGGTCGTCTTCGGTCTCGATTACGAGGATCTGGAATACGGCTTTCGTGTCGATGGTCCCTACCAGCCAGAGCAGGGGCATCGCTTCGATCGCTCGGCGATCCTGATGGATCCCTACTCGCGGCTGATCTCCGGTCGCGACGTCTGGGGTGTGCAGCCCGACTGGGACCGCCAGAAATATCATTACCGCTCGCGCGTCTCGTTCGACGATTTTGATTGGGAGGGCGATCGGCCTCTCGAGCACAAGCCCGAGGATCTGGTGATCTACGAGGCCCACGTCCGCGGCTTCACCAACTCACCCTCGGCCTCTGTCGCTCATCCCGGCACCTATGCCGGCCTTGCGGAAAAGATTCCCTACCTCAAGAGTCTCGGCATCAACGCGATCGAGCTGATGCCTGTTTTCGAGTTCGATGAATTCGAGAACTCGCGCCTCCATCCTGACACCGGCGAGCGCCTCTATAACTACTGGGGTTACAGCACGCTTGGATTCTTTGCGCCTAAAGCTGCCTTTGCGGCAACTGGTGCCTTCGGCATGCAGGTTGATGAGTTCAAGCAGCTGGTGAAGCAGCTGCATGCTGCTGGTATCGAGGTGATCCTCGATGTGGTGTTCAATCACACCGCCGAGGGGAATGAGCACGGCCCGACCCTGTGCTTCAAGGGGCTGGATAATCGTGTGTATTACATGCTGACGCCGGAGGGGTATTACTTCAATTTCAGTGGCACCGGCAACACGCTGAATTGCAACAACCCCGTCGTCCGCTCACTCGTTCTCGACTGCCTGCGCTACTGGGCAGCCGAATATCACATCGATGGTTTCCGCTTCGATCTGGCCACGATCCTCGGTCGTGATCCGTGGGGTGCACCGCTGCCCAATCCGCCCCTGCTCGAATCGCTCGCCTTCGACCCGATCCTCTCCTCCTGCAAGTTGATCGCTGAGGCCTGGGATGCCGGCGGTCTCTATCAGGTCGGCAGCTTCCCGGCCTTCGGTCGCTGGGGTGAGTGGAACGGGCGTTATCGCGATTGTGCCCGACGCTTCCTCAAGGGCGATGAGGGTCAGGTTGGCGAGATGGCGCAACGCGTGCAGGGGTCGCCCGATCTCTATCGCCCCAGTGGTCGTACTCCGGCCACTTCGGTGAACTTCTTCACCTGCCACGACGGCTTTACGCTGGCTGACCTCGTCTCCTTCAACGACAAGCACAACGAGGCCAACGGCGAGGGCAATCGCGACGGTGGAGATGACAACCACAGCTGGAATTGCGGCGCAGAAGGCTGGACCGACGACCCTGGCGTCCTCGGGTTGCGTCAGCGTCAGATGATGAATGCCTTCGCCATCCTGCTCACCTCCAGGGGTGTGCCGATGTTTGTGATGGGTGATGAGTTCGGCCGCTCTCAGCATGGCAATAACAATGCCTATTGCCTCGATTCACCGCTCACCTGGGTCAACTGGGACCTGCTGGGGTCAAATCAATCTCTGCAGCGCTTCGTCGGCGCTCTGATCGCTTTCCGGCATCGTCATCCCTCGCTGCGACAGAACCAGTTCGACGGCCCCGCCTCCTGCATCGGTCTGCCTTCCGTCAGTTTCCATGGAGCCACACCCTGGTCGCCTGACTGGTCGGAGTCCTCGCGGCAGCTGGCCTGGATGTTCAGCTGCGATCGTCCCGAGGCGCCCGGTAAGGCTGACACGGTGTATGTGATCGCCAACATGGCCCACTACGCAGCCTGGTTCGATCTGCCGTCCCTGCCCGATGGCAGGGCCTGGCAATTCGCCTTCAATACAGGCGATGTCAGCAGCGCTATCATCCCGGAGGGGACAACTCTCTCCGGTAATGGAGTGCTTGCCGGCGAGCGCTCCGTCCTGATCTTCACGGCTTAAGTCGCGTCGATTCACCACTCCCGTGGCGGTCTCCCAGGACCGGAACGGCCTTGATCTCGCTGCTCTGCCAGCGCCTCTCTGCTTCCATCCAACCTCCAACCGATCGTTCCCATGGCCCTCACCATCCACGTCGACTCTCAGGAGACCCACGTCGCCATTCACCTGGCCGGTCAGGTCGACACCAAGTCGGCCCCCGAACTGCTTGACAAGCTCACCCAGGTGGGCCTCCCTGAGCTCTCTGAATTGCGCATCATTGCCATGGAGCTCACCTTCCTCAGCAGCGCCGGTCTGCGGGCCCTGGTGTTTGCCAGGCAGAAGATGCCGCACACCTCCCGTCTGGTCCTGGTCGGCGGCAGTGAGGACATCAAAGCCACGGTCATCCGCACCGGTCTCGGTAATGCCGTCACCATTGTGGATTCGATCGCAGAACTCGCCTGAGGCGATGCAGCCCGGCGCGATCGAACCATCGGCGCGCAGCCTTGAGCTGCCCGCCTCGATGGAGGACTGGGATGATCTGTTCGGCTTCGTGCAGAGCGAGGTGACTCGCTGTCTGGACGGTCACTCCAAGGCTTACCCCTTGGTGCTCGCCTGCGAGGAGCTCCTCTCCAACATCATCCGCTACAACTCCGGCCTGACGGAGGACGGCACGCCGGTGACCATCCGCATCCGTTCGCAATTGCAGCAGAGCAGTTCTGCCCCGCTGTTCCAGTTGCAGATCAGCGACAACGGGCCACCCTTCGACCCTCGTTTTGAGACCCTTGACACCTCGGTCTCCGAGGTGCCGATCGAGCAGCGCAAGGTTGGTGGTCTGGGCCTGTTCCTGATCAAGACCTCGGTCGATCACGTCGGCTACGCCTATGTGGACAGGCGCAACCTCTACACACTCGACACCTGGCTTACCGCCTGATCACCCCAGTCTCAGTCATTCTGGCTCACACGGATCTCCGTCGCGCCGCTGTCAGCGGGCGCAGAAGCGCACCAGCAGTCCCAGTCGATCGCGCGGAGGGTTCAGCTCGTCCGGGTTGAATGGCGGCGGGGCGCTCGCGGCCATGGCGCGGTAGGCCGGCATCCCCAGCTCCTGGCCGTCGATGCGGATCTCCAGCGGCGTGAGTGCCGTTCTGCCGATCAGTGTCGCCAGGGGCTGGGCCTGGTTGAACGCGTCGCGGTAGGCCTGGCGCAGCAGCTCCTGTCGCACCTGGGCGTCCTCGCGGCGATCGGGCTCTGTGGACACAGGCGCCAGGCGCACCCCTGCCAGGCTGCCGATGCCGCGGATCAGGGCCTGCAGTCGCTCGGGAGCCAGATCGGCGCTCACCTGCAGGCTTGCCTGCACCTGCGCTGGCTGACCTTTCTCCCCCTGGCGTTGCCAGGTGGAGGGTGAGCTGACGCGCAGCTCCTGGGCCGCCAGGGCCTGCAGCCCCGAGCGGACGGCCGCCAGGCGCTGTTGCAGCAACCCGAGGGCCTGATCGGCCGTCCGTCCCTCCGCCTCCAGGCCCAGGGAGATCTTCAGCCGGCTGGTGGCCCGCCGCCGTTCCGCCTGCCCCCGAGCCTCCAGCAGGGTGCCGCTGCACTGCAGCTGCACCTGCCCTTCCGCGCGCGCCTTCTGGCTGGTTGAGGCGTCGAGCAGGACCAGCGCACTCAGCAGCGCCAGCAAACGTGGAGGCCTGCGCCTCGTCGCTGCTGTGGCGCCGGAACCGCTGGCGTGGGGGCTCGCAGGTCGCGGCATCGGGATCGTCACGGACTGCAATCAGGTTGCCCCGGATGCCCGCTGCGGACAACCGCTCCACGCCCTTCACGGTTGCCTCGGATTGAGGCAATGCCACCCCTGTGGGCGGCCAGACGTCGGCCTCCTCTGCGGGCGCTCCCCGCTTGCGCCTGCTGGAGCGCTGCCCCTTGGCGTGGCCTGCCCATGGGCAACGGCCCGTGACGAACTCCTCATGCCGGGCGCTTCGGCAGGATGGGCCCCATCGCCTGGATGCCGAGCGTCGATGGGAGCTCTGCAAAACGCCGCCACGGCTCTGGTGGGGATGCTGTCGCTGGTGGCTCTTTCGGCGTTCTGCCGTGCCCGTTCCCTGCCGCGGCCCCCGTTGCGCCTGTCGCTGCTGGCGCTGGCCTGCTGGGCGCTGTTGCCGCTGTTGCCCCTTGGTCTGCTGCCACAGGCCACGCGCACCTGGGTGGACATCAGCGATGACCTGTTCGTTTCGTTCGCCACCATCCGGCTGGTTCTCTGGCTGGTGCTGGAGCTTCCCGGCAGCCTGCGCTGGTTGCCGGCGCCGCCCGAACTGCTGATTCAGATGCTGTCGCTCGGCGGCTGGGGTCTGGCCGCGGTGCTGGTGGTGCGCCAGAGCGCCAAGTTCGATCTGGTCAACCTCGTCGCCACCTCCGCCGTGCTCACCGCCGTGATCGGTCTGGCGGCTCAGGAGGGGCTCAAGGATCTGTTTTCAGGACTGGAGCTGCAGTTGGCGGAGGATTTCGCCATCGGCGACTGGCTGGAGCTGGCCGATGGCCGGCGCGGCACCGTCGTCTCGCTGACCTGGCGCGAGACGCGCATCCGCACCCTGGATGATTGTCTGCTGCTGGTGCCCAACAGCAAGATCACCTCGGATGTCCTGATCAACCGCTCCTACTTCGGGGTCAGCTGCGATCGTTTCGAGGTGGGCCTCGATTACGACTTTCCGCCCGCCCAGGCGCTGCCGCTGCTGGAGCGGGTGGCGCTGCAGCATCCGCTGGTGCTCAGCCAGCCCGCCCCGATCGTGCGGCTCAAGGCCTTCCTCGACAGTTCGATCAGTTACGAGCTGCAGATCTGGCAGAAAGCCGCCGGTGACCGGGCGCTGCTGGAACTGCGCAGTCAGCTGCAGCAGCAGATCTGGTACGCGCTCCGGC
This sequence comes from uncultured Cyanobium sp., assembly GCA_964396755.1. Lineage (GTDB taxonomy): Bacteria > Cyanobacteriota > Cyanobacteriia > PCC-6307 > Cyanobiaceae > Cyanobium. The sequence continues at coordinate 4,103 of CAYNGR010000004.1, read as the reverse complement.
GTCAGGGCCAGTCCATTCCGTTCCCTGTTCAGGAAATGCGGCCCAGGCGTTCGGCTGCTCCCCACGACCCGCAGCTGCCCGCCAGTCAGGAGAGCTGCCGCAGGGTGCTTGCTTCCCTGTCGATCTTCGCCGATCTCAACGAAGAGCAGTTGCAGCTGCTCGCGCTCGACAGCCAGCTGCTCACCTTCGGTCCCGGTGAGTCGGTGGTGCGTGAGGGTGCGGAGGGCGATTCGCTGTACTGCCTGCTGCGTGGAGAGGTGGAGGTGCTCAAGACGATGGAGTCACAGCGCAGCGTGCGGGTGAGCACGCTCTCGGCCGGTGATGTCTTCGGTGAGATGACCCTGTTTCTCGATGCCCCTCGCAGTGCCACCGTCCGCACCCTGGAGGAATGCCTGCTGATGCGCCTTGGTCGGCCGGCGGTGCGACGGCTGCTGGAGGACAGTCCGGCCCTGCTGGAGCGCTTCGCCAGCATGGTCAGCGCCCGTCAGGCGGAACTCGATCTGATCAGCCGCGGCCAGCCCGGGACATCGCCCAGCGGGCTGCTCGAGACGATGAAGCGCCTGTTCGCGGTGGTCGGTCGGCCCTGAAGTCTGACGTCCAGGCTTGGTTCACTTCTGGCCCTGCGGATGCTCCCTGGCATTCAGTCGCCCGCTGCAGGCGCCGGTGGCTGCGCCGCCGCTTCGACAGGCAGGCCTGGAGCGCTCGCTCAGGGGTGGTCGGGCTGGCCAGTTCAGGACTGTCGCCGGGGATGGCTTCGGTGCTGCCGAGGGCTCAGCCGGGACAGCGCACGGGCAGCTGGGCTGGCCAGTCCTCCTTGATCACATCGGCCAGCGCGAAACGGCTGACAAGCTCCGCCGTGGCGATGCTGCCTCCGCAGGTCTTGCGCAGTGTCTGCAGCGCCTGCTGCACCTTCAGATCGTCGGGGGTGGCGTCCTCAACGAGCAGGCTGAGGGCCGGGGGTGATCCGGCCGAGACGAAGGCCAGGGGATCGTCGCTCGCTGGTGCCGCCGAATCACACTGATAGGACGATTCCCAGCGCATCGGCAGCGGGCCTGCGGGCTGGTTGAGCAGAACGATCCCCGCCCCTGCTGCCGGCAGGCTGATCGACTGGGAGGTTGTGCCAGCCGCTGTTCCCTCCGGTCGGAAACTGATCTGAATTGGCCGGGGATTGCTGCTGGGCCCCTCCACAATCCCCAGCACCCTCGAACTGCCTGGTGCGAAGACACTGCTGCCGGGCACGAGGTGGGCGATCAGCCGGGCGGAGCACTCGCCGCGGGTGGCTCCCCCCACCCGGCGACCGGGAAAGGTGCTGCGCAGATTGGGCTGGGCCTCTGCGGGCAGTGATGCTCCCATCAGGGCAAGCATGACCCCGAGGACCAGCAGGGAAGGACGGCGATGATGATCCATCCGGATGGGAGAGGGAATCGTCATCATCGCCCCGTCCGCCTTGTCGGTCCAGCCGTGCTGGACCTGCTGATCAATCCTCCTCGTCGAGGGAGCCGGCGGGGATCAGACGAATCTGTTTGCGGCCGAGCTTGATCTCGAACTCGTCTCCTGGCTTGAGATCGAGCAGCGCCGTGTAGGCCTTGCCGACCAGCAGGTTGCCGTTGCCCTGCACGGTGGCCACATAGCTGAGTTTGCGGCCGCCCTTTCCCTTGCCGGCCCCGCCGCCATCGCCGAGGCTGACGCCCTTGGCCTCCAGCAGTGCCTCATAGAAAGCGGTGAAGTTCAGGCGTTCGGTGCCGTCCTTCTTGGTGCTGACGTAGCCGCATCCGCGCACGAGCTCGGATTTGGAGACGTCGCCCAGTTCCTTGACCTTGGCGAGTAGATCTGCGCCTTTGAGCATGGCGAGAAGGAAATGCAATCAACGTTTTCCATTCTATGCAGGTGGTGGGGCCTGCTGTCGATGGGGTGTGGGAAATTGATCTCCCTTTGACGGCTCGCGCCTCGGCAATCGCCTGGCTGCTTGCTGTGCCCTTGTGGTTGCTTGCGCTCCAGCGCTGGCGCCATGCTGGGCTGCCGGCGTGGTGCAGGTTCCAGGAGACTGCGGGCGGACATGCGCATTGCCCGTTGACCTGCTGGCGCTTGTCCCTGCCTGCAATCCGCTGGATTTGGGCTTCTGTTGGCGGTCTGATCGGCAGGCGGAAGTCGGCGATTCGCGGCGGGATTTCCCAGTCCCAAGGCATGCAGCTCGTCCTTAATACCGTCTGAAAATTCGGCTCGCTTTTGCTGTCTGGGTCGTTGCCTCACGGCCGACAGGTTGGTGCCAGGGCGGCAGGATCCTGGCCGTCTGTGTGTCAGCGCCGGCCGGCGTCAGCGCCTCGCCAGGTGGTGCATATCGCCGCTGAGCGACCGGCCAGGGTCAGGCCCACGCAGTCGAGCGCCGCGGCCCTCGGGCGCTGCAGCAGCAGATCGTGATGCAGCGGTGACTGCAGCCAGCGGCTCAGCACGGCGTCCGCCCGGAGCGGCGTGGGGCCCGGGCAGGCGATCAGCTCGCTCATCGGGCTGAGATCGCTCGCCTCGGCGTGCTCGTCCACCAGCGCCTGCCAGCGATCGCGGTCGTGATCGCAAATGTCGCTGCTCAGCAGGCGTCGCAACACCGGCGCCAGGTAGCGGCAGTTGCGGTCCGCCAGCTGCTCCGGCAGTGGCTGCAGGCGGGGGCGTCCCTGCGTCAGTCGCATGGTGTTGATCGCCGCCATCAAGGCTGGCTCCGGGCGGGCGCCGCAGGACAGGGTCAGCCCTGGTGTCACCGCGCCGAGTGCCTGCTCGAGCAGCGGCTGCTGCGGCAGCGGCGTGCTGAAGCCGTCCACCAAGGGGCCCTCCACGAAGGCGCGGTAGTCAGCGGGGCTCAGGGAGGTCAGTGACAGCACCCGTCCGTCCGCCGCGAGCCGCAGCCGCGTGCCCTGGTTCAGGGTCGTCGGTGCGGCGGTTGTGCCGCTCAGCGCTTCGAGCTCCACCCGGCCCTCCAGCACCGAGATGGTGGGGCCGCCCTGGTCGTCGAGATCCACCTGCACGTGGGTTCCGCGCACGCTCAGACGCAGTGAGCGGGTGCAGAGGCTCAGCGGACCGGAGATCAGGATCTGTCCCCGCTCCAGCAGGAAGCAGCGGCTGCCCAGCCGCAGCTGGGAGGCGCGGTTCATGCGGATCGCCGCTTCGGTCTGCAATCCCAGCTGGGCGCGGCTGGCTCCGGTGCGCAGCAGTTCCGGTGCCCGGGCGTTGTCCTTCACCCGGGCGCGCAGACGCTCGATCCACAGATCCGATCCGTCGAGGATCGCCAGCACGGTGGCGCGCTCGGCCGGGATGGGCGATGCCGCCAGCGCTGTCTGCAGCAGCGCCAGGCTCGCGGCTGCTGCGACCAGCAGGTTGCGGCGCCGGCGGGAGGACGGAGGCATCGGCGGGCCAGCGACCCCTCCAGTCTGGAGCGGCCGCCCGGGGCCCTGGAGCTCAGCCGGCCAGATCGGTGCGCAGGGATGCGCGCGCGGCCTCCAGGGCGCTGCCCAGGGCGGCACCATCGCGGCCGCCGGCCTGGGCCAGGTTGGGACGTCCGCCGCCGCCGCCACCGCAGGCCTTGGCGACGCCGCCGATGAAGGCGCCGGCCTTGAGCCCCGCCGCGATCACCTCGCTGCCGAAGGCCGCCACCAGGATCACCTTGCCCTCGTCGGCCGGATCCGGCAGGCCGCCGAGCACCACCGCGGCGCCATCACCCAGTTGATCGGCCAGACCCTGGGCCGCCTCCTGCAGCCCTGCACCCTCGACGCCATCGAGGCGCGCCACCAGCAGCTGGAACGCTCCCACCGTCTCGGCGCCGGCCGCCAGGGCCGCCGCCTTGGCCAGGGCCAGTTCGCTGCGGGCCGCCGCCAGGGCCTTGCCGCTGGCCTTGAGCTCGTCCTGCAGGGCGGCCACCCGCTCGACGATCTCGCCGGGCTGGACCTTGAACCGCTCAGACAGCTGCTTCACGACGGCGTCGCGTTCGTTGAGATAGGCCAGCACCGCCGGGCCGGCCACCGCCTCGATGCGACGGATGCCTGCGGCCACGCCGCTCTCGCTGACGATCTTGAACAGGCCGATCTCGGCGGTGTTGGCCACGTGGGTGCCGCCGCACA
>CAYNGR010000003.1:56182-57794 GCA_964396755.1 uncultured Cyanobium sp. | reverse complement strand
TTCAACAACAGCCGCAGCCTCCACTTCTTCCTGGCCGCCTGGCCGGTGGTGGGCATCTGGTTCACCTCCATGGGCATCAGCACCATGGCCTTCAACCTGAACGGCTTCAACTTCAACCAGTCGATCCTCGATGCGCAGGGTCGCGTGCTGCCCACCTGGGCCGACGTGCTCAACCGCGCCAACCTCGGCATGGAGGTCATGCACGAGCGCAACGCCCACAACTTCCCGCTCGACCTGGCCTCCGTCTCCAGCACCCCCGTGGCGCTCACCGCCCCGGCGATCGGCTGAGCAACAACCGCACGGCTGAGTCACACCCGCTCAGCTGAGGCGCACCACCCGGAGGCCCCCCGCCAGGGAGGTCGTTCTCACAGCCCCCGCCCCGGCGGGGGCTTTCTGTTGGCAGAGCGAGCCTGCCCCTGGCGTGCCTCTGCAAGGCCTTGGCGAGCGCCTGCAGCGCGAACAGCGGTAGAGCCCGATCGCCTGCGGCCCGCCGCAGCGCGACCCCTGCAGGCCGGAGGGACCCGCATCAGGGGTGCTCCCACCCGGGGGAGGGGAGGGGGGTGCAGCCCCAAGCGGAGCAGCGCGGCAACCCCGGGGAGGCTTCCCGATCAGCGCGCGGGGGCGGGGCGCCGGCCGCAGCGGACCGACTGCGATCATGTCCAGGCGGATTCCGTTTCATTTCCCCTCCGCGCTGACGTGCCGAATCCGCTGGATCAAGGCTTCCTGTTCGCCTTCCTGATCACCCTGGGGGCGGGACTGTGCACCGGCGTCGGCAGTCTGATCGCGCTGTTCACACGGGGCTTTCAGCCGCGCCTGCTCAGCCTCGCTCTGAGCTTCTCGGCGGGGGTGATGCTGTTCGTCAGCTTCGTGGAGATCTACCCGAAGGCCCGGCTGGCGATGACGGCCGCCCTCGGAAGCCGCGCCGGCCATGCAGCCACCCTGCTGGCCTTCTTCGCCGGCATCGCCGCCATCGCCCTGCTCGATCGGCTGCTGCCCCAGCATCCGCTGCAGGCCGTCCCCACCCCGCTGTCGCAGCGGGGCCAGGTTCCCTCCGCAGCCCTGCTGCGCATGGGCCTGTTCACGGCCCTGGCGATCGCCATCCACAACTTCCCAGAGGGGCTGGCCACCTTCGTCGGGGCGATCGCCAACCCGCGACTGGGTCTCGGCATCGCCATCGCCATCGCCATTCACAACATCCCCGAGGGGCTGGCGATCGCCGTGCCGATCCATCAGGCGACCGGCAACCGCGCCCTGGCCTTCACGCTGTCGCTGGCCTCCGGCCTGGCCGAACCGCTGGGGGCTCTGGTGGGCTACAGCCTGCTGCGTCACGTGTTCAGCGATGTGGTGTTCGGCAGCGTCTTCGCCAGCGTCGCCGGGGTGATGGTGTATCTCTGCTTCGACGAGCTGCTGCCGGCGGCCCGCCAGCACGGCGCCCACGGTCTGATGATGGCTGGCGTTGTCGCCGGCATGGCCGTGATGGGCCTGAGCCTGGTGCTGATCAGCTGAGCCTCACAGCTCGAAGCAACAAACCGGACGGTCCCCACCAACGGTTGAGCTGAAACAGCGCGTCACCGAACAATCGGCTTCGCCAGAGCAGGAGCGTTGCCGCAAC
>CAYNGR010000003.1:22343-56082 GCA_964396755.1 uncultured Cyanobium sp. | reverse complement strand
GAAACAGCGCGTCACCGAACAATCGGCTTCGCCAGAGCAGGAGCGTTGCCGCAACAGAGGCGCTTGCTCCCATCAACAGCGCGGGCAAACGGAACAGCTATTTCAGAAAGAGCAGCTGGTCCAGAACGAACATTCATTCGAGAAAAACAGCTATTCCAGAGAGAAAAGCGATGCCAGATGGAACAGCCCGAGCAGACAGAACGACCGTTCCCACTCAAACAGCCATCCCGACGCAAACAGCCGTTCCCGATTGAACAGCCTGTCCCAATCGATCGATCTTTGCAAAGGGACCAGCCATTCCAGGCTGACCAGCCCTGCCCAGCCGAGCAGAACCTGGACACGTTGCCAACGGTCCAGGCTGGGCCGTTGTTGTTCAGGCAGAACAGCCTCCCAGGAAAGCAAACGGTGCAGGCCGATCCGGGTGTCCCGCCAGGACAAGAGCTCGACCCAGGCGAAAGTGCCGGCGACGGCTCGAATCTAGAGCACCGCCGCCCCCGCGCCGGCAGCAAACGCTCGCGCCGGAGCACATCAGGCGTCGGTGAAGGAACGGCTGATCGGGACACTGGTGAGCCAGGCCAGTGCCAGCCGAACCCTCCGGTCTTCACACCACGTCTGCATCGACCTGGCATGGCTGACCACATCCAGACACCTCGCCGCGCCTGCAGCGCAACCGCCCAGACGGCGCTGCCAGCACAGGGCCATGGCGAGCAGCCGCGCCCCTGGCGAGGACGCCTGCGGAACAGCGGCTGGCCTCAGCCCTGGAGTGGTCCCTGCAGAGGCGCACGCCCATCCCGGCGCCTCCGCCTGACTGAACGCCTGCGGCCACGGCGGAAGCGGCGACAACACGCCATGGTCGGAGCGGAGCTCAGGCGCGCAGCACGGCGCGCAACCCCGCCAGCAGCAGAGCGCCATTGATCGTCAGGATCACGGCCGCGCAGAGCCAGCCCAGGCCCTGCAGCCAGGGAGGTGCCCGCAGCTCCCCCATCACACCGGCACGCCCGCAGATCCAGATCAGAGGCACCACCGCAAAGGGCAGCTGCAGGCTGAGCACCACCTGACTGAGCACCAGCATCGTCGTGGTGGAGCGTTCCCCCAGCCACAGCACGGCAGCCATGGCGGGCAGCAGCGCCAGTCCCCGGGTCAGGAGCCGTCGCTGCCAACCCAGCAGACGCAGCTGCAGGAACCCCTCCATCACCACCTGGCCGGCAAGGGTGCCGGTGAGCGTGGAGCTCTGACCAGCGGCCAGCAGGGCCACGGCAAACAGCAGGCTGGCCAGGGGGGTGCCCAGCATCGGCTCCAGCAGGCGATGGGCCTGGGCCAGATCCAGCACGGGCCCGCCGATACGGCCGTGGAAGCTGCCGCTGGCCAACACCAGGATCGCGGCATTGAGCAGGAAGGCAAAGCTCAGCGCCACCACCGTGTCCAGGCTGGCGAAGCGCAGGGCCCGGTGCTGCTGGCCGGGGCCGTCGGGCCAGCGGCGCGAGCGCACCAGCTCCGAGTGCAGGTAGAGGTTGTGAGGCATCACGGTGGCCCCGAGGATGCCGGCGGCCAGCAGCGCCTGCTCGCCGTCGCGCAACTGGGCAGGCCGGGGCTGGAAGCCCTGCAGCACCGCCGACCAGTCCGGACGCAGCAGCAACAGCTCCAGCGCGAAGCAGAGACCGACCAACGCCACCAGGGCGATGACCAGGGCCTCCAGCCGCCGCACACCCCACTGCTGGAGCAACAGCAGCAGCAACGTATCGAACACCGTCAGCACCACCCCCAGGGCCAGCGGCAGACCGAACAGCAGCTGCAGCGCCAGCGCGGTGCCCACCAACTCCGCCAGATCGCAGGCGATGATCCCGATCTCCGCCAGCAGCCACAGCGGCAGCCGCCAGGCGGCCGGCAGCAACCGGGCACAGGCCTGAGCCAGGTTGCCCCCTGTGGCGATGCCCAGGCGGCAGCAGAGGGTCTGCAGCAGCACCGCCATCAGGCTGGAGAGCGCCACCACCCACAGCAGCCCGTAGCCGTAGCGCGAGCCGGCCGCCAGATCCGTGGCCCAGTTGCCGGGATCCATGTAGCCGACCGCGACCAGGTAGCCCGGACCGAGCACCCGCAGGAACAGCGACAGGCCCCTGTCGGAGGCGGGGATGGCCACCAGGCCCAGGTCTGATCTGGTACCTGCCTCCGCCATGGCCACAGCCTATGGAACGGCGCCTGGGCCATCGGTCAGGATGCGCCCGGCGCCGTCTGTGGTCGACTCTTGCCTCCCGCGACTCCCTCCTCCGGCGTGGATCCCGCCGCTGCAGCCACGGCAGCGAAGGCGCGGGCCCAGGCCTGGCCCTGGTGGCCGCTGCTGCCTCTCTATCCCTACGGCCGTCGGCGCAGCCTGGTGCGGCCGCTGATCGAGGGCCAGCTGTGGAGCATCGAACAGCTGATCGGCACCTGGTACGTGGCCGTTCCGATCCGCATGACCGTGGTGCGGCTGCAGCAGGGCCTGCTCCTCTACGCCCCGGTGGCCCCCACGGCGGAGGTGCTCTCAGCCCTGCGGGATCTGGAGGCAAGCCATGGTCCGGTGCGCACGATCGTGCTGCCCACCGCCTCGGGACTGGAGCACAAACTGCCGCTGCCGGCCCTGGCCCGCGCCTTCCCTCAGGCCCAGGTATGGGTGACGCCGAAGCAGTGGAGCTTCCCGCTGCGGCTGCCCTCCTCCTGGCTGGGCTTCCCGGCGGATCGCACCCGCGTGCTGTTCGAGCAGGGCCTGCCCCACAGCGACGAACTGGACTGGTGCGCCCTGGGGCCGCTGGATCTGGGCCTGGGCACCTTCCTGGAAGTGGCCTGCCTGCACCGGGCCAGCGGCGCCCTGCTGGTCACCGATGCGCTGGTCTCGATTCCGACCCGGCCGCCCGCCCTGTTCGACCTCGATCCCACACCGCTGCTGTTCCATGCCCGCGAGCGCGGCGATGAACCGCTGCTGGACAGTCCCGAGCGGCGCCTGCGTGGCTGGCGTCGGCTGGTGCTGTTCGCCAACTATCTGCGGCCCGAACCGCTGGATGTGCCGGGCCTGGCGGAGGTGCTGCGCCAGGGCTTCGCCCCCGGCTGCCGCAGTCCCCGCAGCCACTTCGGCCTCTATCCCTTCCGCTGGCGCCCCGGCTGGGAGCAGCAGGCCGAGGCGCTGATCGCCGGCGGCACGGCCGGGCTGCAGGTGGCCGCGGTGCTGGAGCGGCTGGTGTTTCCAAGGGCGCGCACGGCTCTGGTGGCCTGGCTGCGGCAGCTGGCCGCCCTGGAGGGCGTGCGCAGCCTGGTGCCCGCCCACTACGACGCCCCCGTCGCGATCAGCGGCGACCAGCTCGAACTGCTGGCAGAGGAGCTGGAACGCCGGAACTGGGCCCCCAATGAGGGCTCCTGGGGCCTGCTGGCCTCGATTGATCAACTGCTGCTGCGGCTCGGCCTGGTGCCGGCGGACCCGTGAGCCACTGCGGCCGCACCTGCAGTTCAGAGCCGCAGTTCGCCGGGATCCTCGCCCTCTTCGTCGGCGAAACCGCTGCCCAGCAGGGTCGTCTCCAGTTCCATGCGCTGCTCCATCTGGCGCAGGAAGTAGCCGGTCATCATCGCCGAAGCCAGCAGTCCGGCGAGGCTGTCGCGGCTGGCCTGAATCTTCACCTCGAACTGTTCACCGGGCAGCATCCCGAGCAGACCCTGGACGTTGTGGCGGATGATGTCCTGGATGTCACCGCTGGCGGAACGGGCCACCCGTTCGAGCACATCGGGGGACTGCTCCTGCAGATACTGAATCAACGAATTGCCGCTGATGGCTTCGTTGTCGCTGGTCAGGAACTCCGGATTGAACATTGGATCTCCCGAGCGGGACAGCGGGTGTCCGGGGACACGCCACGAACCATAACCCAGCTGCTCAGGCGGCCCCAGAGGCGGGGATCCGTATCGGACCGAAACGCTGCGGCGGCCAGTAGCGCCAGATCGCGGTGCCGATCACCTCGGAACGGGGCAGCGGGCCCCAGATGTGGGAATCGAGGCTGGCATTGCGGTTGTCCCCCAGGACCAGGAGGTTGTCCTCAGGCACCGTCAGCGGCGCCAGGCTGTACTCGATCGGCTCGGCCGTCCAGTCCGGCTGAAGCGGCTCGCCGTTGCGCCACAGCCGGCCATCGCGCACCTCGACCCGATCGCCGGGACGGCCCACCACGCGCTTGATCAGGGCCGCGGCCGGGTCGTAGCCGGCAGCCACCAGCGCCGCAGGCGGATGAAACACGACGATCGAGCCGGTCGGCAGCTCCTGGCCCAGGCGCGGCCTGAGCTTCTCCACCAGGATCCGGTCCTGCAGCTGCAGGGTGGGCAGCATCGAGCCGGAGGGAATCCAGCGCGGCTCGAGCACGGCCCAGCGCAGCACCAGCGCCAGCAGCAGCCAGGGCAGCAGCGAGCCGATCTGACGGCGCCAGCGGCTGCGCCAGTCGCTGGAAGCCGGTTCGGGAGGAGAACTGCTGGACATGGGAGGCGCGGGGCACCGACTCAGCGGCCGGCACGGCTTGGGATGATCGCTCCATCCTGAACAGTGGGTCAGCGCCATGGGGTCCGCTCCGGATCACCTGCCTGCGGAACCGGCCGCCGGTCCCCGTGCCAACGCTCAGTCGGCCCTGGTCCTACTGAGGGCCCTGCAGCGGTGCGGCCTGCGTCATCTGGTGCTCTGCCCCGGCAGCCGCTCGGCACCACTGGCGGTGGCGGCGGGCCTGCTGGAGCCGCGGGGTCTGACGCTGCACCCGGCCATCGACGAGCGCTCGGCCGCCTTCTTCGCGCTCGGTCTGGGCCGGGCTCAGGGAGAGCCCGCCGCCGTGGTGACCACCTCGGGAACAGCGGTGGCCCAGCTGCTGGCCGCCGCCGTCGAGGCCGACCTGGGCACGATCCCGCTGCTGCTGATCAGCGCGGACCGGCCGCTGCGGCTGAAGAACTGCGGCGCCAACCAGGCGGTGCCGCAGGAGCGTTTCCTGCTGGCCTGCTGCCGCCGCCTGCTGGAGGGGCCGGCGGCGGGCCTGGCGGCAGCGACGCCCGCTGAGCTGCAGGACCTGGCCGCGGCGGCGTTCGCCGCCGCCTGCGGCGATGGCCCCATGGCAGCCGCCGGTCCGGTGCATCTCAACCTGCCGTTCGAGGAGCCGCTGCACGCCGATGGCGCCGATCTGGCGGCTCTGGCGGCCTGGCTGGCCGACCACGGCGACGACCTGGCCGCAGACGAGGCTCCGCCGCCGCCGGGATCGGACGCCGCTGCGGTGGCCGCCGTGATGCCGCGGCTGGATCCCGACCAGGCCGGCGTGGTGGTGGCGGGACCATGGCGGGGCAGGCCCCAGGACTGGCACGCCCACGTGCAGGCCCTGCGGCGCTGGCAGCGGCGCAGCGGCTGGCCCGTGCTGGCCGATGCCCTCTCCGGCCTGCGGGGCCTGCCGGATCTGGAGCTGGTCAGCGCCTACGACCCCCTGCTGGAGGCAGCCGAGGCCTTCAGCCCGCCCGGCCAGGTGCTGCGCCTGGGCTCGCTGCCCGCCAGCCGACGCCTGCAGCGCTGGCTGCAGGCCTGCGGCGGCCGGCAGGTGCTCGTGAGCCAGGGTGATCCGCGCCGCCTCGATCCGCTCGGCGTCGTGGCCGCCGCCGACCAGTGGAGCGCGGGCCTGGCCGCCTGGGTGGACGCGCTACTGCCCCAGAGCGGCACGGATCCGGGGGATCGGCAGGCCCCTGCCGTCGCACCCGCCACCCGGACACTGGCGCAGCAGTGGCACCACGGCGAAGCCGCCGCGCAGGCGGCGCTGGAGCAGATGCTCTGCGGCAGCGAGGTGACGGCGACTGGGGAGGGAGCGGGTGCCAAGGCGACGGCGAGCGGGCCGGACAGCGGCCACCGGGAGCCGCCCCTGAGCGAACCCTGGCTGGCCCGGGTCCTCAGCCGCCTGCTGCCGGCCGGACTGCCGCTGATGCTGGCCAGCAGCAGTCCGGTGCGCGACTGGGAGAGCTTCGCCGCCGCCGAGGCCCCCTGGCGACCGCTGCACGGCTTCCGCGGCGCCTCCGGCATCGACGGCACCCTCTCGATCGCCTGCGGGCTGGCCGAGTCCCTGGGCCAGCTGGTGCTGATCAGTGGCGATCTGGCCCTGCTGCACGATGCCAACGGCTGGCTGTGGGCGCGCCAGCTGCGCGGCCGACTGACGGTGCTGCTGATCGAGAACGGCGGTGGCGGCATCTTCGAACAGCTGCCGATCCGCACCCAGCCCCCCGAGCAGCTGGACTTCGAGCGGCTGTTCGCCATGCCCCAGAGCATCGATCAGCTGGCCCTCGCCGCCCTGCACGGGGTGCCGGGCCGGCGGCTGCAGCGGACGGCGGATCTGGCGGGCGATCTCGCCTGGGCGCTGGAGCAGCCCGTCGCCCTGCTGGAGCTGCGCACGCAGCGTCTGCCCGACGCCGCCCTGCGCCAGCGGCTGCGTCAGGCCGCCTCTGCGGCGGCGTCAGGGTCAGCCGGGAGAATGGCGGTCCCGGACCCCGAGCGGCCATGACGCCTCCCTCCCCCACCAGTGACGCCGCCGCGGCTCCGGTGCGCTGGCAGAGCGTCGGCAGCTACGAGGACATCCGGCTGCAGCGCAGCGACGAGGGCATCGCCCGCATCAGCATCAACAGGCCTCACAAGCGCAACGCCTTCCGGCCGCGCACCGTGCGCGAGCTCTGCGATGCCTTCGCCCGTGTGCGCGATGACACCAGCATCGGTGTGGTGCTGTTCACCGGCGACGGCCCCGCCGCCGATGGCGTCTGGGCGTTCTGCAGCGGCGGCGACCAGAGCGTGCGCGGCGACGGCGGCTATGTCGACGAGGACGGACTGCCGCGGCTGAACGTGCTCGACCTGCAGCGGCTGATCCGCAGCCTGCCCAAGGTGGTGATCGCGCTGGTGGCCGGCTACGCCATCGGCGGCGGCCAGGTGCTGCACCTGCTCTGCGACCTCAGCCTGGCGGCGGAGAACGCCGTGTTCGGCCAGACCGGACCGCGGGTGGGCAGCTTCGACGGCGGCTTCGGGGCCGGCTATCTGGCCCGGGTGGTGGGGCAGCGCAAGGCGCGCGAGATCTGGTTTCTGTGCCGCCGCTACAACGCTGAGGAGGCCCTGGCGATGGGCCTGGTGAACGCCGTGGTGCCCCTGGCGGAACTGGAGAGTGCTGGCGTCGCCTGGGCCCGGGAGGTGCTGCGTCACAGCCCCACGGCGATCCGCTGCCTCAAGGCCGCCTTCAACGCCGAGACCGACGGATTGGCGGGACTGCAGGAACTGGCCGGCCAGGCCACGCACCTCTTCTATCGGACGCCCGAGGGCCAGGAGGGGCGCAACGCCTTCCTGGAGAAACGGGAGCCCGACTTCTCCGATGCCCCCTGGCTTCCCTGATGCTGCCTATCGTCCAGGCCATTCCGCCAGCGACCCCGCTCTGCGCGTGGCCCCGCTCCGCACCGCCTTGACCGTTCCCCCCCTCCGGCAGGCCCCCAGCCGCTGCTGCGGGGCCGCCGGCCCCCCTCCAGGGCCGCAGCGGGATCGCGGCGCCGGAGCAGCGCCCTGGCCGGGCCGACCGACGAGGCCGCTGGCCGAGACCCGCCGATCGGCTCGCCTGATGGTGTCCCTGCTCGGCGGTCTGCTGCTCACGCTGCCCGCGGCCCGCGCGGCGGAGCCCGGCGGCGAATCTGTGCCGGGATCGGCAACGATGCTTGGCGGCGCCATTCAGTGGCAGCCCCAGCCCGGCGGCCCGATCCCAACGCAGCCCCACGAGCGAGGGGCGCAGCCGCAAGCGGGCCCGGCGCCGCACCAGGCCGCCCCGCCCGGCGGGGCCGAGGCCGCCGCTGCCAGCGCCGTGGCGCCAGCGCCAGCGGCCGGCACGGCAGCTGAGCTGCCCCTCAGCGCTCCGCAGACCATCCAGGCGGCAAGCGATGCGCCTGCTCCGGCCGCCGCCTCCGGCCCGGCGCCGGCTGGGCCCTCCCCCACTCCTGAGCCGGGCAGACCACCCTTTCCCGCGGAGCCCGGTGTGCTGGTGCTGCGGGATGCACCCGGCGACAGCCCCACCCAGCTCCCCGGTCCCGCTGGCGCGGGAAGTCCCGGGGATGACGCCGAACCCGGCGGGTCCAGGGACCAGGCCAACCGCCGCGAGCTGGTGCTGGACCGACGCAGCCGACAACTGCTGGTCGTCGAGGACGGAATCCCGATGCGCCGCTTTCCGGTGGCCGTCGGCATGCCCGGCTGGGAGACGCCGGTGGGTCGCTTTTCGGTGATCGAGATGCAGACCAACCCCACCTGGGAGCATCCCGTCAGCGGCCTGCTGATTCAGCCGGGGCCCGACAACCCACTGGGCAGCCGCTGGATCGGCTTCTACCGCGATTGCCAGGGCCGCAGCGGCTTCAATGGCCAGGAGCATCTGGTGGTGCAGGGCTGCGTGGTGGCCGGCTTCCACGGCACCCCCAACCGCGCCAGCATCGGCCAGGCGGCTTCACACGGCTGCGTGCGTCTCTATGACGAGCACGTGCGCGATCTGTTCAATCTGGTGCGACTCGGCACGCCGGTGACGGTGCTGCCCTGAGTTCTGTTGTGAACGGGGAGATCCCGGCGGCACCCGTAGAGTCGCCCCACCCGACCGCGGCGTCTCAGGCGCCGCCTGCCGATGCGCATCCTGTTCGCCGCCGCCGAGTGTGCCCCGATGATCAAGGTGGGCGGCATGGGGGATGTGGTGGGCTCCCTGCCTCCGGCCCTGGCCGCGCTGGGTCATGACGTGCGCATCATCATGCCGGGCTACGGCAAGCTCTGGAGCCGCCTCTCGATTCCGGCTGAGCCGATCTGGCGGGGTCACACGATGGGCACGGAGTTCGCCATCTTCGAGACGCGCCATCCGACCAACAATCTGCCCATCTATCTGGTCGGTCATCCGGTGTTTGATCCGGAACGCATCTATGGCGGTGAAGATGAGGACTGGCGCTTCACCTTCTTCGCCAGCGCCGCCGCCGAATTCGCCTGGAATGTCTGGAAGCCGCAGGTGCTGCACTGCCATGACTGGCACACCGGCATGATTCCGGTCTGGATGCACCAGGATCCGGAGATCAGCACCGTCTTCACGATTCACAACCTCAAGTATCAGGGCCCCTGGCGCTGGAAGCTGGAGCGCATGACCTGGTGCCCCTGGTACATGCAGGGAGACCACACGATGGCGGCGGCGCTGCTGTATGCCGACCGGGTCAATGCCGTCTCCCCCACCTACGCCGCTGAGATCCGCACCGCCGAATACGGCGAACGACTGGAGGGGCTGCTCAACTACATCAGCGGCAAGCTGCACGGCATTCTCAACGGCATCGACGTCGCCGACTGGGATCCAGCCACCGACACCACCCTGCCGGCCAACTACAGCCCCACCGATCTGACCGGCAAGGCCGCCAGCAAGCGGGCTCTGCAGGAACGGATGGGCCTGCAGGTGAACCCCGACACCTATCTGATGGGCATGGTCAGCCGCCTGGTGGATCAGAAGGGCGTGGATCTGCTGCTGCAGGTGGCCGACCGCGTGCTCGCCTACACCGACAGTCAGATCGTGGTGCTGGGCACCGGTGATCGCGGCTACGAATCGGGCCTCTGGCAAATGGCGGCTCGCCATCCGGGCCGGTTCTCGGTGTTCCTCACCTACGACGACGCCCTGTCGCGGCTGATCTATGCCGGCAGCGACGCCTTCCTGATGCCCAGCCGCTTCGAACCCTGTGGCATCAGCCAGCTGCTGGCGATGCGCTATGGCTCGATTCCGGTGGTGCGCAAGGTGGGCGGTCTGGTGGACACGGTGCCGCCCCATGATCCCCGCAACCACAGCGGTACGGGGTTCTGCTTCGACCGCTATGAGCCGGTGGATTTCTACACCTCGATCGTGCGCTCCTGGGAGGCCTATCGCCACTCAGACAGCTGGCGTGAACTGCAGGTGCGCGCCATGACCCAGGACTACAGCTGGGAGCGCTCCGCCCACGAGTACGACCGGCTCTACCGCGATGTCTGCGGCGTCAAGGTGGACAGCCCCGATGCCGTGGAAGTGGAGCGCTTCTCCCAGGGCCAGGGCGCCGATCCCAGCCTGAGGCATCAGGACGAGCAGACCGCCGCCACCGAGCCGCAACCCGGCCGGCCCGGTCCGCTGCCGCGCCCGCGCAATCCCCTGGCCCAGCTGCTGCGGCGTGGCGAGGGGTGAACCGCCGCGGCGCACCGGCTCGCAGCTGCCGGCGCCCTACCGCAGTCCCTGGAGCGGTCTGGGGGAGTCCCTGGCGGCCGTCCTGGCCGACCGGCGCCTGGCGCTGCAGCGGCTGTGGCGGCGCAACCGCGACGGTGAGCTGCCGCGACCACAGCTCTGGCCCGCCTCCTTGGCCGCCCTGTTCTGGCCACTGCTGCTGAGCGCAGGCCTGGCGCTGCTGCTCGGCCTCGGCGGCTGGCTGCTGAACCTGGCCGGTTCCGGGCCGCCGCCTTCGCCTGCAGGCACGAACGCCCCTCAAGCCGGCGCCGCTCCCGTGGCACCGCCGCCAAGGCCAGCGAGCGACGCACCGGCCCCTGAGGCAATGGCTGGCCAGGCCGCTGCAGCAGCACGGGAGCCGATCAGGGGGCAGTCTCCTGACGCAGATCGCCCCCGCGCAGCAGCCGGGGAAGCCGAGCGCGAGCGGCAACGCCCGCAGCCGGACAGGGACGCGACTGGCCCGAGCAGGGCAACACCCGGCGAGAGCCCCGAAGCGCCGCTGCTGCGGCTGGATCCACTGCTGGAACTGCTCAGCCAGGGAGAGGAGGCGGAGCTGTTGCTGGCGGCACGACCCGATCCCGCCAACGCCCGCCTCAGCCTCAGCCTCTCCCCTGCGGCCGAGGCGCTGCCGCAGGCGGCGCTGCTGGAGCAGGCACAGCGCTGGCAGCAGCGGGCCCGCGCCGCCGGCTACGAGCGGCTGGAGCTGCGTGATCACCAGGGACGCCTGCGGGGACGTGACGCGCTGGTGGGATCGGGCATGATCCTGCTCGCCCCCATTCCCGGCTCCTAATGGTCCTGCGCTTGGAACACCTGCGGGAGCTCTGGGGTGAGCCGCTGACCGGAGCCCTGGGCCTCGCAGCCGATGGAGAGCTGCGGGCGGTGCGCACCGACAGCCGTGCCGAACTGCAGGACTGCCTGTTCGTGCCACTGGTGGGCGAGCGCTTCGATGCCCATCAGTTCCTGCCGGCGGTGCTGGAGCGCAGCGGAGCCGCCATCGCCCAGGGCGACCGGATCGATCTGCAGGCGTTGCTGCCGCTGGCCGAGCGCCACGGCTGCCCCCTGTGGCTGGTGGAGGACAGCCTGCAGGCCTATCAGGATGTCGCCCGCCTGTGGCGACGGGCCCTGCCCGCTCCGGTGGTGGCGGTGACCGGCTCTGCCGGCAAGACGACGACGCGAGAGCTGATCCGCGTCGCGCTGGCGCCGCTGGGTCCGGTGGTGGCCAGCAGCGGCAACGAGAACAACGACATCGGTGCGCCGCTGACGGTGCTCAAGGCTGATGCCGGCACGGCCGCTCTGGTAGTGGAGATGGGCATGCGCGGCCTCGGCGAAATCGAGCGGCTGAGCCGCTGCGCCGAACCGGATTTGGCTGTCATCACCAACATCGGCACCGCCCACATCGGCCGACTCGGCAGCCGCGAGGCGATCGCCACCGCCAAGTGCGAGATCACCGCGGCCCTGCAGCCCAGCGGGCTGGTGGTGATCCCAGCTGGAGATCCGCTGCTGGAAGCGGCCCTGGCCGCCAGCTGGAGCGGCCGGGTGTTGCGGGTGGCCCTGGCCGATGAGCTGGCCGGCTTCCCGGGGGGCCTGCCAGCGGCCGACTGGGTGGCCGAGTGGGGGGCCACAGGCTCAGGCGGCAGGGGCGATGAGGCGACGCTGCAGCTGCCGGGCTGGCCCCCGATCCGGCTGCCGCTGGCCGGCCGCCACAACGCCCGCAACCTGTTGCTGGCGCTGGCGGTGGCCCGCGAGCTGGGAGTGCCGCAGCAGGCGCTGGTGGGGCTGGAAGTGGAGCTGCCGGGCGGCCGCAGCCGCCGGCTGGAGCTGGCCGGGGTGCAGGTGTTCGACGAGACCTACAACGCCTCGCCCGAGGCGATGCTGGCCGCCCTCGACCTGCTGGCCGGCAACGGCGGCGGCCGGCGCTACGCGGTGCTGGGCACGATGCTGGAGCTGGGCGATCAGAGCCTGGAACTGCACCGGCGGGTGGGGGAGCGGGCCGCAGCCCATGCGGCCGCCGGGCGCCTCGATGGGCTGGTGATCGTCGATGCCGGCGCTGCAGGCGAGGCCATGCAGCAGGGAGCGACGGGGCTGGCGCGTCTGGCGAGGGTGGCCACACCGGCCGAGGCGGCGGCCCCCCTGGGCGATTGGCTTACGCGCGGCGACAGCCTGCTGCTCAAGGCCAGCCGCGGGGTGGCGCTGGAGCAGCTGCTGCCGCTGCTGCAGGAGCGCCTGGGCTGAGGGCTCTGGCATCGCGGCCACCCCCCCGCCGCCTGGGACACCTCGTTTGACCAGGATCAGCCACGCCCTCTGAACACCGGCACAACAGCAGAAGCCAGCTCGACATCACAGCCGGGTTGGCCCGCGCCCTGCAGGATCCGCAGCTTCGACACGCGCGGTGACGGGGACGAGGCAGCGGGGTTGATGCACGCGAGCCAGAGGCGTTGGAGCCTCGATCCCGCCCAGCCCTCAGGTTCGCAACAGCCTCGGATCCGGGGCTGGATGGACGTCGCTCAACGCGGACCCGGCCAGTTCTCCTTGACCAGCTGGCGGGCCCGGCCGAGAGCCAGGGCTCCGTCGGGAACATCCTTGGTGAGGGTCGAACCGGCGCCGATCGTCACCCGGGCTCCCACTGTGATCGGTGCCACCAGGGTGCTGTTGGCGCCGGTCTTGCTGCCGGCGCCGATCACGGTGCGGTGCTTGCGTACGCCGTCGTAGTTGGCGGTGATCGTGCCGGCGCCGACGTTCACCCGGGCTCCGAGATCGGCATCGCCCAGGTAGCTGAGGTGGTTGGCCTTGACCCCGTCGGCCAGCTGACTGTTCTTGACCTCGACGAAATTGCCGATGCGCACGTCCGCGCCGAGACGGGCCCCGGCACGCAGCTGGGCGAAGGGGCCGATCGTGCAGCCGCGATCCACCTCCACATCCCGCAGCACCGAGTGGAGCACCTCGACATCTTCCGCCAGGCGGCTGTTCTCGATCAGGCTGCCGGGGCCGATGCGGCAGCGGTCGCCGATCAGGGTCTCACCGCGGAAGTGGCACTGGGGCTCCACCAGCACATCGCGGCCGAAACGGGTGCCATCGCTGAGGGTGCAGCTGGCCGGATCGACAAAGCTGACGCCCTCGCGCATCCAGTGGCGGCGCAGACGGTCCTGAATCACCGCCTCGCATTGCGCCAGCTGAAGACGATCGTTGATGCCGCTGATCTCCTCAACATCGGCCACTTCCACATGCATGGCCGGCTGCAGCATCGACACGGTGTCGGTGAGGTAGAGCTCGCCCTGATCGTTATCGCTGCGCAACTGAGGCAACACCTCCGCCAGTGCGCTCCAGCGGAAGCAATAGATGCCGGCATTGATCAGATCGTTGCGGCGCTGAGCCTCACTGCAGTCGCGATGCTCGACAATCCCGGAGACGCGCCCCTCGGCGTCGGCGAAGACGCGGCCGTAACCGGTGGGATCCGCCAGCCGGGCAGTAAGCAGGGTGACCGCGGCACCACTGGCGCGGTGGCGAGTCAGCAGATCAGCGATCGTCTGCTCACGCAGCAGCGGCACATCACCATTGAGGACGAGCAGATCACCCTCGAATCCCTGCAACGGCTGAAGCAGTTGCTGAACGGCATGCCCGGTGCCGTTCTGGGGAGACTGCAGGACGAATTCCAGACCCGCATGGGCGGCCAGGGACTGCTCCACCCGCTCTGCCTGGTGACCAACGATCAGCAACCGGCGCTGCGGACTGAGCTGTTCACAGCTGCGCAGCACCCGCTCCACCAGAGTGGCGCCCCCCAGGGGCTGCAGCACCTTGGGAAGGTCGCTCTTCATGCGGGTCCCTTTCCCGGCAGCCAGAACGGCAACGGCGAGCATTCGGGCAGCGGCGTCTGGGCGGGAATCTACCGGGCCTGCGGTCGACGGGTCACGGTCAGCCATGGTCTGCCGGGGCGGGACCTGGGCGTGAAGCACGGCGATCAGAGCAGGGTGACCACACCCGTCACCAGATCGCAATAAGCGCTGCGAATGCTGAGCCTGCCTTGCGACAGCACCGTCTTCAGCAGGTCGCTGCGCAGGCTGAGCTGCGCCGCAGCGCTGCGCGCATTGGCCTGCACGGCCTGGCTGAGATCACGGGCCCCCTGAATCGAGGCCCTGATCGGTGTGACGAGATCTTCCAGCAGAGGTGTCAACGGAGCACTGTCCATGGCGGCCTTGACGGCGCCGCAGCCGCTGTGGCCGATCACCAGGATCAGCTGGGTACCCAGCGCGGAGACGGCGTACTCCAGCGAGGCCACCGCATCGGCAAAGGCGGTGTTGCCGGCACAGCGGACTTCGAACAATTCTCCGGTTCCACAGGCGAACAACCAGCTGGGATCCACACGGGAATCAGCGCAGGACAGGGTCGCAGCGAAGGGCCTCTGGCCCTGGGCCAGAGCCAGAGGGTCGATCTGGCATTCGCTGGTCCAGATCTGATGGATCACCTGCATTCGTTCCGTTGCCGAGCCCATGCCACGGGCTGCCGTCCAGGCCTTGGCAAAGCGCGCATTGCCAAGCATCAGGCGAGCGAGAGCATCCTTGGGAGTGCAGACCTCCAGGCTGGCCAACAACTGAGGATCCAGGAGGTCCGATGCCCGGGCGCCCTGGGGGGCGAAGGTGGACATCGCCGTTGTCGCAAGACTGAACACCGAACCTGCCAGAAGGTCGCGGCGATGCATCAGGCCACCATCTCAATCCCAGCTGAACCGTAAGCAGGCTGGCGCTCAGTTCAGCGAGCTGAAACAGAACGAATGAGAAGATTTCTACAGCACGATCACATCGTCCGCGCACACCTGCTGCCACCACAGCAGCGCAGCGCGGCATGATCTCAGCCGCACCACCGCAGATCCCATCACGGCGCCGTGATCGGCCGATGACCCATGTCCATGGGCATGGGTCGATCCACTCAGCCCTTCGCTCACTCCCGTGTCGAGCGGCCCGGCCAGGGAGCAGATGGAGCCGAGCATCGCAGCGGCCCCATCTCCCGCGGCGACGGTGGGCCATGGCCAGGAGGCAGTCGGGGTCCATGGGCCGCCGGGCTCAACCAACCAGGCTGCAGACACCGATCGCTGCATGCCGCCTGCCCGTGCAGGCCTGGTGGAAGGAAACCAGACCACTGCGCTGGCTCGCGCGAGGGAGACGATCACGAACCAACGGCCTGCAGCGAGACATGCCAGCAAAGCCTGGTCCGGAATCCTGCCCGCTGCTGCCCCCAGAAGTCCGACCATCCGCTCGGACGTCCCGAACGAAATGACAACAGGCCGAGAGCCTGAACGCCGGGGCCTGCCCGTCCTCAGGACAACCCAGGTCCGACGTCCACCCCGCTGGGCCGGTCACTGCCCGCCACCTGCAGAGGCACCACGATCAGTCCCGAATCAGGCTCACCGAAGCTGAGGCAGGGGGCAGCGCTGGCGAGCTGATGGGCCGCCAGGGCGCAAAGGGCGGCGTCGAGGCGATCGATGCTGGTCAGCGAGGCCGTGTCGATGCCGAACTCCTGCAGCACAGCCCGGCGCTGGCTGCGCTTGTCGGCGGCACGGACCTGGCCGCCCAGCAGCTGCCAGGTGATCGCATGGGGAAAGGTCTCGAAACAGGCCGCTCCGCTGGGCGGCAGAACCGTGAGCAACGGATGGCTGGGCGCCAACGCAGCAACCAGCGCTTCGCCCTGCAGCATCCAGCCGTAGTAGTCGCTCGGATGGGCGAGGGCTGCCTCCCGTGTCGGGGAGGCGAAGCAGCGGATTCCTCGGGCATTCAGCTGCCGCTCACAGGGTCTGGCACGGCCATCTGAACTCCAGCGGCAGGGCGCGTCGATGGCGATCAGCCGCGCCTGCATCACCGCCTGGCACCAGTGGCTGAGCTCATGGACATCGCGGCTGGCCAGCTGGCCGGCGTAGGTGCCCCCCGTCAGGGCCACGGCGTGAAAGCCCTTGCGGCGGCCACCGACATCGATGCCGATCACGGTGGAGCCGGCACGGGCCATGGATCGAAGCGGGCAACAGCCACCAGCCTCCCAGAGGCAGGCCGTCCACGGACGACGACCGGCAGCCGCGGAAGGCTCAGCCGGTCAGGGCCCGTTGGCGCGGGCGCTGCAGCAGGCTCTCAATGGACAGCAGCTGAGTGTTCAGCGACTGGCTGCCTTGTTCGAGAGCCGCAAGAATCTGGTCGGCCGGGTCCGCTGAATCGACCAGCGATGCGAATGTCAGATCAACCCCACGCGCCTGGCTGAGACAGTCGCGAATCGCGCTGACAACGGCGCGCTCATCGGCCTCAAGCTGTCCTGCCAGCATGCGGACGGCCTCCGGGTCCTGACTGTGATTGCCGGCATCGAGGCTGAACCGTGCATCCTTGGCGGTCCTGAGCGCCTCGCAGATGCCGGCCTGATTGCAGGCATCACTCGGGCGGGCCAGGGCGACCAGGTTGCGGAGCTCGGCGAAGACCTGCTCCCGATCGCCAGCCACACGCCGCAGCTTGTGCAGGCCCGCCTCGAGCGGAAGTGAGATCTCACGGAGGGACGCCGCCAGAGCGGGCATCGCCAGGTGCATGGACCGGACGCCGGCATCGTGCTGTTCACGCCTGGCCTTGAGGCACGCAACAAGAACCCGAGACGCTTCTCCAGCGGACCATCGACAGGAAACAGCTGTCTCACCGCGCCATGGGACGCCAAGCGTTGCGTTGAGATGCCATCCACACAGGAAGATTGAGGTGACACCCTCAGCGGAGTCCGCTCCAGCGGGATGGTCCGCTCCAGCCCTGTTCAAGGCCGATCGCTCAGCCGCCGCGATGGCGAGTGGCCAGGGCGACAGGCAAGCCGGTGCAGGCAGGCTGGCGCCCGTGGCTCGGCAGCAGCTGACATGAGCCGCAGATCAGCCCGCTGCCGTCGTCGGACCAGGGGCCAGGCCGGCAAGGGATGCCGGCCGGACGCTCCAGGTTGCTCAGACGACGGAGATCGTGGCCCTGATGATCAGGTCGTTGCAGTCCTGATCACCGCCGCCGGCCAGATCCTCAAACCCGAAGGTGTTGTCAGCCAGCAGACGGACGTGGTCGACAGCATCGGCGTTCGCAGCCAGGTAGGCGAAATAGACGCTGGGATCGTTGGCCGCGTCGGCATCGAACAGCTGATCGGCCGTGCCGTTGACCAGCAGGAAGGGAGCCAGAAGCTGCCCGCCGCGCAACTCGGTCTCGAACGTCGCCGTGGCCTGATCAGCCACCAGCAGATCGATCTGCGCCACCCGTTGGCTGACCGCGACGTCGGCGTAGCGGGCATCGCCCGGACGCAGCGTCGCACCGGTCAGCGAGTCGACGATCGTTCCCAGCTCGTCGGCGACGACATAGAAGCCAACGACATTGTCGAAATCCGCCTCCCTGTAGACCGCAAAGCTGGCGTCAACCATGGCGGCGGCATCGACGGTGCGCAGATCGAGCAGCTCCGCCTCCTGCTGATCCTGACTCTGCGCGCCCAGCGGCTCCGGCGCCGGGCTGGCCTCGATGCTGACAATCAGATCACCGCTGTCGGCAGGGCGGCCACTGGCGTCCTGCCAGGCCAGGCTGTAGTGACCCCGGCCCGTGGCCGTGATCGTCAGGTCCCCGGGGCTGCTGAACAGCACGGCCGGATCCGGGACATCCTCGGCGCGAAGGCGATCCAGGGTGTCGTTGGGGATCAGCATGAATCGGATCCGATCACCATCGGCGACGCCCAGGGATCGGGCCAGCAGCCCTTGTTCGAATCCATCCGGGCGATCGACCAGGGCCGAGAGACCATTTCTGGCCCTTGCCAGAGCCGCCGCGGTGTAACCCACCTCCCCGGGAGCCAGACCATCGATGCGACCCTGGGCGTCATCCACGCTGAACACCGCCAGGTCGTGGACCGCTGCGGGCTCGCCGCCGGCAACGCGGATCTGCAGAGAGGCTGCGACCCCCTCAGCGGCATGGATCGCGAAGACTCCCGTCCCGAGATCGGTGAGCTCAGCCTCGATGGCAACGCTCTGGCTGACGCTGCTGGAGCGCGGGAAGTTCACCAGCGAGGAACCGGGCTGCACCTGGATGTCGACCGTCACGGTGTCGACGACATCGGCCAGGTCGTACTCGACACCGAAGTTGGTGGGAATCGTCTCGGTCAGCAAGGCGGCCGCCAGGTTCTTGTTGAGGATTTCCCAGAAATCGGTCTCATTGGGATAAGTGACCAGATAATCCTTGATGAAATTGACGATCGAGACGAACTCGGGATAGTCATAAGGATTTGCAAGGCCGATGCCTTGCTTGAACGCCAAATCCACCCAGATGTCGACGACGGCGCCGCCCTGATGATCGAGGCCGTAGTCGGAGATCTGGAACGCAAAGCTCTCGTCAAAGCTGATGTCGGCTCCATCGGGAGATCCCGTCACACGGCTGGCGCGGTTGTAGTTGACCAGCGACGAACCGGACTCCACCTGAATATCGACGGTGAGCGCATCCAGCAGCTCATCAAGGTGATACTCAACCCCGAACATGGTGGGGATGGTGTCGGTGAGCAGACTGGTGACCAGATTCTTGTTCAGGATTTCCCAGAAATCGGTCTCATTGGGGTAGCGGACGAGATAATCCTTGATGAAATTGACGATCGAGACGAATTCCGGATAAGCGAAGGGATCGCCGACAGCGACATCCTTCTTGAAGTCCAGATCCACCAGAATATCGACAATGGCGCCACCCTGATGATCCAGGCCGTAGTCAGAGATCTGGAATGAGAAGCCTTCGTCAAAATCAATGTCGGCGCCGTCCGGAGAGCCCGTCACCTCACTAGCGCGGTTGAAGTTGACCAGCGACGACCCGGACTCCACCTGGATGTCAACAGTCAGGGCATCGACGAGCTGATCGAGGTTGTACTCGACCCCGAAACTGGTGGGGATTGTCTGCGTCAGCAGAGCCGTGACCAGATTCCGATTCAGAACCTCCCAGAAGTCAGTCTCATTCGGATAGCGGACCAGATAATCCTTAATGAAGTTGACAATGGAAACGAATTCCGGATAGGCGAAGGGGTCCTCGACAGCGACGTCCTTTTTGAAGTCCAGATCCACCGCGATGTCAACGATGGCACCGCCCTGGTGATCCAGGCCATAGTCGGGAATCTGGAAGGAAAAACCCTCAGCAAAATCGATCCCAACGCCCGTGGGAGCGCCACTCACAAGGCTCTGGCGCGGGAAATTCACCAACGAGGAGCCCGGCGACACCTGAATGTCCACATTCAGAGCATCGACGAGCTGATCGAGATTGTATTCGACACCAAAGCTCGTCGGGAGGGTCTGCGTCAGCAGTTCGTTGACCAGATTGCGGTTCAGAATCTCCCAGAAGTCAGTTTCATTCGGATAGCCGACCAAATACTGCTTAATAAAATTGACGATCGAAACGAATTCGGGGTAGGCATAGGGGTCGCTGGCTCCCACGTCCTGCTTGAAGTCGAGATCAACCAGGATGTCAACGATGGCGCCTGTCTGATGGTCGAGTCCGTAATCCGGAATCGCGAAAGCAAACCGCTCATCCGGTGACTGCAGGGAGACGCCTTTCATGCCACTGACAGAAATGAATCGATGTGAAAAGGTGCTGCACGGGAGCTCGGGCTGCGGCGTTTCGTCTCAGAACGTAACCAAACGAACACATCTCGAGCGCAAGGCCCGAAAGCATCGATCCGCAAGCAACAACCATCCGCCGATCTCGCAAGACAAGATATAGCCCTTGCGACCGACGATCGATCGACGTCGGCCTTGCTTCGCCATCAGCTGGGTTCCAACTGAGCCCTTCGCTCCCGGGCGTCAGGGCTGCAGGCGCCAACGCCGGCGCCAGGCGCTGCTGGCGCTGCGGCGGCCACTGGCG
The DNA here is from genome assembly GCA_964396755.1 of uncultured Cyanobium sp. Classification (GTDB taxonomy): domain Bacteria; phylum Cyanobacteriota; class Cyanobacteriia; order PCC-6307; family Cyanobiaceae; genus Cyanobium. The sequence continues at coordinate 35,993 of CAYNGR010000003.1, read as the reverse complement.
AGCGCCGCGGCCTGGGCCTGGCCGCGAGCCGCCAGGATCTGCCCGCCCGAGGCGCTGCCATCGGGATCGCGGTACGGCTCTCCAGCGCTGCAGGCCAGATGGTCCAGCTCCATGGGACTGAGCGGCCGCCACAGCGGCGAGTCCGGCAGCGGAGCGCGGCAGGCCAGCGTGCCGCCGCTCCACAACGGCTGAACGCTGCCGGAATGAGCCGGGCTGGGCAATGCCGCCAGCTGCAGGCCCGCCAGGCGCAGCGCCTCGCGCACGGCCGCGGCGGAGCAGTAACTGAGCCAACGCCCATCAGGCGACAGCAGGCTGCTCAGGCCCGTCAGGAACTCCACGCTCCACAGCTGCGGGCAGCGCTGGGGAGAGAAGGCGTCATGCCAGATCAGATCCAGCGGAGCACAGCCCTGCCGCCGCAGCTGAGCCAGGCTGTGGCGGGCATCGCCCCAGAGCATCCGCACCCGGCTGCTGACCTCCACGCCGTCAGCGGTGCCTGCGCCGCTCCAGCCGGCGTGCTCCAGCAGCTCGCTGAGGATCGCCAGAGTGCCCGGCTGCCAGGGCGCCCGGAAGGCCGGCTGGCTCAGGGCCAGGGCCAGCGGCTCAGGGTCCAGCTCCAGCCCGGTCCAGTCGAGCCCCAGCCCCATGGCGCCGCAGGCCTCCAGCAGCGCCGCCAGGTTGGATCCGGTGCCGGCGCACACCTCCAGCACCCGGATCGTGCTGCCGGGGCGGAACCGCTCCAGTTCCGACGGGATGAGAAAGGTTTCCCTGGCTTCGCGCAGGGCACCGCGGCCACTGTGGAAGCCCTCGCCGAACGCCTCGCTCCAGAGACTGAAGCTGCCGTCCTGCCCCGTGCGAATGACGAGGCCTGGCACCGCCGCACCAGGCGAGGCGGGCGGCTGCAGCTCAGCACTCACCACGACGCCGCGAGCGGTCCATCAGGCGCGCAGGCGATCCAGATCCATCCAGAAGCCGGGATAGGACACCGCCGCCGCTCCTGGATCGCTGAGCAGCGTCTCACCCCCGGCCACCATCGACGCCACGGCCAGACTCATCGCCACGCGGTGGTCGGTCTCGCTGTCGACCTCGGCAGCCCGCAGCGGCGTGATCCCCTCGATCGTGAGGCCATCGGGGTGCTCCTGCAGCCGCGCCCCCATCGCCCCCAGCTGGCGGGCCATCACCGCCAGGCGATCGGTCTCCTTGACGCGCAGCTCGGCGGCATCGCTGATGCGGCTGACACCTTCGGCGCAGCAGGCCGCCACCGCCAGAATCGGAATCTCATCCACCAGGCGCGGGATCAGCTCGCCGCCGATCGTGAACGGCCGCAGCGGCCCGTGCTGCGCCCGCAGATCGCCCACCGGTTCGCCCGCCACATCGCGCCGGTTGAGCACCTCGACGCGGGCCCCCATCGCCTCGAGCACTTCAAGAATGCCGGTGCGGCTGGGATTGAGACCGACATTCTCGATCGTCAGATCGCTGCCGGGGGTGATGGCGGCAGCCACCAGCCAGAAGGCCGCCGAGCTGATGTCGCCGGGCACCACCACGTGCTGGCCGTTCAGCGACGGACCAGGATGCACCGTCACCGTGGTGCCGCCCGCGCCTTCGACGCGCAGGTCGGCCCCGAAGGCGCGCAGCATGCGCTCGCTGTGATCGCGCGACAGGTGCGGCTCGATCACGGTGGTTGGGCCGCTGGCCGTGAGCGCCGCCAGCAGCAGGGCGCTCTTCACCTGGGCCGAGGCCACCGGCGTGCGGATCGTGGCGCCATGCAGCCGCTGGCCCTCGATCGCCAGGGGGGCCAGGTTGCCGCCCTGGCGGCCGCGGATCGTGGCGCCCATCTCCGAGAGGGGTCCGCCGACGCGTCGCATCGGCCGCCGCCGCAGCGAGGCATCGCCGCTGAGCACGAAATGGCGCCCGGCACGGCCAGCCAGCAGGCCCAGCATCAACCGCATCGTCGTGCCGGAGTTGCCGCAGTCGAGCACGTTCTCCGGCTCCTGGAAGCCATCGAGGCCGACGCCGCGCACCAGCACCGGCTGATCGGCCACGATCTCGGAGACCTCCACACCCATCGCCCGCAGGCAGGCGGCGGTGCTGAGCGGATCCTCCGCCGGCAGCAGACCTTCGATGCGTGTCTCACCTTCGGCGATGGCGCCGAACAGCAGGGCCCGGTGGGAGATCGACTTGTCACCCGGCACCCGCACCGTGCCCTGCAGGCGGGCGCCGCCCGGCAGCCGCTGCGGCGGATCGAGGCGATCGGAGCCGCTCAGGGGCGAGGAATGGACAGGGCTGCTCACGCCGGTGGCACGGAGAGGCGCGATCCTATGGAGGCGCGGGCGGGAGAAGACCTCAGCCAAGGCCTTGTGATCCTGGCGCCAGCCGTCGCCGTGGAGAAGCCAGAACCTGCGAGGACGGGTTCCTCGGTCGCCCAGGACGTCGGGGTCGGCGGCGGCATCCCATCCGATCGCCCAGGAAATCCAGTCCATCGGCCTGCACCCGACGGCAACGGCTGAGCTCGCCGCAGCAGCCGCTGAGCCCGACGGACGCCACCACCGACGCCGAAGCGAGCCTGAACACGCTCCAGCTCCTGGCTGTCCGGTCAGTGCAGACGGACAACCGGGAACAGCTGCAGCGCGATGAGCAGGGCCAGCTGAGCAGGCATCAGACCTACAGGCACATGGGCGAACGGATCAGAGGCTGATCCCCGCCGCCCGCAGCGCCGCTGACAGCGACCACACCTCCACCAGCAGCTCATGCCAGGGGGTGATCGTGGCCATCTCCAGGGCCATCGGCGCCGGGGCCGCCGCCCGCAGCGCCCGCGCCGCATTCAGCTCGGCCTGGGCCTCCAGCAGCCGGCTGCGCATCTGATCCTGCGCCGCAGTCTCCAGGACAGATTCAGGGCAGACCTCCAGCAAGCTCAGGCCCCGCCGGAACGAGCTGTCGAAGTCCTCAAGCAGCGGGCCCAGCACCGACTCCAGCAGGGCGGCGGCATCGCCTGGGGAAACGGGATCAGCCATGCCCAGACGTTAGGCGGGCTGCCACCGAGGCGACACCGACACCGATCGAGGCCCGCGCTGGCCGCGGCCGGCTGGAGACCTTGCCGCATCCGGCCTCCCCGGCTCAGAGCAGCAGCTGACGCTCATCGCCGGCGGCCGGAGGCTCGAACCAGCGCTGCAGCAGCAGGCCCGCGCCGGTGATGCCGGCCTGCAGCAGCAGACACACCCCCACCTGGGGCAACCACATCTTCATCCGCCAGCTCCCCAGACCGCTGTGGCTCATCCTGCAGGCGGCCGGCGCCCGTGGCTGTGCTGCACGGCACGCGCGCCGCCAGCTCAGCTGCAGACGGTGCCGGCGAGCGCCACGTCGGCCACACCGCATGGCTGCATCCCCGGCGAAGTGCTGGCTGAGTTCTCAACGAGGACCCGGCTCTGCGGCTGGATGAAGGCGGATCTGCGTGAAGCCCGGCTGGAGCGCCTGCCTGCGAGGCAGCCGACGGCCTCTGCGAACGCCGCTCGCTGGCACCCCGCTGGGCAGAAGCGGCAGGGTGATCCAGGCCGGCAGAGCTGAGCGGGCAGGGCCTGCCCTGCCGGCCCACCGGTGGCACCCTGAAGGCGACGGCCGGGGGCGGCTGCGCTGCTGCGGCGGGCCCGACGCCTGCACGGCCCCGCCATCCCCGCGTCCCACCGCCTGCGCCGCCCGCCATGACCGCCCCCCTGCCCCTGCCCGTCGAGTCACCGCTGCTGGCTCAGCTGGGGCGGCTGGGTGAGCTGTTCGACCTGCTGGGCGCCCTGGCGATCGTGGCGGGTGCCGTGCTGACGGCGCAGCGGGCCTGGCAGACCCTGCGACGGCAGGGAGGCGAGGCGGCCTATGCCGTGGCTCGCCAGACCTTCGGCCGCGGCCTGCTGCTGGGGCTCGAGATCCTGATCGCCGCCGACCTGCTGCGCAGCGTCTCGCTCAACCTGACCCTGACCAGCATCACCACGCTGGGGCTGCTGGTGATCGTGCGCAGCATCCTGAGCTTCTCGGTGCAGATCGAGCTGGAGGGGGAACTGCCCTGGCGACTGGCCCGCAGCCGCGGTGATGGATGACGCCAGGACTGAGCCTGGCCCAGCACTGAGCCAGCAGCAGGGCTGAGCCAGCGGTGGGATTGAGGAGGCAGGCTTGAGCCGGGAGCAGGACGCACTCAGCGCCAGTCGAGCCCCGGCACACCCGGCACAATCGCCGCGGTTCCCGCCCGATAGGCGGCATAGCCGGGGTGGATCTCGATCAGCCGCCGCTCCTCGCGGCGGGCCTTGCTGGAGAGCACCAGCGCCAGGCCGAGCAACAGGGCCAGGTGCAGCAGGCTGCCCAGGGCCAGGGTCAGGCCCAGCGAGCTGATCAGAATCGCCTGGTAGAGCGGATGGCGGCAGCGGCCATAGGCGCCGCTGGTGATCAGGGGAGCGCCGGGCATCGGCTCGGGCAGGGGCGTCAGGCTGGCGCCCAGGTGGAGGAAGGCCTGGGCCGCCAGCAGCAGGCCCAGCGCCAGGGTGGCCCAGCCGAGCAGGGACAGGGCCGGCGGCCAGAGCAGACCGAGGGCCGCAGGCGGGGGCGTGGCCGGCAGCAGATGGGCCGCGATCAGCAGCAGCTGGGCGATCAGCCACCATTCACCGCGGCGGTTGTCGCGCAGTCCCTGCCAGCTGAACCCCCAGCGCCCGACCAGCCCGGGCAGTCCCCGCGAGCTGGCGTCGTCCGGCTGTCTCGATCCGTTCACGGCAGGCGTCTCCACAGTCCCAGCCATTCATCGTCGCGGGAGTCGAGCGAACCGGTCGCCGGCTCCCACAGCTCCGCGGCGAATCCGCCAGCGCACAGCTGAGCTGCGAGCTGCTGCGGATCACTGCCCCAGGGCGGCCCACCCTCGCGACGATGACACCAGAACAGACCCAGCAGCCAGCCATCCGGGCGCAGCAGCTGCCGCACCAGCTCGAGATAGTCCTGACGCTGGCCCGGATCAATGGCGCAGAAGCAGGTGTGCTCCAGCACGCCCGCAAGGCTGCCCGCGGTCAGCCCCGCCTCCGCCAGCGCCTTGCGGTCGAACAGATCGGCCTGCAGCCAGCGCAGCCGAGGCGACGTCTCAGCGTGCAGACGCCGCGCCTCGCGCAGGGCCTCGCCGCTGAAGTCGAGCCCCACCACGTCATGGCCGAGGCGGGCCAGCAGGGCGGCCTCGTGGCCGCGACCGCAACCGGGCACCAGCACCGGGCCTGCAGCGGGCGGAGATCTGGGGTCAGCGCGCAGGAACGCCTCAAGCGGCGGCGCGGCGCGGCCCAGCTCCCAGCGATCGGAGCCCTCCCGGTAGCGCTGATCCCAGAGGGCAGCGGCAGCGGAGGGAGGGGCCATGGGTGCGTGAGGCGCTGAGGCCATGCTGTCGCCGCGCCAACCAACCCGCGCCAGCGCCGGCAACCGGCTGGCGGGCACAGCCGCCACGGCCGAGCACTGCTGAAATCGGAACAGCCGCCTCCCCGCCATGGCCGCCAGCGACCCCGCCGGCCTACGCCGCGACTACGGCCGCAGCAGCCTGCGACGGCCCGACCTTGCCGCCGATCCGGTCGAGCAGTTCCGCCACTGGTTTCAGCAGGCGCAGGATGCCGCGCTGCTCGAGCCCAACGCCATGGTGCTGGGCACCAGCGACGGCAGGCGCCCCAGCAGCCGCACGGTGCTGCTCAAGGCCTTCGATCAGCGGGGCTTCGTGTTCTTCACCAACTATGGGAGCCGCAAGGCGCTCGACATCGACCGCCAGCCGCAGGTGAGCCTGCTGTTCCCCTGGTACGGCCTGGCGCGGCAGGTGGCGATCCTGGGCCCGGCGTCGCGGATCAGCCCTGCTGAATCGCTGGCCTACTTCGCCTCCCGGCCATTCGGCAGCCAGATCGGCGCCTGGGTGTCACAGCAGAGCCGGGTGATCAGCTCCCGCAGCCTGCTCGAGCAGGCGTGGCAGGAGATGAGACAACGCTTCCGCGAAGGAGCCGTGCCGCTGCCCGATGCCTGGGGCGGCTACCGGGTGGAGCCGCTTGAGTTCGAGTTCTGGCAGGGAAGCGAGAACCGCCTGCACGATCGCTTCCGTTACCGCAGGGCCGGCGATGGCGGCGGTGACTGGCTGATCGAACGGCTGGCGCCCTGAGCGTCGCTGTGGGCGGGAGCCTCGGCCCAGCCGTTCGGGGTTGCCGCAGGGGTCCGGCGCCACGCCAGCCGCGACCAGACGCCGCTGCCCGGCTCAGCGGTGCTCCTCCAGAATTGCGGCTGTCCGATCGGGCGCGGCCGGCCCGCAGCGGCCGTTGCCTGCGGCCCATGGCCCCGCCGGCTGCCCGGCTCCGGCAGCATGACCCGGCCGCCGCTGCTGATGCCCCCGCTGCGGCCGTCATCCATCCCAGCCGTGGCCGCCCGCCGCCGCACACCCCCGACGCCTGATCCCTGCCCATGAGCGACTCCTACGACCTGATCGTGCTCGGCGCCGGCTCCGGCGGCCTGGCCGCCGCCAAGCGGGCCGCCAGCCACGGGGCAAGCGTCGCGATCGTGGAGGGCGACCGGGTGGGCGGCACCTGCGTGATCCGCGGCTGCGTGCCCAAGAAGCTGCTGGTGTACGGCTCGGCCTACCAGCACCTGCTCGCCGATGCCCCCAGCTACGGCTGGAGCGTGGGTGAGGTGCGCTTCGATGCCGCCATGCTGCTCGCCAACGTCCGCCGCGAGGTGGACCGGCTCAACGCCCTGCACATCGGCTTCCTCGAGAAGGCCGGCGTGGAACTGGTTCAGGGCTGGGGGCGCTTCTCCGGCCCCGGCAGCATCACGGTCAGCGGCGCCGACGGCCGTGAGCGCGAGCTGCGCGGCGAGCGGATCCTGATCGCCGTCGGCGGGAGGCCCCAGCGGCCCGCGATCCCGGGCGCTGATCTGGCCTGGGTCAGCGACGACCTGTTCGAGCTGGAGACGCTGCCCGAGTCGGTGGTGGTGGTGGGCGGCGGTTTCATCGCCTGCGAATTCGCCTGCATCTTCAACGGCCTGGGCGTGCGGGTGACCCAGCTGGTGCGTGGCGATCACCTGCTGCGCGGCTTCGATCGCGAAGCCAGCCGGGCAGTGCAGGAGGCCATGGAGGCCGCGGGCATCGAGATCCGCCTGGCCCACTCCCCCGCCGCGATCACCGGCCAGTGCGCCCCCGGGGATCTCACCGTCACCACCCAGAGCGGCGAGGCGATCAGCTGCAGCGGCGTGCTGCTGGCCACCGGCCGCCATCCGTTCCTGCAGGGGCTGAACCTGGAGGCCGCCGGTGTGGCCGTGGAGGGGAACCGCATCCCTGTCGATGCCGATCAGCGCACCAACGTGCCCGGCATCTATGCGGTGGGCGATGTGACCGACCGCATCAACCTCACCCCGGTGGCCATCGATGAAGGCCGCGCCTTTGCCGACAGCGTCTACGGCAACCGGCCCCGGCAGGTGGATCACGCCCTGGTGGCCTGCGCTGTGTTCTCCCAGCCCGAACTCGCCAGCGTGGGGCTCAGCGAGGAGGCGGCGATCGAACGCCACGGGCGTGACGGCATCCGGGTGCACCGCGCCCGCTTCCGGCCGATGAGCCAGGCTCTGCCGGCGCGCGATCCGAAGGTGCTGCTCAAGCTGATCGTGGAGCAGGCCACAGATCGGGTGCTGGGAGCTCACATGGTGGGCGAGCAGGCGGCCGAGATCATCCAGATGGCGGCGGTCGCGATCGGCATGGGCGCCAGCAAGACCGACTTCGATCGCACCATGGCGCTGCATCCTTCGGTGGCCGAGGAGTTCGTCACCATGCCGAACTGAGGGCGGCGGGCGCTGCGATCAGAGATCCCTCCGCGCCTTGGTCATCACACCGCCGTTGCTGTTGGAATCACGGAGGCAGCGCGGCGCAAACCCATCGGCGATCGCTCGGCAATCTGTGGCTGGTCGAGAACGCCCTGATCCACCCGATTGGCGCTGTCCGTGAGAATCCTGCAGCCAAACCAACCGCAGGCTGCAGCCAGCACCGCGGTTCCATCGCCGCCGGGAAACCTCAGCCGAGACGGCTGTTCGGCTCGCGCTGCAACCTGTCGATCGCCAAGCAAGGCTTGGCGTGGAATCACCGGCTGCCTCGCAGGCGCCAAGAGCGGCGGCGAGGCAGCGGGTCCCGCATCACCCCCGAGATGTGCCGTCGTTCCATCCGGTCAGAACGCGGCCTGCCCTCACACCGCCGCCAGGCCGCGCTCGTTGAACATCCCCTCGAACAGGACCGAGCTCAGATAACGCTCGCCTGAATCGGGCAGCACCACCACGATGCTGCGGCCGCGGAAGGCCTCCTCGCGGGCCAGGCGCAGAGCCGCCACGGTGGCGGCTCCACAGGAGATGCCGGCCAGGATGCCCTCTTCGCGCATCAGCCGACGCGCCATCGAGACCGCCTCCTCGTCGCTGACCGTCTCGACCCGATCGAGCAGCGACAGATCGAGGTTGTCGGGCACGAAGCCGGCGCCGATGCCCTGGATCTTGTGGGGGCCGGGCTTGAGGTCATGGCCGGCAAGCGTCTGACTGATCACCGGACTGTTGGCCGGCTCCACCGCCACCGACACCAGCGGCTTGCCGAGCGTCTGCTTGATGTAACGGCTCACGCCCGTGATCGTGCCGCCCGTGCCGACACCCGCCACCAGCACATCCACGTTGCCGTCGGTGTCCTCCCAGATCTCCGGGCCGGTGGTGTCGTGGTGAATGCGCGGATTGGCCGGATTGACGAACTGCTGCAGCATCACGTAGCGATCGGGATCGGATTCAGCCAGCTCCCGGGCCGCCGAGATGGCCCCGCTCATGCCCATGCGCCCCTCCGTCAGCACCAGGCGGGCGCCGTAGGCGGTGAGCAGCTTGCGACGCTCCAGGCTCATCGTCTCCGGCATGGTCAGCGTCAGCGGAATGCCGCGCGAGGCCGCCACGAACGCCAGGGCGATGCCGGTGTTGCCGCTGGTGGGTTCGATCAGCTCCTTGCCGGGCCCCAGCAGACCGTCCTTCTCGGCCTGCCAGATCATCGCGGCGCCGATGCGGCACTTGATCGAATAAGCCGGATTGCGGCCCTCGATCTTGGCCAGAATGCGGGCTCCAGCCCCCTCGCTGACGCGGTTCAGCTGCACCAGGGGTGTGCGGCCGATGCTGAGGCTGTTGTCGGCGTAGATGGAGCTCATCAGGGCGACGGAACGGACTGGGGCGGATCTGGCGGCACCCTAGTCATGGCCGCCGACGATTCCCGCCACTGCCGCCGATCCCTGAACCTGTCGTGATCTGGTTGCAGCCCAGGCTGCGGCCCTCCGCAACGGGATCAGGCCGCCAGGGCCATCACCCCGGCACAGAGCCGCTGCAGAGCGACCTCGAGCTGATCAGGCGGCAGCAGGCCATAGCTGAGCCGCAACACCGCGGCGCCATCAGCGGCCGGCAGGCCGAAGCTCTCACCCGGCAGCGCCGCCACGCCGTGCTCGCGGATCAGGCGCTCGACCAGCTCCAGCCCCGTCAGCGGGGTGCGCACCTGCAGCAGGGCATAGAAAGCGCCATCCGGCTGCTGCTGCAGCCGGGCGGGCAGCCCCTGGTCGGCGGCCTGCCCGAGGGTCCGCAGCAGCTGGCTGCGGCGGCTGCGCAGCGTCGCCAGACGCGGCTGCAGCCAGGCCGGTCCGGCGGAGAGGGCCGCCAGGGCCGCCCGCTGATTCAGTCGTGGCGGGCAGATCAGGTTGGTGTCCTGCACCTTGGCCAGGGGCCCCAGCAGCCGCTGCGGCAGCGCCGCATAGCCCAGCCGCCAACCCGCCATGCCATAGGCCTTGGAGAACGACTGCAGGGTGACGGTGTGGGCCGCCGCCCCCGGCGCCGATGCCGGGCTCCAGTGGGGCACCGAACCATGCACGAAGGCCGCGTAGGCCTCATCGCTGATGTGCAGCAGGCCGCGGCTGGCGCAGAGGGCGTTGATCGCCGCCAGCCGCTCGGGCGGGATCACGACGCCGCTGGGATTGTTGGGCGAGACGGTGACGATCGCCCGGGTGCGCGGGGTGATCGCCGCGGCCAGGATCGCCGGATCGGGGATCAGGCCGGCGTCGGCCGGCACGGGCACGCCACCGGCGAGCTGCACGGCCATCACATGGTTGAAGTACCAGGGCGCCGGCAGGATCACCTCATCGCCCGGATCGCAGAGCACCTGCACCAGGACCTGGAAGGCCATGTTGCTGCCTGCCGTCACCAGCAGCGCCGCCCCCTCCAGATCGAGGCCATGGACGCCCTGCAGGTGCGCGGCGAGCGCCTCCAGCAGCGCAGGATCCCCCTGCATCGGGCCGTAGCGATCCAGCGCGGCGGCGCGGGCCGGATCGTGGGCGGCCGCTTCCAGCTCCGACCGCAGCGTCTCGAGCACCGCCGCCGGCGGGCCCCAGTCCACCATCCCCTGAGCCATCGACAGGCTGCCGGGGTGGGCGGCGATCAGTGCCCCCACCTTCGGGATCACCGGTTCGAGCACCGCCTGCAGGCGCTGGGCAGGTTCAACGCCGCTGCTCGGGAGAGACATCAGGGCCGCCGCAACCGGATCTGCGGGCATGCTGCCGCGCAGCCGGGCCCCGGGTCGCGGCCGGACGCGGCAACGCCACACCGGCAGGCAGGCGCGGACTAGGCCTCAAGCGGCAGCAGCAGCTCCAGCAGCGCACCGCCGGCGGGATGGTCACCGGCCCGGATGCGGCCGCCATGGGCGTGGGCGATCTGCTGCACGATCGCCAGCCCCAGTCCGGTGCCGCCCTGCTGGCTGCGGGCTCGGGCCGGATCGCCGCGATAGAAGCGTTCGAACAGGCGACGGCTGTCCTCCTCGCTGAGGCCAGGTCCCTCATCGCGCACGCTCAGACGGCACCAGCCGGGGCGTAGGCGGATGCTCACATGGATCGTGGCGCCGTCCGGACTGAAGCGCAGGGCGTTGTCGAGCAGGTTGAGCAGGGCCCGGTGCAGGCGCGACGCATCGGCGGAGAGCACGGCGGCGGCATCGGCGGGCTCCTGCTTCAGCTCCAGACGGATGCCGCGCGGCTCGGCCAGCGGACGCAGACCCATCCACACCTGGCGCACCAGATCCGGCAGATCAACGGCACTGCGACGCAGGCCATCGCGCGGCAGGGTGTTCTCCAGGCGGGAGAGCTCCAGCAGATCCCCCACCAGCGCCTGCAGCCGCCGCAGTTCCCGCTGCAGCCGCTCCACCAGCACGGCGTTGCGGCTGTTGACCTGGGCCGCGAGGCTGTCGCCGACCAGCAGCAGGGCGGTGAGCGGTGTCTTGAGCTCATGGGCCACATCCGACACCCAGCGCTCCTGCTGCTCCAGCTGAGCCTCGAGCGAGCGGCGGCTCTGCAGGACCACCGCCACCCAGCCGGCATCACCGGGCAGGGCGATCAGCTCGAGATCCTGACCCGGGCGCTGCCACTCCAGCCGCTGCAGGCGGCCGCGGCGGCGGGCATCGCGAACCAGCTCCGAGAGCTCCGGGGCGTCGCAGACCCGATGCAGGGGCAGGGCATGCAGCAGAGCGGCGCCACCCACCTGCAACAACCGCTCAGCGCGCGGGTTGAGCAGCCGCACCACGTCGGCGGCATCGACGATCAGCCAGCCGCTGGGCGAGGCCTCCAGCCAGCGCAGCAGCTGCTGCGGCGCCAGATCCGCCAGGCGCCGGCCGCGGCGGGCCGCACGGCGGCTGAGCAGCAGCGTCAGGGCGCTGCCCAGGAGCAGCCCCAGCACCAGGGACAGGGGGCCATGCAGCGGGGTGGCGGGAGTCACCGGCCCCGATCAGCCGAAGCGATAGCCGAAGCCGCGCACGGTGATCAGATGCACCGGAGCGGAGGGGTTGTCCTCGAGCTTCTCGCGCAGCCAGCGCATGTGCACGTCGACCGTCTTGCTGTCGCCGAAGTAGTCGACCCCCCACACCTGCTCGAGCAGCTTGTCGCGGCTGAACACCCGGCGGGGATGCTGCATGAACAGCTCCAGCAACCGGTATTCCTTGGGGGAGAGATTCACCTCGAGCCCATCGCGGGTGACGCGGCACTCCTCGGGATAGAGGGCCAGATTGGCGTGCTGCAGCACCACCGGACCGGGCTCGGCGGAGGGCTGGGCGCGGCGCAGCAGGGCGCGGCAGCGGGCCACCAGCTCTCGCATGCCGAAAGGCTTGACCAGGTAGTCGTCGGCGCCGATCTCCAGCCCCAGCACCCGGTCGGCCTCGCTGTCACGGGCACTGACCACGAGGATCGGGGTGCGGTCGCCGGCCTGGCGCAGCTGGCGGCACACCTCGAGGCCGCCGAGACCCGGCAGCATCAGATCGAGCACCACCAGCGAGAAGGCCTGGTCGGCCTCACCGGCCTGCAGATGCTGCAGGGCATCGCGTCCGTTGCCGCAGGCCGTGACCTCAAAGCCCTCCAGGCAGAGGGCGTCGCGGATGGTCTCGCGGATCGTGTCGTCGTCCTCGACCAGGAGAAGGGAGGCTTGCATCTCCCCACTCTCGCCGCCGAGGGGGGCTTCCCAGAAGGTTGCGATCACCGCTCCTGCACTCAGCGACACGGCGGATGGCTGATCACGAGGCGACGCTGACCGTCGAGCTGCAGCCAGCCCTCCTGGCGCAGCAGACCGATCACGCGGGTGACGGTGACGCGGGTGGTGCCCAGGGCGCTGGCCACTTCCTGATGGGTGAGGCGCAGATCGAGGCGCAGCCCCTCGTCGCAGTGCTGGCCGTAGTCGAGGGCCAGCAGTTCGAGGAAGCCGCGGACCCGCTCCTCCACCCGGCGCAGGCCCATCAGGGCCAGCAGCGCCTGCGACTGGCGGTAGCGGCGACTGACCGCATCGAGCATCGCCAGACACAGGCTGGGGTTGGCGCGCACCTCCTCCATCGACAGACAGAGCAGGTCGCTGTCGCAGAGGGTGCGCGCCTCGAAGGCCTCCACATCGGTGAACGGCTCGCCGAACGGCTCATTGGCCCCGGCCAGGCCCAGCAGCAGTTCATCACCATGAATGGTGAGGGCGCCAAGCTTCACCATGCCGCGCACGACCAGCCAGATCGAGTGGCGCAGCAGCGGCACCTGACTGCCGCAGGTGAGATGCACAAGATTGCGCTTGCGAAAGCTCGACTCCAGCAGTTCGCGAAAGGCGTCGCTGCCGGCTGCTTCGCGGAACGGCGTCACCACCATGGGAAATCAAGCGGTTGTGAGCCAACCTAAACAGACCACATGAGCTGCCAATCAAGGCACGACCAACAGGTGGTTAAGGCCGGAATAAGAAGGTCGCAACGGCATTGATCGGCGGCATCAACGCGTGGATCGGTAGCAGCGCCTGTTGGATGAAGCGCCTCTCTGGCATGCCTCTTTGCCGTCCTTATTGAGCATGCCTCTCTGCCATGCATCTCTGCAGCCTGGAGCGATCTCCAGCCCCTGCAGGATGCTGCACCCGCCGGCAGATGGATCAGCGGCTGGAAACACCATCAGCGGCACCGGATCGCGACGCTGCCGATGCCAGACCAGGCCTGTGGAGCTGGGCTCGGCACAGCAGATCTGGCGGCCCGGAGCCCGGCAGCAGCGGCACCGGGGCTGTCTCCGGGACAGGCGCACCCATGCAAAAACCCCCGAGACCGGGGGAAAGCCCGCAGCCAGCCATGCCGGCTGCGGGCCA
>CAYNGR010000003.1:20058-22243 GCA_964396755.1 uncultured Cyanobium sp. | reverse complement strand
AAAAACCCCCGAGACCGGGGGAAAGCCCGCAGCCAGCCATGCCGGCTGCGGGCCACACCTGCAGGCTGCGGACCTGAGCGATCAGCTCACTTGCCGATCGACTTGACCGCGGCGCGGGCCTGGCTGAGGATCGATCCCTTCAGCGGCACGTAGCCGAGTTCATCGGCCTGGTTCTGGGCAGCTGAACTGAGCAGCACCGTCATCGCCCTCTGAATGGAGGGCGCCTTGGCACCGTTCCCGGTCTTGTAGGCAAGAATCCAGGTCAGGGTGGAGATGGGATAGCTGTCAGCCCCGGCGGGATTGGCATCCTCTCCCGCCAGCATGGAATTGAGCTTGATGTTGTTGAGCGCTGCCGAGCCACCGCGCAGATTCGGCATCACGAAACGCCCGGCGCGGTTCTGCAGGGCGGCTGCCTTGATCTTGCCCTTGACGAAGGCCTGGTTCAGGTAGCCGATCGAACCGGGGGTGTTGTTGATCACGCCGGCAACGCCTTCATTGCCCTTGCCACCGACGCCCACGGGCCATTTGACGCTCTTGCCCTCGCCCACCTGGCTCTTCCACTCCGGCGAGAATGCCGACAGGGAATTGGTGAAGGCGAAGGTGGTTCCGGAGCCGTCGGAGCGGTGCGCCACGGTGATCGCGCCCTTGCCGCACTTAAGCTGCTCCCAGGTCTTGATCTTGCCCAGGAAGATGTCGACCGCCTGCTTCTGGGTCAGGCGCAGGGCGGGACAATCGGGCTTGTTGTAAGCGATGGCGATGGTGCCACCCACGGCGGGGAACTGCACCACACCACGCTTCACCTTGGCGGCCTCAGCAGGCTTGATCGGCTCATCGGTGGCGCCGAAATCAACGGTGCCGGCGATGAACTGGCGCACGCCGGCACCGGAGCCGACCGATTGGTAGTTCACCCGGACCCCCTGGGAGGCCGCACCGGCGAACACGCGCTGATAGAAGGGGGCGGGGAAGGTTGCTCCGGCGCCATTGATGGCGGTGTTGGCCAGAGCGGCAGCGGTGGTGAATGCAGAGGCACCCAGGAGGGTCATGCCACCGGCAAACAGGGCCTTCTTCGCGAAGGTCATTGATGCGCCTTGAGGAGGTCCCACCCTGGCTAGCCAGCCATCGACCCCTGGGTCGTTAGGAGCCGTTTAAGGATCGTTCAAGAACAACCGATCACCGCTGGCAGCAGGCGGATATGGAGCTGTTCGACGATCGTGATCGCTAGTTTGCGGTGATTGCGGGCAGTCCCGTGACGAGCGACGGACCCCCACCCTCCGAGCGGCTGCCGGCCGGCGCTGATGCCGCCTCGTCACCGGCCGTGCGTTCCCCCCTGGAGGCTCACGGCTCCTATCGCGGCGGCGACTGGTCGCCGCAACGGCTGGTGTTCCATCAGAACCTGGAGTCTTTCGCCGAACAGGTCGGCCTGATCGTGGCTCTGCAGAGCAACGGCAAGCTCAGCCAGGAGCAGGCCTATGCCCAGATCCGCCAGCTGTGGAAGGGTCTCAAGCAGAGCAAGGACACCCTGATCGACGGCCCGGGCTGAAGCCAGGGCAGGGCAGCTGGACCCTGGCTCACGCCCACCTGCGCTGGCCGTCAGTGCAGCGCCAGCGCCCAGGCGTTCCAGCCCGGCCGCGGCCGGAGCGCTCCGGGCTGCGGTTCTCGCCAGGCCCCGCAGCCCAGGCCTTGCCGGATGCGATCGCAGCAGGCATCCAGGCGCTCCTTGCCGCTAAGGCCGCTGTCAGCTGGCCGCGGCCCCGAGGCCAGCTGACAGCGGCGGACACCATCGTTCGGACCATGCCGAGGGGCGCGCGAGCTGCCGACAGGCACTGCCGTGGGGTTCAGATCCCTCCGTACGCTGATGTCCTCCCACGGCCAGGGAGGCTGTGCAGACCAGCGACAAAGCCCGGAGCATCGCGGGACACTGCGCTGGTGCCGTCCGGAGCCAAACCCGCCGTGATGGGAGGCAACGGAGCGCTCGCTGCATCCGCCTGCTGCCGCCTGACCCAATGGCCCCGGCGAGGCGCTGCTCCAGCCGCCTGGGCGGACCCGTGCATCACGATCGCTCCGGCTGCGGATCCGGCTGGGGTTCAGATCCCCGCTTCGCGGTGATCATTTGGCGCGCTCCGCTGCTGATCAGATCCCCGCTTCGCGGTGATCATTTGGCGCGCTCCGCTGCTGATCAGATCCC
>CAYNGR010000003.1:7964-19958 GCA_964396755.1 uncultured Cyanobium sp. | reverse complement strand
TCAGATCCCCGCTTCGCGGTGATCATTTGGCGCGCTCCGCTGCTGATCAGATCCCCGCTTCGCGGTGATCATTTGGCGCGCTCCGCTGCGACACACCCCGGGCAGAGGGCGCGGACGTTGAGGACGCACTCCAGCAGCTGGAAGCCGTGGCCGTCGGCAGCGGCGCTGCCGGCTGCGAGCACGGCGGAATCTTCGAATTCCTCGGTGCGGCCGCAGCGGACGCAGACCAGATGGTGGTGATGGCGATGACTGGCCCCGGCCAGCTCGAAGCGACGCCCGCCCTCGGGCAGCTCCAGCTCCTGCAGAAGACCCATCGAGCTGAGCAACCGCAGCGTGCGGTAGACCGTCGCCAGCGACACGCGGCCCTCCGCTCCCAGCAGGCGCTGATGCACCTGCTCGGCACTGAGGTGGCTGCCCTCCCCAAGACCCTCGAACAGATCGAGGATGCGCTGGCGCTGCGGGGTGAGGCGCTGTCCACGGTCATGGAGGCTGGTCCTCAGAGCGGCACTGGTGAGGGCCGGCTCCCGGTGGGAGGACGCAGGCGGAGTGGGGGGGAGCACCAGGTGACCGCTGCGATTCTCAAGAGTAAGCCCTATTGCGAAGAAGGGCCAGGCCGCGCCAGGCGTGCATCGGCCCCCACCAGCGCCGCGGCGAGCACATCGGCCAGGGTGACCACAAGCCGATAGCTGAGTGCCACCGCCAGCAGCGAGGCCTGAGGCAGCGCCACCGCCAGGCGCAGCAGCAGCACCGCCTCGAACACGCCCAGTCCGCCGGGAGCGCCCGGCACGACCAGGCCCACGGTCCAGGCCAGGGCGAAGCCCGCCAGCCAGGTCCAGACATCAAGGCTCAACTGCAGATCGAAGGCCCAGACGCACGCCAGGAAGCCAGCGAAGCGCAGCAGCACGAACAGCAGCTCCGCCAGCAGCGGCAGCCAGGGATAGGCGGAGGGCAGCGCCGCAGCGGCCGGACCGCTGGCAGCCAGCTCCTGTTCCAGCGGCTGCGTCAGGCCCAGCTGGCGGGCGCGCTGCCGCTCGAGCCGCAGCAGCAGGGGCTGCAGCCAGCGGGGGTGGAGCAGCAGCAGGGGCAGTAGACAGAGCAGTCCAAGGCCGTTCTGCCAGCCCCCCAGTGGCACCAGCGCCAGGGCCGCCACCGCGGCCAGCAGGGGGTCGAGCAGGGTGGCCACCAGGGCCTGAGCCGTGCTTGCCGGCCCTCCCCGGAGAGGTGCATCGACCTGACGCAACGCCTGCACCCTGGCGGCCAGGTGCCAGATGCCACCGGGCAGATACTTGCGCAGGTTCGAGCTCACGTACAGGCTCACCAGCGGCTCGAGCTGGGGCTGCAGCCCGCGCCAGCGCAGGATCACCTGCCAGGCGAGGCCATTGACCAGCAGGCTCAGCCCCTGCAGGCCCACCGCCAGCAGCAGCCACCACCAGCCCTGCGCATCGAGGCTCAGCTGCAGCAGCTGGCGTCCATGGCCGAGCAGGGCCGCCAGCACGAAGCCGAGGCTGAGGCAGGTGATCCAGGGGCGCAGCCCGCCGGGAAGCCTCAGGACCGGCAGGGCCAGAGCGCGGCCGGAGCGCCCCGGTGGCGTCTGCTCGGCGGCAGCGGCATCAGGAGCGGCGGGGCCGACTCCAGACCTCGGCAGCCAGCGCGCTGAGGCGGCCGTGGCGGCGTGGCCGGCGGCGACCACACGAGCCCACAGGGAGGCGATCCAGGGCGTCATGGCTGGCGGGGCGGCAGTGCGGAGGGGGGCAGAGTGGAAGCGGTGTCGGGCGGCTCAGCGGTGAACCAGGGATCGCCCGCCTCGATCAGGGCCTGCTGCAGTCGACGCTGCACCTCGGCCAGCGGCAGGTCCTGGCTGCGGGAGATGGCCGCCAGGTCGTCATGCTCGATCTTGACCCGGGCGCCGCCTCCCGGCAGCAGGGCGCGCTTCAGCCCCACCTCGCCGAGGGGAGTGGCCACCCGTCGGCTGCTGCGCTGCAGGACCCAGCGGGGCTGCAGGGTCTCGCGCACGCCCAGGCTGCTGCTGTGGCGCCACCAGACCTGGCGCAGGGCGGCGGCGGCCTGCGGCGGCACCAGGGCGGTGAGCAGGACTCCGGGGCGTCCCTTCTTCATCCCCACCGGCTGGCTGAACACCTCCAGGGCTCCCGCCCGCTGCAGCGCCTCGCTCAGGAAGGCCAGGTCCTCGCCGCTGGCATCATCGATCTGGCACTGCTGCAGCACCACCGTCTCGAGCCGTTCCTGGGCCGGCAGCGCTGCGGCGTCGGCCGGCATCCCCGGCTGAGCCGCTGTCGCGGCAGGCCAGGGGGAAGCCAGGGTCAGCCGCAGCAGATTGGGCCGATCCAGCTCGCGGCTGCCCAGGCCCACCCCCACCCGCTCGGGCAGGACCGCCGGCGCCGGCGCGAAGCGCTCCGCCCAGCAGGCCATCAGCGCCAGGCCGGTGGGCGTGGTCAGCTCGGCGGGCGGGAAGTCCTCGCTGCCGGCCAGGGGGATGGCGCAGCGACGGGCGATCTCCAACACGGCCGGAGCCGGCAGCGGCAGGCGCCCATGGGCGGTGAGCACGCTGCCGTGGCCCGCCGGCGGCACGCCGCAGATCAGCCGCTCGACCCCGAAGTGCAGCAGACCGGCACAGACCCCGACGATGTCGACCAGGGCATCGAGGGCCCCCACCTCATGAAAGTGCACCGCCTCGGGGGCATGGCCGTGGACCGCTCCCTCCGCCTCCGCCAGCAGGCCGAACACCGCCAGCAGCCGCTGGCGCAGCGGGTCCTCCAGGGGAGCCTGCAGAAACAGCTGGCGCAGCTCATGCCAATGCCGGTGTGGCGGCTCCTGCTCGAGGCTGTGAACACGCAGCCGCAGGCCGCGCAGACCGCCGCTGCGATCCTCGCGGCGTTCGATGCGGTAACGACCGGACAGGCCGAGGGATTGTAGGGGGCGATGCAGCACGCCCTCCTCAAGACCCAGATCGAACAGGGACGCCAGCAGCATGTCGCCGGCCAGTCCCGTGGGGCAGTCGACCAGGGCCAGGGTCATGGGACCGGAGACGCCGGCAGTCCAAGGCCCAGGCGCGGGGCCTCGCTGAGCAGCTGCTCGGCCCGTTGCTCAAGCTCCAGGCGACGCTGGCGCAGCAGCCGTTCCACCTCGCGGCGGGCCTGGCGCTGCTCCCTCTGGGCCGTGTCCACATCGAGACCGGAGAGGCCCCATAGCTGCCCGAGCAGGGCGCTGTCATCGGCACCGCCGCGGGGGCTTTCGCCGTAGACGAGCCGCTCGGCCTGCATGCCGGCCTGCAGCACGCGGCTCCAGCGCCGCAGCTCGTCAAGCGAGAGGCGAGCACGGCCGGGTGCGTCAAAGACGGTGCTGCCGCAGCAGGCGAGGCCGGCCCGCAGGCAGGCCAGGCTGCCCACCAGCACCTGCCTCACCGGCATCGCCTCGGCTTCGGCCACCAGGCAGTGGCCCGCCTCATGGATGGCGATGCGGCGCAGACGGCGGCGGCCGCCGGGCAGGGCTTCCGCCAGCAAATGGCCGCCGCGTCCTCCGAAGCGGGCGGCGTCCAGACTGAGTGACCCCAGCGCCAGCAGGGTCAGCAGTGCGATCCACCAGGGGGAGAGGCCCAGCACCGGTCCGTAGACCGCAGCAAGGCTGATCAGCAGCACCGCCAGACCGGCCGCGACGGGGTCCATCTCAGCGGCTGGGGCGGCTGATCGCCCGGCTGCGGACGCCGCCGGGGCGCTGACCCTGGCCGGGATCCGTCGTGGCGGTGGGAGCCGGGACGGGACGGCGCTCGCGCCGCGGGCCAGCCTCCTCGGGGCCACGGCGACGCTTGCCGCCACGGTTGCCGCGCTGGGCCAGAGGGCCGATCACCTCGAAGGATTCAAGCGTCAGGGCCTGACCGCGGCGGCGGACGTTCAGCGAGACAAAGTGACGCAGATGCTCGAGCGGGATCTCACCGCGCAGCTGCAGCTTGAACGGCACGGGCCGACTGCCGTCAGAGCGGGGCTGCTGGCGCACCTTGATCACCAGCTCACCGCTCTCAGGCCGCGTGTAGATCAGCTCGCCGCGGATGGAGAAATAGTCGTCACCTTCCGGCAGCGCATCGGACGCCCCCTCGCCGGCAGCATCGGGATCGAGGCTGCTGGGTTCCCACACCCCCACCATCTGCAGGTGCAGGCTGTCCTGCTCCCGGATGCGGGGGTAGACCACCCAGAGATGGGGCTGCTCGGCATCGAGATGCCGTCGCATCAACGTGAGCAGGCGGCCGAGCACGACGGCGTCGATCTCGTCCCCCTCGGCCGTGCGGATCAGACCGCGGGTGGGGTGCTCGGCATCGGTGGGCACGTACTGTCCGCGCACGACACCGATGGCCCGGTACTGCATCGGCTCGGTGACCGGGGAGATGGGGTGCTGGCGCATGGGCAGGTTCGGGGGGGCCCCACCGCGAGGCGGGGGCGGCATCCGGCCGCTGGGCCAATGTAACCAGCGGCGGCGGTAGTCTCCGGGCCGCCCGAGATGCTCTTCTCAGGCGGTCCTGAGCGGATGACGGCGGTTGAGAAGTCATGACGCAGGGCCGCACCGGCTGGTGGCGCTGCTGCAGGCTGAGCGTCGGGCCTGCCCCTGGCAGGCGTCAGCGCGGGGGAGGTTGTGGCTGATCAAATGACGGAATCGACACCGAGGTCCTCCCGACTGGGACCGCTGTTGCTGGCCCTGGCTCTGCTGGCCGCCGCCGGCGGCGGCGGCTGGTGGCTGGGCAGCCGGCAGCGTCCGCCTGCCACGGCCACAACGCCGGCCAATGCGCGGCTGGAGCGGGAGGTGCGCGGCCTGCGGCAACAGCTGGAGTCGCAGCAGGCAACCCCGGCGGAGCAGCAGCGGCTGCTGGAGCTGCTGGTGGCCCTCAATCGCCGCCAGGAGGCCATCGCCGTGCTGGAGCCCCTGGCAGACCGGGAACCCGAGCGCTGGCCGCTGCGGCTGCTGCTGGCGGAACTGCGCCGTGACCAGGGCGACAGGGCCGGTGCCCAGCGAGAACTGCGCATGATTCTCAACCGACGCGGCGATCAGATCGAGGCCCTGCAGCTGATGACCCTGCTGCAGCTGGAGCAGGGCCAAGGCAGCCAAGCCGAGGCCCAGGTCAAGGCGCTGTATCAAAAGGCGACGCGGCCGCCGGTGCAGCCTCAGGCCCTGGGGCTGGGGCTGCTACTGGCGGATCTGCAGCAGCGGCGCGGACAGCAGGCCGCGGCCGCCGCCACCTACCGCCAGCTGGCAGCCGACTTTCCGGAGGACCAGCGCCCCCTGATCGCCCTGGCCCTGCTGCGCAAGCAGCAGGGCGACCTCAACGGCGCGCTCGACGCTCTCAATCAGGCCCGCCAGAGGGTGCGCGAGCCAGGCAAGGGCGACCCCCGTCTCGACCGGCTGGCGGCCAGCTGGGGCCTGACTGGACTCAGAGGGCCGGGCGCTGCGGGGTCGAACCCGGCTGAACCGGAGGCTGGGGAGCAGGCATCCCCGTCTGACTCCACAGCGGAGTCGACGACGCAGAACGCTCAGTCCCCCCGCTGACGCCGCCGGCAGCGGTCCGTGTGGCCGGAGTGGCTGCAGGCGACTGAGCCTCGAACTGCTGCAGAGCCTGATCGATGGCCGACGCAGGCGGGGTGGCGTCATCCATCGCCGTGCCACGCCGGATCTTGTTCATCAGATCGAGCGGATTGGTGGAATCCAGGATCGTGCCGCTGTTGGGCCGTCCGCTGCCGCCGTCGTACATCTGACGCTCCATCGGCGAGGTGCCGAGAGTCTGGCCGTAACCGGCCTGCTGAGCCAGGGCCGGCGGAGCAGCGAGCAGCGGTGCGGTGAGCAGGGCTGCGCCGGCGGCGGGGATGACGGCGTGGCGGCGCCGCAGCGGCGGCTGGGATCGGACCCGCAGGGCGCTGAACATGGCCGCAGTGCCTGGATCGGCAGACAAGGATCGGCTCGATGTTAGGAGGATCGCTTGGCTGCAGCTCCCGGCGCCACCATGCGGATTGCCACCTGGAACGTCAATTCGGTGCGCACGCGCCTCGAGCAGGTGTGCGCCTGGCTGGAGCGGGAGCGCCCCGAGGTGCTCTGCCTGCAGGAGACGAAGGTGGCCGACGAGCTGTTCCCTCTGCAGGCCTTCAGGGATCTGGGCTACGAGGTGGAGATCAGCGGTCAGAAGGCCTACAACGGCGTGGCGATCGTCAGCCTGCTGCCGATGGAGGACGTGCAGGTGGGCTTTCTGCCCCTGTTGCCCGACGACCCGGACGCAGCGCAGCTCGGGGAGCAGAAGCGTGTGCTCAGCGCCAGCATCGAGGGTCTGCGCGTGCTCAACCTCTACGTGCCCAACGGCTCATCCCTGCGAAGCGACAAGTACGTCTACAAGCTGCGCTGGCTGCAGTGCCTGGGCCGCTACCTGGAGGAACAGCAACGACAGGGCGAGCCGCTGGTGATGCTGGGCGACTTCAACATCGCCCCGGAGGACCGTGACATCCACGATCCGGAACGCCTCCGCGGCGGCATCATGGCCAGCGATGCCGAACGCGAGGCCCTGAGCGGGTTGCTGGGCGAGCGGCTCGCCGATGTGTTCCGCCTGTTCGAGCCGGACAGCGGCCACTGGAGCTGGTGGGATTACCGCAGCGGCGGCTGGGAGACGGGCCGCGGCTGGCGGATCGATCACATTTACCTGGAACGGGACCTGCTCGATCTGGCCAGCGGCTGCCTGATCCACAAGGAACAGCGCGGCAACCCCCAGCCCAGCGATCATGCGCCGGTGGTGGTGAACCTGGCCTGGCCACCCGAGGATGAGGACGACGATGACGCTGACGAGGACTTCTGAGCGCGGCGGTGACGGCCAGGCAGCCCTGTCGCTGCAGCCCGTGCTGGAACTGCGCGGCGTGCAGCGCCAGTACGGTGGCGTCAGCGCCGTGGCAGGTCTGAGCCTGCAGGTGGCGCCAGGTGAGTTCTTCGCGCTGCTGGGCGCCTCGGGCTGCGGCAAGACCACCACACTGCGGTTGATCGCCGGCTTCGAATCCCCCGACGCCGGCACGATTCACCTGCAGGAGCAGGACGTCACCGCCTGGCCAGCCCACCGGCGGCCGGTCAACACGGTGTTCCAGAACTACGCCCTGTTCCCGCATCTCAACGTCTGGGACAACGTCGCCTTCGGCCCGCGCTCAAGGGGCTGGACGGACAGAGAGCTGCGCCGGCGGGTAGGGGAGGCCCTCGAGGTGGTGCGCCTAGGGGATCTGGCCCGGCGCCGGCCGCGTCAGCTCTCCGGCGGCCAGCAGCAGCGGGTAGCCCTGGCGCGGGCGCTGGTCAACCGGCCGGTTGCCCTGCTGCTCGATGAACCGCTGGCGGCGCTCGACCCGAATCTGCGGCGCGCCATGCAGGGGGAGCTCAAGCGCATCCAACGCGAGGTGGGCATCACCTTCCTGTTCATCACCCACGACCGCGAGGAGGCCCTGGCCCTCAGCGACCGGCTGGCGGTGATGCACGAGGGCCGCATCGCCCAGGTGGGCAGCCCGCGGCAGCTGTACGACCGGCCGGTCAGCCCCTACGTGGCCACCTTCCTGGGCGGCGCCAACCTGCTGAGGAACGGCGCTGGTGGCTGGCGGCTGCTGCGCCCCGAGCGGCTGCGACTGCGGCGGCAGCCCCCGGCGGATGGCGAGCGGGGCGTGCGGGCCCGGCTGGAGAGCGTCACCTTTCAGGGCCCGAGCCTGGAGCTGCGGCTGCGGCCGCTCGACGCATCGACCTACCCCGACGACCTGCCGATCGACTCGGAACTGGTGGCCCTGGCGACCAGGGATAGCCTGCCTGCGGATCTGAACCCCGGCTGCCAGCTCTGGTGCGTCTGGGATCCGACCGAAACCCATCCGCTCAGCGACGCCAGCCATGGCTCTGCCCTGGCTGGGGAGGCCGGTCGTCCGACCCGCTGAGTTGCCGCCCATCCCCGCCGTTGCCAGCCCGCAGCCGATGAGCCCCACGTCCCCGAACCGGTTGCCACCCGCCTCGACACGGCGACGCTTCCTGCAGCGCTCCGCTCTTGCCGCGGCAGCTGCCATGGCCACTCCATCACTGCTGGCCGCCTGCGGCCGCCAGGCCGGCCGCGACTCCGCCGGCGGCGGAGACCGCCGCCTGGTGATCTCCAATTACCCCATCTACATCGACCCCAGCAAGGACGGGGTGCCCGGCAGCGTCGAGCGGTTCAGCAAGGAGACCGGCATCGCGCTGAGCTACCGCGAGGACATCAACGATTCGCAGGAGTTCTTCGCCAAGATCCAGCCGGACCTGGCCGCGGGCCGCAGCATCGAGCCCGACCTGTTCGTGGTTCCTTACTGGCTGGCGGATCGGCTGATCCATCTTGGCTGGCTGGAACCGCTGCCGCTCAAGCAGATGCCCAATCTGCGCCACCTGTCGCCGGCGCTGCGCAACCCCAGCTGGGATCCGCAGCAGCGCTACTCGCTGCCCTGGCAGTCGGGCATCGCCGGCATCGCTTACAACCTCGAGGTCACCGGTCGCGAGCTGACCGGCGTTGACGACCTGTTCGATCCGAACCTGCGCGGCAAGGTGGGCTTCCTGAGTGAGATGCGCGACACGATGGGCCTGCTGATGCTTGCCGATGGGCAGGACATCAGCCGTCCCAGCTGGTCCGCGGCGCAGCGGTCATTCGACCGCATGGAGAAGGCGCGCGAATCGGGCCAGATCCGCGCCTTCACCGGCAACGACTATCAGGCGGATCTGCTGGCCGGCAATTTCGCCGCCTGCATGGCCTGGTCGGGCGATGTGGCCCAGCTGGTGCTCGAACAGCCCAAGCTGCGCTTCCTGGTGCCCGAGACCGGTGGCGTGCTCTGGGCCGATGTGATGGTGATGCCCAGGGGGGCGCGCCACCGCGAGGCGGTCGCCACCTGGCTCGACTGGGTGTACGACCCGCGCAACGCCGCCCGCATCGCCGCCAGCGTGCAGTACATCACGCCGGTGGAGGGGGTCCGTCAGATCCTGGCCGACGATCCCGCCACCCGGGCTCTGGCCCTCAACCCGCAGATGTTCCCCGATGCCGCCATGCAAGCGCGCCTGCATGTGTTCGGACATCTGAACCCCGATGAGGAGGCCCGCTTCGATGAGCGCTTCGCCCGCATCAGCCAGGCCTGAGCTGCCGGGCAGCGCGGCTCCCAGCGGGCGGAGAGCCGGCCGCAGGCCAGGTTGGCTGCCCTGGGCCCTGCTGGCTCCGGGCCTGCTGCTGTTGCTGCTGCTCTATGTGCTGCCGCTGCTGGCGCTGCTGCCCCTGTCGCTGTCGGAGCAGCTGGATCGCTTCAGCCTGCGCACCGTGTTCACCGGCCGGGTCCAGACCTATGCAGAGGTGATCGGTCAGTACGGGCCGATTCTGCTGCGCTCCATGAGCTACGCAACCATCTCCACCGTCCTGGGTCTGCTGATCGCCTATCCGCTGGCCTGGACCATCGCCTTCCGCGGCGGCCGCTGGAAGGCCAGCCTGATCGCCCTGGTGGTGCTGCCCTACGTGACCCCCTACCTGGTGCGTGCCATCGCCTGGACCACGCTGCTGGCCGACCGGGGGCCGCTGTTGCAGCTGCTCGGCGGCCTGGGGCTGATCGCCCCGCTGCAGAGCCTGGGGCTGCTGGTGGACGGGCGCCTGCTCAACACGGCGACCGCCGTGATCGGCGGCCTCACCTACAACAGCCTGCCGTTCCTGGTGCTGCCGCTGGTGGTGGCAATGGAGCGGATCGATCCGCTGCTGCTTGACGCCGCCGCCGATCTGCATGCCGGGCCTCTGCGGCGACTGGTCACCGTGGAGTGGCCCCTGTCGCGGCCCGGGCTGATCTCCGGGGTACTGCTCAGTCTGATCCCGGCGGCGGGGGATCTGGTCAATCCGCGCTTTCTGGGGGGGCCGAATCAGCGGATGATCGCCAACACCATCGAGAACCTGATGCTGGTGCAGCACCGTGCTCCCCAGGCAGCGGCCCTCACCCTGGTGCTGGTGGCCCTGATCACCACGCTGGCGGTGCTGCTGCTGCGGGGGCGAGCACTCGAGCAGCTGCCGCTGCCATGAAAGGAATCGGCAGCCGCCTGCTGCTGCTCAGCAGCGCCCTCAGCTTCGCGCTGCTGTACGCGCCGGTGGTGGTGACGGTGCTGTTCAGCTTCAACGCCCCCCGCGGCCGCTTCAACCTCCAATGGCAGGGGTTCACCCTGACCAACTGGCTGCATCCGCTGCGCGATGCGGCGCTCAGCCAGGCGTTCCTCTCCAGCCTGGTGCTTGCCCTGTCGGCCGCTCTGATCGCCACCCTGCTGGGCGGTCTGATGGCTCTGGCGCTCAGCCGCTTCCGGCTGCGCGGGCGGCGCGGCCTCGAGCTGCTGCTGGTGATGCCACTCACCAACCCGGAGATCGTGCTGGCCGCCAGCCTGCTGAGCCTGTTCGCCGCCGCCGGGGTGCCGCGAGGGCCGCTCACCCTGCTGCTGGCCCACAGCCTGTTCTGCCTGAGCTACGCCGCTCTGACGGTGAAGGCGCGCCTGGCCGGCTTCGACTGGCAGCTGGAGGAGGCCGCCCTCGATCTGGGCGCCCGGCCGCTGGCGGCATTCCGCCGGGTCACCCTGCCGCTGCTGGCGCCAGGGCTGCTGGCGGCGGCGCTGCTGTCGTTCTCCCTGTCCTTCGATGACGTCGTGATCAGCAGCTTCACCGCCGGCCAGCTGGTGACCCTGCCGCTTTACATCGCCGGAGCCTTCCAGCGGGAGATCTCCCCCCAGATCCAGGTGCTGACGACGCTGGTGCTGCTGGTCAGCGCCGCTCTGCTGGCCCTGGGACTGCGGCAGGAGCAGGGCTGAGCAGGGCCGGGCGCCCTGCCCGAGCCCCACTGCTGCAGGGTCTGCCGGAACATCCCCACTCCCGCACGGCCTCGGCCTGCAGGCAAAGACAAGCTTCCACTGCCATAGAAGCAGGCATGGAAATCATGCCGTTTCGCCACAATCCTGCTGAGTTTCTCGCAAAGATCAAAACTCCAGAGGGCGCACTGCCACTGCCGAACCACCCTTTCCAGCAGCACCTGCCGGACGACCATCGCTGCAGCGAAACAGGCGACAGCAGTCGAGCCGTCCCAGAACGGTTGACGTCGGCCATGGGGCTCAACATCCTGACCAAGGTCTGACAATGCCTGGCTTCATGGCCAATCCCACACCCCCACCAGCCCTGGATGCGGCCGCGGATGCAGCGGTTGCCGTCCCCGGCGTGCTCACCACGATCGTGGTGCCCTTCCTGTTCAAACTTGCCGGTGCAGTCGCCCTCTGGATCGTCGGCACCTGGCTGATCCGGATGGTCATCAAGGTGCTGCGCCGCAGCTTCGCCAAGGCCAGCCTCGATCCCACCCTGATCGGCTTCCTGCTCAACATCCTCGGCGCGCTGCTGCGGGTGGTGCTGGCGGTGGCCATCCTCGGCTTCTTCGGCATCCAGACCGCCAGCTTCGCGGCTCTGCTGGCCGGCGCCGGCGTGGCCATCGGCGCGGCCTGGAGCGGCATGCTCGGCAACTTCGCCGCCGGCGTGTTCCTGCAGTTGTTCCGTCCGGTGAGCATCGGCGACTTCGTCGAAGGCGGCGGCGTGACGGGCACCGTGGAGGAAGTGGGCATGTTCGTGACCACGATCCTGACGCTGGACAACGTGCGTCACATCGTTCCCAACGGCAAGTTCTTCGGCGACACGATCGTCAACTACTCCTCCCATCCCTACCGGCGCGTCGATCTGGTGGCCCAGCTCGACAACAGCGCCGACGTGGCGCGCGCCATCAGCCTGCTGAAGGAAGGCCTCAAGGCCATTCCCAACCAGTACCCCGGCATGGACGCCGACGTGGAGATCCTCGAGTTCAGCGAGCGCGGT
Source organism: uncultured Cyanobium sp. (assembly GCA_964396755.1). Taxonomy (GTDB): domain Bacteria; phylum Cyanobacteriota; class Cyanobacteriia; order PCC-6307; family Cyanobiaceae; genus Cyanobium. The sequence goes on along the minus strand of CAYNGR010000003.1, from coordinate 8,083 downwards.
CCTCGTCTGGCTGTGCGTCCTTACACCAACAACGAGCACTACTGGCAGGTGTACTTCGACACCAACCGCACCATCGTCGAGGTGCTCGGCCGCAACGGCTTCCCGGTGCCCCGCATTCC
>CAYNGR010000003.1:0-7864 GCA_964396755.1 uncultured Cyanobium sp. | reverse complement strand
ACCGCACCATCGTCGAGGTGCTCGGCCGCAACGGCTTCCCGGTGCCCCGCATTCCGGTCGCGATGACCCAGGCCAGCTGAACGGCGCAAGCCACGCCATGGCCACAGCCCCGTCCGCTCCCTTGTGGAGCGGATTTTTTTTGGGGGGGGCTGGCCACCAATCAGAGGGCGCCGCAGGGGAGGCCGCGCCTGGAGCACAGCCTCCCCTCTGCGGCAGGCGCCGGGCAGCTTCCGCACGGATCCAGCGCAACGCCGAAGCGGCGTCACCAGCAGCTCGCAGGGCGTGCAGCGCAGGACGCCCGTGCAGCAACAGCAGCTGAGGCAACAGCGCCGCAGCCTGCGCAGCTCACCGGCAGGAATCTCGGCAGGCCAAAGGGCGGCGCAGGCACCCGCTCAGCTGCTGGTGCGCCAGCCCGTTCTCAAGCGATCGGGAGCAGCCGGGCGCAGCACGAGGATCCGCCGTGATCAAACCGCGCTCGAGCCCACCGCCCAGCGGCTCAGCCCATCAGATCGGCCAGCCTCAGGTCCGTGCGGCGCCGCAGGGCGAACAGAGTGCCGGCGTTGCCGCGGCACACCCGCAGCTCCGGGTCGAGCACGGTGATGTCCAGCCAGGCCGGGAAGCTCTGGCTCACCTCGCGCAGCAGCTGCAGGCGGCGATCCCCCAGCTGCGGCCCCAGCCAGCCGCCCCGCAGGAAGCGCACGCCCACCCGCTGGGCCGGCTGACCCGGCGGCGCTGGCGCCAATGTCAGCTCGGCCTGCACGGCGATGCCGACCAGAGGAGCCAGCGGCCCATTCAGGCGCAGCAGGTTCATGCCGCGGCCGCGCTCCGGATCGAGCAGCTGCAGGTTCTCCAGCCAGGGCGCCACGGCCAGGTAGGGAAGCCGGCTGCTGCTCCAGCGCAGCTCCCACACCCCCGCCAGCAGGGCGCGATCGCGATCCAGATCGGCAGGGCGGGCGGCCTCGAGGGCCTCGATCAGGCCGCGCACATGGGTCGGATCCACCGCGGCGGCACCCGGCTGCAGCAGTGCCAGCAGCTGGCTGCGCAGCCGCTCGGGGTCGCCGCCCTGAGGCAGCGGCCCGTCCTGCCGTTGCGAGGGACCCGGCAACGGGGAGGCGGACCTCCCGGCCGGCTGGAGTTCAGGACCGGGCTGGCCGGCTCCGGGCATGGAACGCGTCATCGCAATCGGCGGCCCTGACCGCTGCTGGTCAACGTCATGCTGACGGCGCCGGCCCGGGACTGGCGGGGCCAGGCCGGGCGTCCGGGCCCCCTGGCGAGCGCTGCCTCAGCCGGGCCGCAGCATGCGCAGCAGCAGCGCCGCCTCGCGCCCCTGCAGGCCCATCAGACCCCAGCGCACGTCCCAGGGGGCCAGGCCGAACAGCCGCACCATGGCCGCCAGCAGCTGCGGTGGCTCCAGCGTGTTGGTCAGAAAGCCATACCACTGTTCGGAGGGCAGCGAGAAGAAGGTGGCGAAGTGATGGCGCAGGCGCGCCTCGTCGAAACGCATCAGCTTCTCGAGGCCGAAGCGAAAGAAGGCATGGCGCCAACGCAATGAGGCGGGCCAGAGGCCCTGCCAGGCGGCGCGGGACAACGGCTCGCCCCGCAGCCCCTGGGCCAGCCCGGCAGCCACCGCATCGGCCAGAGCCGGGGCGCGGCGCAGCAGGCCGCCCACCAGATAGCCGGAAGCGGGATGCACCATCGACGCCGATCCCCCGAAACCCACCACCCGCTGCTGCAGATCCGGCAGCGCCGGATTCATCGGGAACAGGCAGAACTCCTCGTGCTGGATCTCGCGCAGCGCGACACCGCGGTGTGCCAGACGACGCTGCAGCCGCTCGCGCAGCAACGGAAAGGGCACGGCCGGAGCCAGCGCCAGGGAGGTCTCCTCGACGAAGAACACCCCGTCGCCGAGATCCATCGCGTACAGAAAGGTGGGCGGCTCGCCGCGGCGCTCCCGCTCGCTGAGGTGGTCGCAGCGATAGTCCATGAACACGAACTGCCCCGGCGCGATCGGCGGCGCGGAGAAGCGACCCACCACGCCATAGGCGGCCTGACCGGCCACCGGCCCGTCGGGCGCACGCCGCACGTACACCGGCTCATGGCCGGTGGCATCGATCACCAGCGAAGCGCGCAGAACCGGCTCCGCCGAACCTGCGGAGCGGTCGCCACCCGCCGGCGGAGCGGCAGAGGCAGCCGCGCGGGCCGCGCTGGGGGTCCCGACGGAAAGCGGCGCCGTCGCTGCGGAATCCGCGCCGCCGCAGGGGCGCAGCCGGACGCTTGAACCACCGGAATCGTGTTCGATCGCCACGGCGCTGCCGCGCTGCCAGCGCACGCCATGCCGGGCCGCCCGCTCCAGCAGGTGGCCCTGCAGCAGCACCTTGTCGAACAGGCCGTAGGCGCGGCCATGGCGCAGCGGGGCATCGGCCGGGGAGTCGCCGCCGCCGCCTGGTCCGAAGTGGCTGACCGTCTCCGCCCAGCGGTGCGACAACAGCGGGCTGAGGCCTAGGGCTTCCACCTCATCGACCCAGATGCCATAAGTGTTGAGCCAGGGGGCGGCCGGGTCGGCCGGAGCCAGGGCCGTCACCGCCAGGCCCCGCTCCGCCAGCTCGGCGGCGATCACCAGGGCCGCGGGGCCGGCGCCGATCACCAGCACATCGGGAATGGACAGAGCCATTGGAGCGGTTGGCGTGACTGTATCGGGCAACCAACATCCCGACCGACCGGTCAGCTGGGACACCTGCGATCGAGCCCACGACACAGAAGGGACGGAACTCCCTTGGGTGACGCGCAGCAGGATCGCCTGAGGCCCAGGTCAGAAGGGTTCCAGACAGGGCCGAGACGCCACAACGAGCAACAGCAGCACTGCTACAGACTGCAGGAGCACGGACAGAGTTCGCCACCAGATGTTGGCAGACCCGATCACACCGCCCCTCGCAGGCAACTGGCGCAGCGAAGGAAGCTCAGACAAGCGATCAGAACGATACATTGAACCCGCATCTATTCATCAACAGAAATGTTCACGGGGAACAGATTCCCGATCTGGGCCTAGCTGCAACCAGCAGGATTCGTCGCCGTCGTAGCGGTTGCTACCAAGGATGGAATGGAGCCGCAAGACGCCAAGACAAGGCTGTCTATATTGATCTAAAGGTACAGACCCAGCGATGACACGGCGATTCACGGACTGGTTTGCTTTGGCTCTGAGCAACATCTCCCTGGATGAAGCGCTTCGCCTGCCAGGGGACGAGGCACTGCTCCCTGGCATCGCGTCTACCCCCAGAGAGGTTGCCAGCAGCTCGAAACTCACCCATTCAGCCGCCTCAATCCTCGAAGCCAGCGCTGGCTGGTCGGTGGGGTGCTCAGCCCCATCCCCTCCTGCACAGTCATCAGCCCCTTCGCTCGAAGGAGTGGCTTCTGCAGCAGCGAATCCGGCGGCAGACTCGCAGTCGAATGCGGCGACCCTGCCATCACTCACCACAACCAGCAGCAGCCCAAACGCGCCCCTGGCTGTCGCGATTGAGCACCAGGCAGAGATTGAAGGGCCTGGTGCGGCAGGCCCCATGCAGGGCACTTCCTTGCGCTCATCACAACTGCCGATTCAAGGAATAACAGGCCGTGGCCGTGCCCCCACTGGGGCCGCGCCTTCCACCCCGAATCCCTGGTGGCCGGCGGTTTTCGTCCCTGACGGTCTCCAGCCTGCCGTCCTCACCAGCGGCAGTGCCGCTGATTCTGTACCAGATCCTATGGATGGGGAGTGGCCCGGGGAGCAGTCCGGTCCGGTCCTTGGCCTCGCACCGCCGCTGCCGCTGGCTGCGGCTGTGCCGCCAGCGCAGGTCCTGAAGGCCCGCGATGCCCTGAGCCTGGCGCTCACCAGGGTTGGTGATGAAAACAGCGACATCGCGGCCCCAGACGATGTGGTGGACCTGGATGCATTTGACATCCGCATCCATGCGCGCCGCTGCGCCTGCATGGCCTGCAGCGGTGCCGGCAGGGGTCAGCTGGGCTTCGACAGCGCAGGCCTTCAGCCCAGCGCCGCCAGACAGCCGATCACCACCATGGACACCATCTCCATCCAGGCCGCCGCGACTGTCGCCAACCCAGGGACGGCGGATCAGATCCTGATCGACGGCACACCCACGAATGGCAGCAACCCCTGGATTGACGCCCTGGTCTGTGACCGGGCCTGGGCAGACACCGCGGGACTGCCCAGCACAGGGGGTGACGTCACGATCACCTATGCCTTTGTGAAAGGAACAGATCCGAATGGGATTCTGACGGGGCAATCCATGAGCTGGTCGAATGCGGGAATTAATGCAGTCTCCGCAGCACTGAGCAGCTGGGAGAATGTCGCCAATATCGACTTTGTTCACACACAAGATATCGGCGCAGCTGATGTATGGATATGGCAGGGAACTGCCAGCCAGGCCTATGGCTACTTGGGCTGGAGCGAATATCCAGGCATCACCTCTTCAGGCCGGCCTCTTTACACCTTGTTCAATGGCCAGGATCCCAGCTGGTCCGACACCGGCCTTGCCAAGGGTGGCTATGGCTATGTGACAGCGGTTCACGAGCTGGGGCATCTTCTTGGCCTGGGGCACCCTCATGACGGAGGCAATAACGCCGATGCGAACCTGTTTCCAGGCGTGGATCGGCCTTTCGGAAACCTCGGAGACTACAGCCTGAATCAGGGCATCTACACAGCCATGAGCTACAACGATGGCTGGCAAGAGACCTATCCCACTCACAGCGACATTGCCTATGGCTGGGAAGCAACTCCGATGGCCTTGGATATTGCCGCCATCCAGGCTATCTATGGCGCCAGAACCGGCTTTGCCACGGGTAATGATACCTACATCCTTCCCATTCTGAATGCAGCAGGTACATTTTGGTCGTGCATCTGGGACAACGGAGGCCTTGACGCGATCAGCAATGCCGGCTCGACAGTCGGCAGCGTCATCAATCTCAATGCCGCGACACTTTCCGGGGCTGGCGGAGGGGGGTTTGTCTCCTATGCATCGGGAATCATCGGTGGTTACACGATCGCCAATGGCGTGATCATCGAAAATGCGATCGGCGGCAATGCCGCCGATGCCATCACGGGGAACAGTGATGCCAATGGCCTGAGCGGTGCCGATGGCGATGACACTCTGATCGGCGGCAATGGAAATGACACGCTTGATGGTGGGATCGGGAACGACAGCCTGAACGGTGGCGCCGGCGACGACACCTTCCTTGTCGACAACGCCAGCGATCTCGTAACCGAAGACTCTGACGACAACCTAGGCGGCCTGGCCGACACCGTGCTCGCCTCCGTCACCTACAGCCTCGCCAGCTCCACCATCCCTGGCGCCAATGGGTTCGGCATCGAGAATCTCACGCTCACTGGCATTGCCGCCATCAATGGCACAGGCAATACGAAAGACAATCTCCTGGTTGGCAATGCCAGTGGGAACCGCCTGGATGGTGGACTTGGCAATGACACCTTGCTGGGCGGCGCTGGAGCTGACTTCCTTTACGGAGGATTGGGGAGCAACACCTTGAAAGGTGGCAGCTTTAGTGACATTTATTTCGTCCTCAACAGCACAGACATCGTCACTGAAGATTCTAACGATGCAACTGGAGGCCTTGCCGACGAGGTGATCGCCTACGTCTCCTTCACCCTTGGCCAATCAACCATCGCTGGCGGGAACGGCTTCGGAATTGAGAATCTCACGCTCGACGGCTCTGCCGTAAATGCCACGGGAAACCATCTTGCCAACCGCCTCACCGGGAACAGCAACAACAACCTCCTCGCTGGCGGCGCTGGCGACGACAGCCTTGATGGCGGAACCGGCATCGACACCATGCACGGCGGCGCCGGCAACGACACCTTCCTCGTCGACAACGCCGCTGATCTCGTCACCGAAGACTCCGACGACAGCTTCGGCGGTCTGGCCGACACCGTCCTCGCCTCTGTCTCCTACACCCTCGCCAGCTCCACCATCCCGGGCGCCAATGGCTTCGGCATCGAGAACCTCACCCTCACCGGCAACGCCGCCATCAACGCCACCGGCAACGGCAAGGCCAATCTGATCCGCGGCAACAGCGCCAGCAACACCCTCGATGGTGGAACCGGCATCGACACGATGAACGGTGGCGCTGGCAACGACACCTTCCTTGTCGACAACGCCGCTGATCTCGTCACGGAAGACTCCGACGACAGCCTCGGCGGTCTGGCCGACACCGTCCTGGCTTCGGTCTCCTTCACCCTCGCCAGCTCCACCATCCCAGGCGCCAACGGATTCGGCATCGAGAACCTCACCCTCACCGGCACCGCCGCCATCAACGCCACCGGCAATGCCAAGGCCAATCGTCTCAGCGGCAACAGCGCCAATAATTCTCTCTCCGGTGCTACCGGCAACGATACCCTCGACGGTGCTGCCGGCTCCGACACCATGAACGGCGGCGGCGGCGATGACACCTTCCTGGTCGATAACAACACTGATGTCGTCACGGAAGACAGCAATGTCACCGCTGCCGGGGGAGTCGACAGCGTGCAAGCCAGCGTCTCTTACACCCTGGGAAATGGCACCATCAGTGGCGCCAATGGCTTCGGGGTTGAGAACCTTAATCTCACAGGTAGTGCAGCTATCAACGGATTCGGCAATGCCCTGGCCAACAGGATCAGTGGCAACGGCGCCGCCAATATCCTCGATGGCGGGCTGGGAATCGATACCCTCAATGGCGGCGGCGGCAATGACATCTGCCTCGTGGACAACATTGCGGACATCGTCACAGAAGACACCAATGACACGCTGACTGGAGGCATCGACACGGCACAGAGCTCCGTGTCCTACAGCCTGGGCAATGGCAGCGCAGCCGGACAGAACGGCTTCGGCATTGACAACCTCACGCTGACAGGAACGGCCACCAGCGCCATCGGCAACGCCCTGGCCAATCGTCTCAGCGGCAACAGCACCAACAATGTCCTGTCAGGGGCTGCCGGAAATGACACGCTCGATGGATACGCCGGCATCGACACCATGAATGGGGGAGGCGGCAATGACCTGTTCCTTGTCGACAATGCAGCCGATGTCGTCACGGAAGAAACCGATGACACAACAGGCGGACTGGCGGATACGGTCTGGGCATCCATCAGCTACACCCTGGGCAGTGGCAGCACCGCAAACGCGAATGGATTTGGGATTGAATTCCTTGTATTGACTGGGACCGCAAGCATCAGCGGCACAGGAAATGCAAAGGCCAACTGGCTGATTGGCAATGCGGCCGCCAACACCCTTGATGGCGGGCTGGGAAGCGACACGATGAATGGCGGGGACGGAAATGATCTTTATCTCGTCGACAACAGCACTGACATTGTCACCGAAAACCAGACCTTTCCATTCGGCGGCGACGCCGATACGGTCCAAGCCTCAGTGAATTACACCCTTGGCAGTGGAACCTCAGCAGGATCGAATGGCTTCGGCATCGAAAATCTCATCCTTACCGGCACGGCCATCAGTGCCACCGGCAATGCCCTCGCCAACAGGATCACCGGAAACGGCGCCAACAATGTCCTCTCGGGTGCCGCCGGCAATGACACCCTCGACGGTGGTGCCGGCATCGACACCATGAATGGCGGCGCTGGCGATGACACCATCCTGGTCGACAACGCCGCCGACATCGCTACCGAGGACAGCAACGACACGATCACCGGCGGACTCGACACCGTCCTGGCCTCGCTCTCCTACACCCTGGGCAGCGGCACCACCGCCGGCTCCAACGGCTTCGGCATCGACCATCTCACCCTCACAGGCACGGCCGCCCTCAGCGCCTCCGGCAATGCCCTCGCCAACAGGATCACCGGAAACGGCGCCAACAATGTCCTCTC
>CAYNGR010000002.1:55866-57941 GCA_964396755.1 uncultured Cyanobium sp. | reverse complement strand
TCGGCGTTGTCTTCGAACAGCGAATTGCACCAGGCCGGCCCCCGCCCCTCGCCGTTCTTCGCCCAGGGGGTCGTGGGCAGGTTGCCGCCGTAGATCGAGGAGCACCCCGTCGCATTGGCCACCAGCATGCGGTCGCCGAACAGCTGGCTGGCGAGCTTGAGGTAGGGCGTCTCGCCGCAGCCGGCGCAGGCGCCGGGGAACTCGAACAGGGGCTGCTGCAGCTGCTGCTGGCTGATGCGCCGCAGGTCCAGCGTCTGGCGCGGGGCTTCCGGCAGCGACAGGAAGAAGTCCCAGTTGCGCCTGCCCTGTTCGCGCAGGGGTCGCTGCGGCACCATCTCCAGCGCCTTGCGCTTCGGCTGCTGACGGTCGCGGGCCGGGCACACCTCCACGCACAGGCTGCAGCCGGTGCAGTCCTCCACCGCCACCTGAATCGTGAAGGCCTGCCCCGCGAAGGCCGCATCGCGCGCCGGCGCCTGCCGGAAGCCCTCCGGAGCACTGGTCAGCGCCTCGGGTTCGGTCACCTTGGCGCGGATCACCGCGTGCGGGCAGACCATCACGCACTTGCCGCACTGCACGCACAGATCGCTGTGCCATTCGGGCACGCTGGTGGCGATGTTGCGCTTCTCCCAGCGGGCCGTGCCGGTGGGCCAGCTGCCGTCGCAGGGAATGGCGCTCACCGGCAGCCGGTCTCCCTGCAGGGCCAGCTGGGGCGCGATCACCGCGCGCACGAAGGCGGGAGCATCGGCTGCCTCGGCCGGGACCATCGCCGGCGGCGGCTCGATCGGATCGGCCAGCTCGCGCCAGGCCAGCGGTCGCAGCTGATCGAGGCTGGCATCGACGGCCCGCAGGTTCATCGCCACCACCGCCTCTCCCTTGCGGCCATAGCTGTGGCGGATGGCATCCCGGATGCAGCGGATCGCCTCCTGCTGGGGCAGAACGCCGCTGAGGGCGAAGAAGCACACCTGCATCACCGTGTTGATGTGCGGCCCCATGCCGGCCTCGCGGGCCACGCGGGTGGCGTTGATCTGCCAGACCTGCAACTCCCGCTCACGGATGCGTCGTCGCAGTGCCTCCGGCAGGCGCGACCAGCTCTCCGCTGGCTCGAACGGGCTGTTGAGCAGCAGCGTGCCGCAAGGCTCCAGCTGGTCCACCAGCGGGAAGCGCTCGACGAAGTCCCACTGATGGCAGGCCACGAAGGTAGGCCTCTGGATCAGATACGGCGCCCGGATCGGCCGCGGGCCGAAGCGCAGGTGCGAGATCGTGACCGAGCCGCTCTTCTTCGAGTCGTAGACGAAATAGCCCTGGACGTGGAGATCGGTCTGCTCGCCGATGATCTTGATCGTGCTCTTGTTGGCCCCCACCGTGCCGTCGGCCCCGAGGCCATAGAAGATCGCCCGCACGTCATGTATGGCAGGGGCTGGCTGGCCCGTGCTCGCCATGGCCGGCCGCGAGGGGTCCGTGTTCGCCTGGCGGCCGCCGGCTGGGTTCCCTTCCAGCACGAAGCCTGAATCCACATCCAGCGAGAGGTGGCAGACGTCGTCGTCGATGCCCACCGTGAACCCGTGCCGCGGCGCCGGCAGGGCCGGATCGAGGGCGCCGCGCAGGTTGTCGAACACCGCCTTGACCATGGCCGGTGTGAACTCCTTGGAGCCCAGCCCATAGCGGCCGCCGACCATCGGCGGCAGCGGCGCCTCAGGGTGCTGAGCCGGCCAGTGCTGCTGGAGTGCCGCCATCACCTCCAGGGCCAGCGGTTCGGCGCCGGCGCCGGCCTCCTTGCAACGGTCCAGCACCGCCACGGCGCGGGTGGTGGCCGGCAGCGCGGCCATGAAGCGCTCGCCCGCGAACGGCCGGAACAAGCGCACCTTGACCACCCCCACCCGTTCGCCGCCGGCGTTCAGGGCGGCCACGGTCTCGGCGGCGGTCTCGCAGCCGGAGCACATCAGCACGAGCACCCGTTCGGCCGTGGGGGATCCCACGTACTCGTAGAGGCCGTAGTGACGGCCGCTGAGCGCGGCGAAGGCGTTCATCGCCTCCTGCAGCAGCTGGGGCACGGCCGCCACGAATGGGTTCACCGT
>CAYNGR010000002.1:39410-55766 GCA_964396755.1 uncultured Cyanobium sp. | reverse complement strand
GCGATGGCGGCGAAATCGCCCGCCTCCTGCACCGAGGCCGAGCAGAAGATGGCGCAGCCGGCTGAGCGCACCGCCATCAGATCGCCGTGGTCGCCGAAGATCGACAGGCCCTGGCTGGCGATCGCCCGCGCCGCCACATGCAGCACCAGTGGCGTCAGTTCACCGGCCAGCTTGTAGAGGGTGGGCAGCATCAGCAGCAGGCCCTGGCTGGCTGTGAAGCTGGTGGCCAGCACGCCCGCCTGCAGGGCGCCATGCAGCGCGCCTGCGGCGCCGCCTTCGCTCTGCAGTTCCACCACCGCCGGTGGGGTGCCCCAGAGATTGGGCTTGTCGGCGGCGCTCCAGGCATCGGCCCACTCCCCCATCGGTGTGGCCGGCGTGATCGGGTACAAGGCGATCAGCTCGCTGAGCCGGTAAGCCACCCGCGCCACCGCTTCATTGCCGTCGAGGGTCTCCTGCGGGCAGGGCATCACCTCAGGCCCGGCAGAGGGCCGCAGCGGGCTGCTCACCTGACCCTGCGCAGTTCCCATGGCGCCCTCCTGCCGTGGGAGAGCCGCCGCAGGCTCCCCTCGTTGTCTTCTGTATAGACAGGGGTGCGCATGCCCGACCTGTCCGCCGCTTCCCCTGAACTCGGTGCCTGCTGCCTCGCCTTGTGCAACGCCGTCAGGGGGCGCCTCCGGCCGCCGCGGGCCGCGCCGCGCTGCGAGCTTGCTCAGCCGCTTGGCGCGCGCTCCAGGCCGGGCCCGGCTTGCTCCGTTGCGCTGCTCCTGCGTGCATCCAGGCTGCGGGGCTCGTCCTGGGGCCCGTCCTCGTCGTCGTCCACCAGGGCGATGGCCAGGCCCACATGCACCAGCACCCGATCCCCCACCCTGGCCTCAGGCAGGCAGGCCAGGCTCACCCAGTGGCGCACGCCGCCGAAATCCACCTCCGCCATCCGCCACAGCGGCGCATCCGTCGCTGCATCCGACGAGGCGCCGACCGGCGGCTGATCGCTGATCGTCAGGATGCTGCCGCGCACCGCCAGGCACATCGGGGAGAACCGCTCCTGCTCCCGTTGTAGGGATGGGGGAGCGACCGTGCCGTGAATTCAGGCCTCGTGACGCGCAACCGAGGCTTGCTGGGCCTGCCCCAGCGCCAGCAGCTGGCCCGCCGCCAGGCCGCCGTCGTTGAGCGGAATCTGTTCTCCCCAGAACGGTTGCAGGCCGCGGCGGCGCAGGGCCCCGATCAGCCCCTCCAGCAGCAGGCGGTTCTGGAAGCAGCCCCCCGCCAGGATCACCGCCCCTTCGAGGGCCTTGCCCTGGGTGGGTGCCGTATCGGGCTGGGCGCCCTGCTCCCGGGCCTCCGGCCACGGCCACGGCAGCAGCGCCGCCAGTCCCTGCACCAGGCCCGCGTGGAAGCGGGCGGCGCAGAGGCCGGCGTCGCGTCCTGCTGCGATGTCATCCAGCAGGGCCTGCAGCAGCGGCTGCCAGTCGAGCCGCGGCAGCGCCGCGTCCGGGTCTTCGCCGTCCTCCGGGGCTCTGGCGGCCGGGGGCTGCCTGCCGGTGAGGCGATCGCGGCGCGCCAACGGCAGCGGGTAGGCCCCGGCGTCCGCCGGGGCGCGGCCGGCCGCCGCCTGCAGCAGCAGGCCGGCATGGGCGTCGTGGCTGGCGATCTGAACCAGATCCAGCAGCGCGGCCACCGCATCGAACAGCCGGCCCGCACTGGAGCACCAGGGACTGTTGCAGCCGCTGGCCATCGCCTGCTCCAGCAGGGGCAGATCAGCGTCGCCGAAGGCCCGCTGCAGAGCCGCGGCCCCAGGGTGCTCCAGCAGATCGGCCGCCCACAGCAGGCCCAGGGCACTGCGGCGCGGTTCGCGCACAGCCCGCTCACCGCCGGGCAATGGGAATGGCCGCAGCGAGGCCAGCCGCCTGGCGCCGGCCGGTTCCAGCCACAGCAGCTCGCCGCCCCACAGCGGTGCGGTTCCGCCGCCATAGCCCAGCCCATCGAGCACCAGGGCCGGCAGCGGCAGGATCAGGCCGTGCTCGGCCGCCACAGCCAGCCCATGGGCGCGGTGGTGAGCTACCGCCAGCAGCTGGGGCGCTGGTGTCGCCGTCGCCGGGTCGGGCTGCCGGCTCCGCCCGGCTGACGGGAGCTGCAGGCAGAGGTTGGCGTGCAGGTTCGCGTCCGGCCCTGCCTGCCCTGACCCCAGCGGATCAGGCTCGCCAGCGGGGGCCTCCGCTGGGGCTCCGAGCCAGGCACGCGCCTGCTGGCTGCTCACGTAGTTGGGGTGGGCATCGAGTGCCACGCCCTGACAGCCGGCGACGTGGCGGCTCAGCAGCTCGTCGATGCCGCAGCGCCAGCGCTCCAGGCAGCGGCCGTCGGCCAGGTCGCCAAGGTGGGGCGCCAGCCAGAGGCGGTCGCCCCTGGCCAGGGCCGGCGCGCTTCTGAGATCGGAGCCCAGGGCCAGCAGCGGCTGCGGGTCGGCTGGCGCCTCTGCCGCAGTGGCCGGGGGCGGCAGAGCCAGGCTCCGGGGCAGCGGCACGGCTTCGGGCGCGTAGCCGCGGGCGCGGCGCAGCAGGGCCGGCCGGCCATCGATCAGCTGCAGCAGCGAGTCATCCAGAGGCCGGGCGATCGCCCGGTCGTGCACCAGAAAGGCATCGGCGATGCCGGCGAGCCGCACCATCGCCTCGGCCGGATCGATGCACAGCGGCTCGCCGCTGCGGTTGCCGCTGGTGGCCACCAGCGGAGCGGCGAACGCCTCGGCCAGCAATAGATGCAGCGGTGAGGCCGGCAGCATCACCCCCAGCTGCGCTGCTCCCGGCGCCACGCCCGCCAGTGCGCTTTCGTGGCGGTCGCCTGTGACGGGCAGCAGCACGATCGGGGCGGCGGGGTCATGCAGGGCGGCCAGCTCCTGCGGGTCGGGCTGCACCAGATCGGCCAGCTGCTCGGGGCTGGCGACCAGCAGGGCGAAGGGCTTGTCGGGCCGCCGCTTGCGCGTCCGCAGCCGGGCGACCGCTGCGCCGTCTCCGGCGGCCACGAGCAGCTGGAAGCCGCCCACCCCCTGCAGCGCCAGGATCCGCCCCCGCCGCAGCAGGGCCACCGCCTGCTGCAGCGGATCGCTGCCCATCGGCGTCCGCCGCCCGTTCGCGTCTTGGCGCTGGGGTGCATCCGGGCCGGCCAGCACCGCCCCGCTGGCATCGAGCAGCCGCAGCTGCGGCCCGCAGGCGGGGCAGCCGATCGTCTCGGCGTGGAAGCGGCGATCGCCGGGGTCGTCGAATTCGGCCTGACAGGCGGGGCAGAGCGCGAAACCGGCAAGGCTGGTGTGGGCGCGGCTGAACGGTTCGGCGCGGGCGATCGAGTAGCGCGGTCCGCAGCTGCAGCAGCTGATGAACGGATAAGCGCAGCGGCGGTCGGCAGGATCGCGCAGCTCCCGGCGGCAGTCGCGGCAGGGGGCCCGGTCGGCGACCAGCGAGGCGGCCACCAGGCCGATCCCCAGCGGCTGCGGCTGGCTCGCGCCGATCTGCAGGCCCGCACCGGTGGCCAGAGCCTGCGGCAGGGGTGGCGACAGCCATTCCAGCTGAGGTGGTTCCATCCGGGCGGCTGCCGGCAGGCTGTCCACCAGCTGCGCCAGGAAGCGCTCCAGCGCCGGCCTGGGGCCGGCCAGCTCGAGGCACACGCCGCCGGGGATGTTGATGAGCCTTCCCTGCAGAGCGAGCCGGGCCGCCAGCCGGGCCACCGCCGGGCGGAACCCCACCCCCTGCACCACGCCTCGGCAGTTCAGGCGCAGCCCGCAGCGTTCGCCGGTCGGAGCGGGGGCACTGCTGGGGGCAGCCAGAGGGGATCGGGGCGGGCCGGAGCGCCCTGGCGTCACCGGCGATCGGCGGGGTTCGTCCCGGCGCCCGTCAGTCGTTGTGTCAGGGCCGCCAGCCCCTCGCCGCTGCGGGCCGAGACCGGCAGCACCTGGGCCCGCGGCGCCACCCGGGCGATGGCGGCCCGTGCCGCGGCCTCGTCGAAACCGACCACCTCCGCCAGATCGATCTTGCTGATCAGCACCAGATCTGCGCTGTGGAACATCGGTGCGTACTTGAGCGGCTTGTCCTCGCCTTCGCTGCAGGCCAGCAGCACCACCCGCAGCGCCTCGCCCAGATCGAACCCGGCCGGGCAGACGAGGTTGCCGACGTTCTCGATCCAGAGCCGTTCCAATCCGGCCAGCGGTGTGCCCTCCGCCTCGAGCCGGTCGAGGGCGCGGCTGACTTCGGCCGCCTCCAGATGACAGCCCTGGCCGGTGTTGATCTGCAGTGCCGGCAGGCCGGCGGCGCGCAGCCGGCGGGCGTCATGGTCCGTGGCGAGATCACCCACCAGCGCCGCCTGACGCAGCCCGGAGGCGCCCGCATCGTCCCCTGCCTCAGTGCCGCGGCGGGCCAGGGCCTCCAGCAGGGCGGTCTTGCCCGAGCCTGGCGAGGACAGCAGATTGATCGCCTGCAGACCCGCCCGCTGGAAGCGCTCGCGGTTGGCGGCAGCCTGGATGTCGTTGCGGGCCAGCAGCCGCTGCTCCAGCACCACCTGCCGGAGCGGGCCAGACTCCGCCATCGCCGCCTCGCGCGCGGCGATGTCAGCTCCGACGGGGAGCGATCGCTGCTGACAACCACAGCTGCCGCACATGGGTGTCCCTCATTGGTGGCGCCGTGGGTTGTGACGCCATGGCATTGGGGGCTGTGGTCGCCCGCCGGATCAAAGCTAGTCAGCCTTCGCCGCGGCGGCTTCCGGCGACGCCGACCCCGATCCGGGCCGTCGGGTCGCCGCTGCATGACTGGCTTCAGGCTGGCGCCGCTGCGCTGGTCTGGCAGCCGCGCCTCGGCCGCCGGCCACGGGCGGCCAGCCCCTGCAGCGGTCATGCTGGTCTGGCGCCGCTGCTCCCCTGTCCGCCGCTGATGCCCGATCTGTTCACCCCTCTGCGCCTTGGACCGCTGGAGCTGCCCAACCGGATCCTGCATGCGCCGCTGACCCGCTGCCGGGCGGACGCCGCCCATGTGCCCACCCCGCTGATGGCCGAGTACTACGCCCAGCGGGCGTCGGCCGGACTGCTGATCGCCGAGGCGACCATGGTGGCCGAGGGCCATGCCGCCTTCGGTGGACGCGAACCCGGCATCTACGGGCAGGCTCAGATCGATGGCTGGAGGCCGGTCACCGAGGCGGTGCACCGGGCGGGTGGCCGCATCGTGCTGCAGATCTGGCACGGCGGGCGCGCCTGCCATTCGCTGCTCGGCGGTCGCCAGCCCGTGGCTCCCAGCCCGATCGCGATCCAGGGGGATGAGATCCACACCCCGGAGGGCAAGAAGCCCTACGAGCTGCCGCGCGAGCTGCGCGACGACGAGCTGCCGGGGATCGTGCAGGCCTTCGCCACGGCGGCGCGCCACGCCATGGCCGCCGGCTTCGATGGTGTTGAGATCCATGCCGCCAACGGCTATCTGCTGGATCAGTTCCTGCGTGATGGCACCAACCGGCGCACGGGCCCCTACGGCGGCTCGATCGCCAACCGCGCCCGGCTGCTGCTGGAGGTGATCGAGGCGGTGACCGCCGAAACGCCTCTCACCGGCGTGCGCCTCTCGCCCCTCAACAGCTTCAACGACATCGCCGACAGTGATCCGGTCGGCCTGATCAGCTGGCTGGCGGAGCACCTCGACCATCGCAGCCTGGCCTATCTGCACCTGATGCGTGGCGACCTGCTGGGCAGGCAGCAGGGCGATCTGCTGACGCCGCTCCGGCAGCGCTTCTCCGGCGTGCTGATCGCCAACATGGGGTACGGGCCCGACGAGGCCAGCCAGGCAGTCGCCAGCGGTGCTGTGGATGCCGTCGCCTTCGGCCGCGCCTTCCTCTCTAACCCCGACCTGCCCCGCCGCATCCGCCTCGGGGCGCCGCTGCAGGATCCCGATCCCGCCAGCTTCTACACGCCTGGTCCTGAGGGCTATCTCGACTATCCGGCGCTGCCGGCCTGACCCCGGCCAGCGGGGCCAGCGCCGCCATCGCCTGGGACCGCGGCCGCGCTGATCCAACAGGCCTGCAGCCCCCCTAGGGTCGGATCCCGACGCAGGGGGATGGGGCCGATGGCACGGGAGCAGCGCGCAGCCGCGCGGCGCCGGCGGCCCTGGCGGCGCTGGGCTCCGGCGCTGCTGGCGCTTTGCCTCTCCCTGGCCATCGCGTGGCTGCCGCTGCTGGCCCCGGCGGGCCACGCGCAGACAGCGCCGGCCCCGAGCCGCCCCGCCGCAGGCAGCGTCCCCTCACGCAGGGGCGAGGAGATCCGCGGCGTCTGGTTCACCGCCAACGACATGGATGTGCTGCGCGATCGGGAACGCATGCGTCAGGTGGTGAAGCAGCTGGCGGCGCTGCACTTCAACACGATCTATCCGGTGGTGTGGAACAGCGGCTTCGCCTATTACCCCAGCGCCGTGAGTGAGCGCCTGGGGCTGCAAAATTTCCAGTACCGCGGCCTGCAGGGACAGGACATCCTCAGGGAGCTGATCGAGGAGGCTCACGCTCAGGGGCTGTTGGTGCTGCCCTGGTTCGAGTTCGGCTTCATGGTGCCGCCAGGTTCCGTGCTCACCCGCCGTCAGCCGGACTGGTTGAGCCGTCGCCGCGATGGAACCCTCACCTCGATCAGCGCCGCCGGCGAGGTGTCCTGGCTGAATCCCCTGCATCCGAAGGTGCAGGCGCTGCTCAGCGAGCTGATCCTGGAGATCGCCACGCAATATGACGCCGACGGGATTCAGTTCGACGACCACACCAGCCTGCCCAGCGATTTCGGCTACGACGCCTACACCACGGGCCTCTACCGGCGCAGCACCGGCCGCGAGCCTCCCGCCAACCCAGCCGATGCCGCCTGGCTGCAGTGGCGCGCCAACGGCATCAGCAGCTTCATCGACAGACTGCATGATCAGCTGCGGCAGAGGCGGCCAGGATTCCTGGTTTCTGTTTCTCCCAATTACCACGATTTCGCCTACAAGCGTCAGCTGCAGGACTGGCTCACCTGGTTGCGTCAAGGCAGTGTCGATGAGGTGGTGGTGCAGCTTTACCGCTCCGATCTGGCCAGCTTCGAGGCGGAGCTGAACCGTCCGGAATTCGCCGCCAGCCGCCAGCGCGTGCCCACCGCCGTGGGAATCCTCACGGGTCAGCGCACCCAGCCGGTGCCGATCGAACGGGTGGTGGCCCAGGCCGAGGCGGCACGGCGGCGGGGCCTGGGGGCGGCCTTCTTCTATTACGAGTCGCTGTGGGAAGACGCGCAGGAGCCCGCGGCCCTGCGTCAGCAGGCCCTCGATGCGCTCTACCGCCAGCCGGCCCCGCGCCGCCTGGTCGCGGCGGCGTCGCGGCCCGCCCCGGCAGCCGCCGCTCCCGTGCAGACCAGCCCCAGCCCTCAGGCTGCTGGCCCACCGTCGTCGCCGTCAGCCGCCGCCGGGACGAAGCCCAGGGCCGCGCCGCAGGTGCAGCCAGCCTCGGGTACCGGATCGGCTTCCAGGCCGCAGCCATCCCCGGCGGCTCCGACTTCGCCCGCAGCTCCGCGCTCTGGCGGGCTGCCAGCCGCAGACCCGTTGCCGGCTGTTCCGCTGTCAGGGGCTGCCGCAAGCCAGGCGCCGCCGCCGCCCCCACAGCAGCAGCCCTCTGGTGAGCTGGCTGCACCGATCGGCGCTTCGCCGCGTCCTGGGCTGTTGCCTCCTGTGCCGCCGCCCACCGCGTCAGCGTCCCCACCGGCGCCATCGCTGCCGCAGGGTTTACCGGGGGATCTGCCCGCACCCGATCCATCCTGGGGCCCCTACAACGGCGCGCCACCGGAGCTGGTTGCTCCCCCGTGAGGGGCGGCGGCCCCAGCTGTTCGAGACAGGCCAGCGCGTCGCTGAGCTGGAACAGCGTCAGTGGCAGCACTGAGCCCCCATCGGGACCCAGCGCCAGACAGCAGCTGAAGGCGACGATCAGCAGCACGAGGGCCGCAGACCGCCACTCCCAAGGGGGCAATCACCGTGAGGAAAGACATGGTTTCTGTCCTGCTGGTGGCTGCTCCATGCTGCGCATCGCGGCCGCTCAGGTCCATGGCCGTTGATCGCAACGACAGACGGCGAATGCCATCACACCGCAGGTGAAGTTGCCGCTGTCTCGGTGCCGCCGTTGCCGCTGTTTGCAGCGGCGGTCCATGACCGGTCAGGGCGCTGCTGCGGCCCGCAGCCGTTGTGATCAGGATTCGACGAACGTGTGCCTCCTCCTGTTTCTGCGCTGATTGACGCGCTCAGCATTGGGGGATCCGTTGTCACCCCGGGGTCGATGCAGGGTCTGCCACTTGATCTGCTCGGGCCTCATCGCGACGGCAGCGTTGTCCGCTTTGCAGTGCTGCTGCCTGGCGTCAGTGCCGAGGCCGGCTACAGCGTCAGCCTGCGCATCATTCATTCCAGGGATCAATTCATCCAGACGCAGGCCCCGCAGGAGTTGCCGATGGCCGCCAGGCAGCTGCTGCCCTATGGCGAGCTGTGGGAGGTGTCGCTGGACCTGGCCGCTGCCGGCACGGGACGGCACTGGGGAGAGCCGGGTGAGTACGTCTACCGCTACTGCGTGCGCAGGCCCGATGCTGTGGAGATCGACTGGGTCGTGGATCCCTTCGCACGCCAGTTCGGTTCAGGCCGGCAGGCGGCGATCACCCATGGCTACGAGGACCACGCCTGGGGCCCTGCAGAGGCCAGCTGGCAGACGCCGCGCCACCACGACCTGATCCTCTATGAGATGAACATCATGGAGTTCGCCGGTTCGTTGCGACAGGCGATCGACAAGCTGGCTTATCTGCAGGACCTGGGCATCAATGGTCTGTCGCTGATGCCGGTCACCAACATCAGCGAGGTGATCGATTGGGGGTACACGCCCATGGGCTACTTCGGCGTGGATGATCGCTTCGGTGATCGCGGCGACTTCCAGCGCTTTGTGGAAGCGGCGCACCAGCATGGCATCGCGGTGCTGGTCGATGCGATCTACGGGCACGTCAGCAGTCTGTTCCCCTACGAATATCTCTATCAGCGGCTGCCGGGCATCGCCAACCCATTCATGGGTCCCTTCGCCAAGGACATGTTCTCCCCCAGTGTCGACTGGGCCAGGCCGTTGGTGGAGGATTTCTTCTACAGCGTCAACAGGCATTGGCTGGAGGTCTTCCACGTGGATGGCTTCCGTTACGACTGCGTGCCCAATTACTGGGAGCTCGGGCCTTCCTTCCGCGGCTACGCCAGCATTGCTTATCACACCTACCAGTGGGTGAAGCAGCAGGTTGCTGCCGGCAATCCTGCCTATGCGCGTTTTGCTGAAGCTGACCAACCCCTGCGCTTGATTCAGTGCGCCGAGCAGCTCGAGGCTGTCCGTGATGTGCTCGAGCAGACGTACAGCACCACCACCTGGCAGAACGTCACGATCGAGGCCGCCAGGCGCACCGCCAGAGGCGTTCCCGGGGCTGTGGCGGAGCTGGGTCACGCCCTGGGGGCCGCCGGTCTTCCCAGCGAGCGCACCGTCAATGGCGATCGCCTGTTCAAAAGCCCGCTGCAATACATCGAAAATCATGATCACGACCGGTTCATCTGCATGTTTGGAATCGAGAATCCCGATGAGCAGGGCAATCCGCTGTTTGAGCGCGGCAGGCGAGAGAATGCCTACCGGGTTCAGCCCTATCTGATCGGCATGCTCATGGCCAAGGGAATCCCCCTGTTGTGGCAGGGACAGGAGCTGGGTGAAGCCCACAAGCTGCCGGCCAGTGGCGCCAGCCGCATTTCCTTCCTGCGCCTGATGAACTGGGAGCATTTCTATGACAGTCATGGCCGGATGCTGCTGTCGCTGGTGCGACGGCTGATCCGCGTGCGCCGGAGCCTGCCCCATGTCATGACAGGTGAGCACTGGTTCTTCCATGAAGACCGCTATTGCCAGCAGGGGCTGTTGCTGTTCGCGCGCTACGTGGCGCGCACGCCTGCCTATACGCTGGTCGCTCTGAATTTCACTGGAGCCGAGCAGACGTTCCCCTTCTGGTTTCCTGTCGGAGGTGTGTACAGAGAGGAATTGCATGGTGATTCGGCCCCTGAACTGAACCTCTCAGCTGTGCCATCCTACGGGGAAACATGGCTCACTATCCCTTCTAATTATGGCCGCATCTACACGCATGTCTGACTGGATTCCTGGCACTTCCCCAGCTTGAAACCGTCGGGTTTCAGGACTTTGAGTTCGTTTCCCTGCGACTCACCTGCAGCGCCACCTGCCGCAACGTTCTCTCGCTTCGTGTCCAGCGGCTGATCGCACTCCGGCGCGGTCAGTCGTGGCGACGATCTCTGGCGTGGAATGGGTAGCGGCAGGCATCCCGGTTCACGATCGCGGCATCACTTGGTTCCCTCTTCCCCAGTGCCGCCGGTGCCGTTCCGCCTTGGACAGCAGGCGCTGCAGCGGGCCCGACGGCCCGTCGCCATGGCTGAGGGCGAAGCCAGTCGCTCATGGCAACAAGGTCTGGCGCACCTGTGGTTGAGCAGTGCCGTGTTCGTCGGTAGTTCCAGGGGTGGCAGCTGATGACTGAGGGCTCCGGCAAGGTGGTGTGTGTCCGGATCGGCACCGTATCAATAGGCATCGATGGGATGAATCAATCGGCTGAAATGGTTTCGTGAGGAGTCAGCCATGTCTGCTTACCTGAGCATTCTGTTGCAGGGCTACGAGTCGTCTGCAAGCTGCATCTGCCCGTTCATTGCGATCTCAACTTCGGCGGGAAGCGTCTCCTCTTTGGTCTCTTTTCTGGTGGTGTGTTGCGCATCTTCAATGAACGCGTTCGGCTTGTCAGCGATCAGGTCTGAGGGGTTTGTCACCCACATGCCATCTGACTGATGCCGGCGCAGGTTTCCAGAAAGCCTCTGCCTCTGCCCCCTCCTGCATCGCATCTGCTGCAGATGTAAATAACGTCCTGATGACTTGTTTCTTTTAGTCTATCTTCTGGCAGTCGCTGAAGGTTGATGTGTCCCGTCACGCTCCGCCCGTGATTGAGCCGTTGTCCCCCCATGAGCTCCGGGACTTGACGAGGCAGCTCTGCCAGGCTGTCTCTGATCTGCATCAGGTCAAGCCTGTTGATGGCTGGTGTCGCTTTGCGCTCCTCTTCAGCCTGCTGGTTGTAGGAGGCTGGATGTATTGGCGGTCAGGCCAATGGTCTGTGGCTTTGGGTGGCTTGGTGTTGCTGGGTGTGGCGGAGAGTGGTTTGTTGATGGCCACCCATGAGGCTCTGCACGGCACTTTGCTGGATATGCCCAAATGGGAAACCGTGTTGTCCTGTTTGATCAGCTGGCCCATGGCCTTCCCCGTCTTGACTTATGAGCTGATTCATCTTCGCCATCACCGCTGGAACAGCATTGACGACCGTGATCCGGAGAGGATTCAACCGTGTAGGAGGCCTTGGTTGAAACTGGCGATCGTCGCCGGTGGGCTCGGGCTGATCGTGCAAACTGTGCATCAGGCCTGGAGGGTGCGACAGCAAGACGCCAGGCTGGGGAGGCGCCTGATGTTTGATGCCGGAGCGATTCTTCTGCTGCACGGACTCATCTTATGGAGCGCAGCCGCTCACGGGTATCTATGGACGTATGTGCTGTCGTGGTTTGTGGTGGAGCGCGTCGTCGGGGTGATCATGCAGTCACGTGCTTTGGTGGAGCACTGGGGGCTCTGGCAGCCTCGGCAAGTCTTTCTTCTCAGTCAGCTCTACGGCTGTCGCAATGTGGAGACATGGCCTTGGCTGAACGCCATGATGGGAGGCTTGCCGCATCACAGTGCTCATCATGCATTCCCGGGCATCCCCTGCCATCATCTACCTGAGGCAAGCATGCGGATTGAACATCTCCTCAGGCAGAAAGGTTTGCCGCCATTGCCTCGATGCGATGGTTATCTGACGGCTCTCAGGCATCTTTAATGGATGACCTGTAGTCGTTGATGTGCTGTTGTCAAGATGCATTGGTGCCAGGATGTGTTGGAGTCGAAGTCCTCTGAGTCCAGCTTCGGCAGCAGGTTGCCAACGCTCAAGGATCTCCGTTGCTCAGATGGGTCATGTAAGGTGCCATCACAACGTTGCAACCCATTCGCGTCTGAATTGTGTGGCTGTTTGGTTCGCTCAGTTCACCTCCAGGGCCACCAGACGCAGCTCCCGGCCACTCAGCAGCTTTCGGCTGATCGTGCCGCAGTCGGGGCAGTCGCAGCACCCATCGCGGGCCCGGAAGGAGCGGCCGCAGGGGCCGCAGGCGCAGATCGCCGGCTCGCATTCGAGCTGCAGTTCAGCCTCCGCGGCGATCGACCCCTCCATCACCACCGGGAAGGCGAAGCGCAGGGCGTCGGGCTCCACCCCCGACAGCTCGCCCACCCGCAGACGGATCGTCTCGATCCGCCGGGCTCCCTCCGCCGTCGCCGCGGCCAGTGCCTGGCGGCGCACCTCCTGCATCAGGCTCAGTTCATGCATGGCCGTCCATTGCGGCTGAACCTGGCAGCGCGACGGCCTGCAGCCCTGCCTGCGCACCTGAGTTGCCATCACACCAGTGGCGCAGCAGCAGGGCCGCTGCGGGCAGCTGGCGCCTCATCGGACCCGACAGGCGCCTGCTGTGCGCCAGCGCGTGGGCGGGCAGCAGCAGCTGCCAGGCCGAGGGCGCTCTGCCGTGCAGCAGCGCCGTGATCGCCAGCAGCTGTTGCGGATCGAGGTGATGGCTGAAGGCGCCGTCCCCGCCGTCCCTCGCGGGCTGCAGCGGCCGCAGCCGCGCTCGCCTCGCCGGCTTCGTCTCGCCGTCCTGCGGCAGCCAGGCATCGATGAACAGCACGCGCTGCGCCAGCGCCAGGTCCTCCACCAGCTCGGGCGTCAGCTGTTGCACGAGCAGCACGCGGGGCATCGGCCGCAGCCGCCTGGTCATCCGGGCCAGCCACCAGCCGACGCCGTCGTCGCTGCGCAGCGGGTTGCCGATGCCGATCACCAGATCGCGTGCCTCAGCCACGCTGCCGCTCCGCCAGCAGCCGGCCATCGGCGGCCCGCAGCTCCAGATGCAGGGGCATCTGGCCGGCGGCGTGGGTGGAGCACGACAGGCAGGGATCGAAGCAGCGGATGCCCGCCTCGATGCGATTGAGCAGCGGCTCGGGGATCCCGGCATCCGGTGGCAGCGGATCGGGGATGACGTCGCGGGCGATCTGGGTGATCGTGCGGTTCATCGCCAGGTTGTTCTGACCCGTGGCGATGATCAGGTTGACGCGCGTGATCAGCCCGTCGTCATCCACGCGGTAGTGATGGAAGAGGGTGCCCCGCGGCGCCTCGCTCACCCCCACCGCTTCGTTGCGGTTGAGGCTGGCGTGGGAGCGCACCCGGCCGTGCAGCAGCTCCTCGTCGTGCATGAGGCTTTCGATCGCCTCGAGGCAGGCGACGATCTCAACCAGCCGGGCGTGGTGATAGGCGAACGAGGAGGTGATCACCTGCTGCGGGCCCGCTCCCGAGCGCTGCCGCAGCTCCGCCAGCTCGGCATCGGCCCAGGGGGTGCCCACCCGCTCGCAGACGTTGAGCCGTGCCAGCGGCCCGACCCGGTAGATGCCGTCGGGATACCCGAGCGGCCGGTAATAGGGGAATTTCAGATAGCTCCAGGGCTCCACCGCCTCGCCCAGGAAGCTGGCGTAGTCGTCCTCGCTGAGCCGATCGGCCACGACCGTGCCGTCGCTGGCGCGCAGGCGCAGGCCGCCGCCGGGGCCGCCGTCGAGGTGTTCCCACAGCCCTTCGCCGTTCACCAGGCCCATGAACAGGCTGGCGAAGTCGCCGAACGTGCGCTGTTCGTGCTGCAGCGGCCCATCCAGCAGCCGCTTGTACAGCTCGAGCGCCGTCGTCACCGTGGCCTTCGCCTCCGGCAGCCGGCTCAGGATCCAGTCGCGCGCCTCGGGGCTCATCGGACTGCGCACGCCACCGGGCACCGCCCAGGCGGCGTGAATCTTGCGCCCGCCCAGCAGCTCGAGGATCTGCTGGCCGAACTGGCGCAGTCGGATGCCGGCACGGGCCAGCGCCGGGTCGGCCGCCATCAGGCCGAACACATTGCGCTTCGCCGGATCGCTCTCCCAGCCCAGCAGGAAATCGGGGCTGCTGAGGTGAAAGAACGACAGCGCATGGCTCTGGGTGAGCTGGGCCAGGTTGAGCAGCCGCCTGAGCTTGTCGGCCGCCGGCGGGATCGTCACCGCCAGCAGCTTGTCGCCGGTCCTGGCCGCCGCCAGCAGGTGGCTCACCGGGCAGATGCCGCAGATGCGCGCTGTGATGCCGGCCATTTCGGTGTACGGATGGCCCTCGCAGAAGCGCTCGAAGCCGCGGTACTCGACCACGTGAAAGCGCGCCTCGCTCAGGTGGCCGTCGGCATCAAGCTGCAGCGTGATGCGGGCGTGGCCCTCGATGCGGGTGACCGGGTCGATCGTGATCGTGCGGCTCATGGCGAGGCCAGCGGGGATGGGCGAAGGCGGAGGACGGCAGAGCTGGCGATCACCTCAGCCAAGGCTGAGCCGGGCCTGGCGCCTGGCCGTGGCCTGCAGCGCGCGCCGCTGATCAACCCAGGCCATCGGAGACGGCGATGGGCTGCCAACGCGCGGAATGCCATCGGGGATTCGCTCATGACGGGTCAGCCGAAGCGCAGCAGATCGGGGCCTTCCAGCCGGGGCCGCTCACCCCGCAGCAGCGCCTCCAGACAGGTGCGGATGCGCGCCGCCGGCGGCGGGCAACCCGGCAGGTAGACATCCACCGGGATCACCTGATGCAGCGGCAGCACCTGCGGCAGCAGCGGCGGCACCACGGCGTCGTCGTCCGGAATCCGGGCCTGGGCGTCGGCCAGCTCGAGATAGGACCGCCGCAGGGCCGCCATGGCGCTGTCCCGTCCGCCGGGGGTGATCAGGTTGCGCAGGCCCGGCACGTTGGCGGTCACGGCACAGTCCCCGAACGACACCACCACGGCGCTGCGCTGGCGCAGCTGCAGAGCCAGCTCCAGGTTGTCGGTGTTGGCCACCGCCCCCTCCACCAGGCAGACATCCACGCCCTCGGGAAAGGTCTTGATGTCGCTGGCCACCGGTGAGAACACGATGTCCACCCGCTCGGCCAGATCGAACAGGAATTCATCGAGATCCAGGAAGGACATGTGGCAGCCCGAGCAGCCCGCCAGCCACACGGTGGCCAGGCGCAGCTTGCGCTGCGCTTCGGGTGGCAGCTCCGCCGGCGCTGCAGCGGCTGTCGGCTGCCCCGCACTCAGGGCGCCTGGGATCGGGACGGCGCCGGCGCTCGACGCTGGGCCGGCGGTCCCGCTGGCGGCAGGTGAAGGGGTGCCAGCCGGAGCGTTGGTCGCAGTGGCGGCCGCTGGCCCTGCGGCCGGAGGTCTGGCTGGCGCAGGCAGCGATGGCGGGAGATCGGCAGCCCAAGGCACCGTGCTGGAGTCGGCCGGCGCCCGACGGTGGCTGCGGTTGGCGTCCTCATTGCCACTGACCTCCATGGCAGCGGGGGCGGCAACCACCGCCGACTCTGCGGCCGCGGCGCCCGCCTGATCAGCCGCCAGCGGCTGCCTGGCCGCAGGTCTGGGCCGGCCCCCATGGCCGACGCCTGCCTCCTTGAACTCCCAGGGCAGGCCTGCGCTCATGGCTGGTGCCACTCCCTGTGCTCGCGGGCGCGGCGCAGATGCTGCGCGCGCGAACGGTCCGGGTGTTTCTCGGCGGTGCCGTCGGTTTTGTGGAACAGAGCCCCGGTGGGGCAGACGTCGACGCACTTGCCGCAGGAGGTGCAGGCCTCCACCTCGCCCCAGGGCTGATCCAGACCGGCGATGATGTGGCTGTGCTCCCCCCGCGCCGCCACGTCCCAGACGTGGGCCGCCTCGATCTCATCGCAGACCCGCACGCAGCGGGTGCAGAGGATGCAGCGGTTGTGATCGAGGCTGAACAGGTGGTGCGAGGCATCCACCGTGCGCTGCGGCCAGCGGTAGGGGAAACGGCTGTGATCCATGCCCACGGCCACCGCCACGTCCTGCAGTTCGCAGTCACCGTTGGCGACGCAGTAGGCGCAGACGTGATTGCCCTCCGCGAAGAACAGCTCCACCGCCATGCGCCGGTACTCGCGCAGCTGGGGTGTGTCGGTCTGCACCTGCATCCCCTCGCCGGCCTCGCTGACGCAGGCCGGCAGCAGGCGGTTGTGGCCCTCCACCTGCACCAGACACAGCCGGCAGGCCCCCACCGGGCTGAGGCCGTCGAGATGGCAGAGGGTGGGCAGCGCCCTGCCGGCCGCCCGCGCCGCCTCCAGCAGGCTGGCCCCCGCGGGCACCGCCACCTCCTGAGCGTCGATCCGCAGGGTGATCACGCCCATGGCCTGGCCTCCTG
>CAYNGR010000002.1:36910-39310 GCA_964396755.1 uncultured Cyanobium sp. | reverse complement strand
GGCTGCGGCGATCGACGCTGCTCATCGGGGGGCCTCCGGCTGCTCGGCCCGGGCTGAGCCGGCTGGCATGGCCGGCTCCCTGATCCCCGCTTCGTACTCCGAGCGGAACCAGCGCAGGGTGCTGAGCACAGGGCTGGGGGCCGCCTGGCCCAGCCCGCAGAGGCTGGTGTCGCGCACCATGGCGCAGAGCTGCTCGAGCCGCTCGAGGTCGGCCGGCTCCGCCCGCTGCTCGAGAAAGCGGTCGAGCAGCGCCGCCAGCTGCACGGTTCCGGCGCGGCAGGGCAGGCACTTGCCGCAGCTCTCGCTGACGCTGAAGGCCATGAAGTGGCGGGCCAGCAGCGGCATCGGCGTGCCGGCGTCGATCACCACCATGCCGCCGGACCCCATCATCGCGCCGAGCTGCCGCAGGCTCTCGTAGTCGACCGGCGTGTCGAGATGCTCGGCAGGGATGCAGCCGCCGGAGGGCCCACCGGTCTGCACCGCCTTGAGCGGCCCGCCTCCCGGCACCCCGGGTTGATCCAGCGATCCACCGCCGATCGTGTCGACGATCGTGCGCAGCGAGGTGCCCAGTGGCACCTCCACCAGGCCGGTGCGGCGCACGGCGCCGGAGAGGGCGAACACCTTCGTGCCTGGGCTGCTGGGGCTGCCGATGGCGGCATAGGCCTCAGCGCCGAGGCGCAGGATCAGCGGCACGGCGGCCAGGGTCTCGACGTTGTTGATCAGGGTGGGGGCGTTCCAGAGGCCCGCCTGCGCCGGAAAGGGCGGCCGTGGCCGCGGACAGCCGCGCCGTCCCTGGATCGAGGCCAGCAGGGCCGTCTCCTCGCCGCAGACGTAGGCACCGGCCCCCACGCGCACCTCCAGCTCCAGACGGAATCCAGCGGAGCTGGCGCCGCCGAACAGGCCGCGATCGCGAGCCTGCTGCAGTGCCAGGCGCATCCGTGCGATCGCCAGCGGGTACTCGGCCCGTACGTAGACGTAGCCCCGGTCCGCGCCGACGGCGTAGGCGGCGATGGCGATCCCCTCCAGCAGCCGGTGTGGGTCGCCCTCCAGCACGCTGCGGTTCATGAAGGCGCCGGGATCGCCCTCATCGGCGTTGCAGACCACGAAGCGGGGCCCGTCGGGCTGCAGCGCCACCGTGTCCCACTTGAGGCCGGTGGGGTAGCCGGCACCGCCACGGCCGCGCAGGCCGCTGCGGCGCACTTCGGCGCGCACCTGCTCGGGGCTGAGCTCCCCCAGACAGCGCTGCAGCTGGCGGTAGGCGCCCCGTGCCAGGGCCTCCTCGATCGACTCCGGGTCGATCAGGCCGCAATGCTCCAGGACCAGCGGGCGCTGCAGCGCGAAGAACGGCTGATCCAGCTCCAGGCGCTGGGCCGCGAGGGGGGCGTCGGCCGCCGGTTCCGCCGCCGCCGCGCCTGGCGTCGCCGCCTCCCGGGCCAGGGTCAGCAGTGCCGGGGCCTGATCGGGGCGCAGCCCGCCATAGAGGCGGCTGCCGCGCGGGCCATCGCAGGCCACCAGTGGTCCCTCGCCGCACAGGCGCAGGCAGCCCACCGCCTTGACGCAGACAGGCTCAGCGCGGCTCGTCGCCTCGGCGCCCCCGCCGGCGGCGGCCGGGTCGATCGCGCCGCCCTGCCGGCGCAGGGCCTCCAGCAGGGCCTCACCGCCGGCGCTGCGGCAGCCGCTGGCGGTGCAGACGCGCAGCTGGCGCAGCGGTCCAGGCGGCAGCGCGATCATGCCCCCAGCTCCGTGGCGGGTTTCTCCGTCGCGGGCTGTTGCGTCGCGCCTGGCAGCCCCACCGCCCGCAGGCGCTGCTCCAGGCGGTCGGCGTCGGCAGGATCCAGGGGAAGACGGGTCAGCAGTCGCTCATCCACCACCAGCACCGGCGCCTGTCCGCAGGCTCCCAGGCAGCCCACCCGCTGCAGACTCCAGCAGCCGTTCCCCCCGGGGTCGTCGAGGTCGACGGCGAGGCGTGCGGCCAGCAGCTCGGCCAGCCGCAGGCCACCGCGAACGAAGCAGGCGGTCCCCAGGCAGACGGCGCAACGGTGCGGGGTGGGCTGTTGCAGCAGGAACAGGTGGTAAAAACTCGCCACGCCCTGCACATGGCTGAGCGGCAGGCGCAGCTGCCGCGCCACCTGCCGCAGGGTCTCGCGGTCCAGCCAGCCCTGGCGCTGCTGCAGCCGATGCAGCACCTCGATCAGGGCATCGGCGGGGGCACCGGCCGGCACCTCCACGGGCGGTGCGGCGCCGGCGGCGGAAGACGGACTGACCATGGGCACCTGGCGGGTGATCCTCTCCACCCGGGCGGAGAGCCTCTGCTGGTCTTGATAGCCGCGGCGGGCCCGGCTGGCTGCGATCCGCGGCGGCCAGCGCCGCCGCTCTGCTCCCGCGGAACCCCGCCTCAGC
>CAYNGR010000002.1:17739-36810 GCA_964396755.1 uncultured Cyanobium sp. | reverse complement strand
GCGGAACCCCGCCTCAGCCGGCCGTCGACGGCCGGCGCAGCATCACCCAGTGCTCGAACAGCCTGCGGATCAGTCCCTGGTCCTGTTTGCGCAGGATCCAGGTGTCGACGTAGTCCTCCAGCCCGTCGTCCTCGCCGGCGATCAGGATCACCAGCTCCTCCGGCAGCTGGGCGCCGAAGGACGTCACCAGGCTGGTGTTCGGGTGCAGCACCGACCAGGCGGCCCCTCCCTCGGCGGTGATCAGCAGCGCGTCGTACTGGCGGCCTCGCGCTCCGAAGAAGGTACGCCGATCGTCGACCGACCGCAGGCTCAGAGCCTGGGGGCGCTCGGGGGAACCGAGCATCTCGGCGATCTGATCGCGCAGGTTGGCCCCGATCAGGGAGGTGTCGCTGACCGCAAGCCGCAGCGGGCGCTGCAGCGGCGCGTAGGGCAGTTTCTGGATCCAGCCCACATCCTCGTCACGGGTCAGCAATGCCAGGTGCACCTGCTGATACCCCACGCTCACCGTCCAGCTGGCGGCCCGCTGCGGCGTGTTCTGGATGCCACCGGCCGCCAGGTCGATCTGCTGCTGTTGCAGCATCCATTCCAGATCGCGCAGAGAGGCCTGCACCACCTCCAGTCGGACGTCCAGCGCCCGGGCCAGTGAGTGCAGCAGGTCGACGTCGAAGCCCACCAGCTCGCCGCTGGCGTTGCGGAACGCCCAGGGCATGGCGTCGCGGCGCAGTCCGACCCGCAGCACCCCGCGGCGGCGGATGGCCTCCAGGCTCACCGGCTGCGAGCGCAGCTCGTCCGGGCGCAGCAGCCGCAGGGAGGCCTGCCGCACCAGCGAGCGCTGGGACATCAGGGTGCGGTCGTTCTCGTAGGTGCCCTTGAGCTGCTGGGCCAGCAGGGCGGTGCTGCCGTGCCCCAGACCGAGCGCCAGCAGCAGGCTGAGCAGCAGTCCCAGCCCCAGTCGCAGTGGCCGCAGCCGCACCAGCCCCAGGCTGCGGCAGACCACCAGCACCACCAGCAGCACCAGCCCGAGCAGCGACAGCACCTTCTCGCCCCGATACAGCCAGTTGCCGTTGAGATCGACCAGGGCGATCAGATCGGTGGGCAGCGCCGCCGCCAGCAGCTCCTGCCGCACTGCGGCCTTGAGCCCGCCGGCCACGGTGGGGATGCCCGTGAGCAGCATGCGCATGCCGTCCTCCAGGGAGAAGGGGCGATCGACGAACCAGGCGCAGAAGGGAACGAACACCAGGCTGACCACCTGGCCGAGCGTGGGCAGCGCGAAGCCCACCGGCAGCAGGGCGGCGATCTCCTCGAAGGCCATGGCGCGCGCCTGCTCGGACCCTGCCGGCACCAGCGGCGCCAGGGCCCGCTGCAGGCTGTCGTTGAGCATCGGCAGGGCGATCAGCAGATTGCCGCTGCTGGCCGTCAGCGCCAGCGGGCCGCGCAGGATCCTCCAGACCGCCCCCAGGGAGAGGGGCGTCAGCGCCCACAGCACCACCACGAACAGCAGCACCAGCACCGTCAGGGCGACGAGATTGATCAGCAGCAGGGCCTGGCTGCGCAGCAGCTCGGCCACCGACATCTGCCGCAGCGTGGTGGCGGTGAGGGCCAGCACCCCCAGGGGGGCCAGGCGGATCACCAGAGTGTTGAGTCGGCGGAACATCAGCCGCAGCTGCTCCAGCGGCTCGAGCAGCAGCTGCCTGCGTGGCAGGCCCTGCAGCATCACCCCCGCCACGGTGGTGAACAGCACGACGGCGGGGAAGTTGTCCTGCGCCAGCGCCGTGAAGATGTTGAACGGCAGATAGGTGGCGATCAGATCGGGAGGGCTGGGGCTGATCAGCGATTCGGGCTGAAAGAAACCCGAGGCGTTGAGATCGGGCAGCAGGCTCGGCAGCCACAGCACCAGCAGCGAGCCGACCAGCAGCAGCGCCAGCAGCACCAGGCCGCCGAAGCGGGCCAGCAGCCGCATCGATGTGCTGCTCAGGCCCCCCAGGGCGCCCACCAGTTCGCAGATGATGTAGGGCATCACCACGATCTGGGACGCCCGCAGGAAGATCTGTCCGAGCGGGATCAGCCAGGGCGTCAGGCCCGGCAGCAGCACGGCCAGCAGGCCCCCGAGCAGCAGACCCAGCAGGCACTGGGATCCGATCGTGCGCGGCAGCGGCAGCCGGCTCAGCAGATGACCTCCGCGCATGGGGGCGCTCTCACGGATGGGGTGCCGGGCGGATGGCGCGCAGCCGCCGCAGCCGGGCCGCTGCGGCCTCAGGCGAGTCTGCCCCCCGGCGCAGGGAATGGCATGGCCACTGGCCGCTTCCGCCTGGCCGCTGATGGCGGCGAGTTGGACGTCGCCGGCGGTGTGCTGGTGCTCAGGTCGGGGCCCAGGCCTCAGCAGCAGGCCGGCGCGCAACGCAGGCCGGTCTGAGCTGCTGGGGCAGCCGCAGTTCGCTCTCCCCGCAGGGGCCCTGCCCCCTGGCGACCGCCTGGAGCCGGTGGAGCGGCGGGCGTGGGCTGCCGGGCCGCGCGAAGGCGGTGTGCGTGGCCAGCCGGGATTCCTTGCTCCTGGTCGTGGCTGTTGAGCGGACCCGCTGCGGTTCAGCTGCGGTTCAGTTGTCGGCCCGGAGAGCGACAGCAGCTCTGCTGCCGGAACGGCCGATCGGCGGGAATGGGGGCAGGGGGACTTGAACCCCCACAACGTTGCCGTCTGCGCATTTTAAGTGCGCTGCGTCTACCGATTTCGCCATGCCCCCGCAATCGCACTCTAAATTCTGCGATCAGCCACGGGTTTGTCCCTGATGATGCCGCCGTCCGCGTCCATCGTTTCTCTGCCTGCGCTCCTGCCCCTGGCGCTGGATCCGGCGGCTCTGCTGCAGAGCATCCCCACCGAGACGCTGCTGGTGCTCGGTCTCTATGCGGTCCTGGGAGGCGCGTACCTGGTGGTCGTGCCACTGCTGCTCTACGCGTGGATGCATCGCCGCTGGACGGCGATGGGCAAGATCGAGCGCACCTTCGTCTACGGGCTGGTGTTTCTGTTCTTCCCCGGCATGATCCTGTTCGCGCCGTTCCTCAACCTGCGCATGGCCGGTCAGGGAGCCCTGCGTTCGTGACCCGCGGCGCCGTTCTGCTGGCTGGCATCGCCGTTTTCGCTCTGGGTGGGGCCGGCTATGTCGCCTTTCAGGCTGGTGGTTTCGAGGGGTTCAGCCCCGGCATCGCGGCCTCTGGGCTGCTTATGGTTGTCGTGCTGGCCTGGACCGGCAGCTACCTGTTCCGGGTCGTCAGCGGCCGCATGACCTACATGGAGCAGCGGCGCCGCTACCGGGCCGCTTACGACGCTGCCACCGATGTCGAGCTGCAGGAGCGTTTCGAAGCGCTCAGCCCTGAGGAGCAGTTGCGCCTGCTGGCCGAAGTCGGTCAGCTGCCCGGTGAGAGGCAGGAGGCTGACGCCTCGCCAGCCACGGGCCCCGAGGCGCCGACCCCATAGGCTCGAAGCCCTCGCCAGCCCACCGCAGCGATGAGCGTCGCGTCCCCCGGCCTTTCCACCGGTCTCACTCCCATCCAGCATCGTTTCGGCGAGCTGGCCTCAGCCGGCCGCTGCGCCCTGATGCCGTTCGTGATGGCGGGCGATCCCGATCTGGAGACCACCGCAGCCACCCTGTTGGCGCTGCAGGAGGCAGGCGCTGATCTGATCGAGCTGGGCATCCCCTACAGCGACCCTCTCGCTGACGGCCCGGTGATTCAGGCCGCCGCTTCCCGGGCTCTCGCGGCCGGCACCACCCCCGCTGGAGTGTTGGCGCTGCTGGAGAGCCTGCGCGGCAGGCTCACGGTCCCGGTCGTGCTGTTCACCTACAGCAATCCTCTGCTCAACCGTGGCATGGAGGGATTCTGTGACGCCGCCGCGGCTGCCGGTGCGGCTGGCCTGGTGGTGCCGGATCTGCCATTGGAGGAGGCCGAGAAGCTGTCGACCCTGGCCGCTGCCCGCGGTCTGGATCTGGTGCTGCTGGTGGCTCCCACCACGCCGCTGGAGCGGATGGCTCGCATCCATGCCGCCAGCCGCGGCTTCACCTATCTGGTCAGCGTCACCGGTGTGACTGGTGTGCGCACCGCCCTGCAGGAGCGTGTCGGTGGGCTGGTGGGTCAGCTCAAGGCTCAGGGGGACACACCGGTGGCGGTGGGCTTCGGCATCTCAGCTCCTGAGCAGGCCCGCCAGGTGCGTGACTGGGGCGCCGATGGCGCCATCGTCGGCAGTGCCCTGGTCAAGCGCATGGCCGAGGCCCACAGCCAGGGCCGCTCCGTCAGCGATGAGGCCGGGCGTTACTGCGCTGAGCTGCGCCGTGCCCTCGACGACTGAGGCCTGGTCTGCCTGCTGCCCTGCCACGCCCCGCTCACGCCGTTGCCATCAGGTTGCTGCGGGCGGTGGTGTTCCCTGCCGCGGGCCTGGGGCCTGGGGCCTGCGGCTCGTGGCCTGCTCTGGCCTGAAGGGTCCATGACGGCGCGCTGCGGCAGATCGCCGTGGGGGCCGGCGACATCTGAGGTTCGGCCCCGGCCCGGTAGACAGGGCCGCAGGCGCCCAGCGCCATCAGCGTCAGGACCGACAGCACCAGCTGCCGTCGCTGCGGCGCTGAAGGGAGGAGCCAAGGACTGGAGGGGAGGGGCATCGCGAGGTCGTCGCTGGCACCATGTTGGCCCGCGTCGCTTGCCCGCCGAGAAGCGGGGCCGCTATGACGGTGGCGACCGTCTCCCCCGCATGAGCGACACCCTCGACAGGGCTGAACTGGAACAGCTGTTCACCTTCCTGGCCCGCATCCAGCAGGAACCTCCTCTGCGCGAGCAGCTCAATCAGGTGCAGACGGCGCTGGAGGTCAGCGAGATCGCCCGCCTCAGCGGCCACAGCTTCCACCCCGAGACCCTGATCGCGGTGTTCGATCGCTGCGATGAGCAGCCCTTCGCGCGCGAGGGTCTGATGGACGAGAAACTGATCCGCGTCCATCTCCGCCGCGAGTCTTTTCTCTGATCGCCATGCGTTTTGTTGTCTGGGGCACGTACTGCGATGACGTGCTGGAAAAGCGCGCTCCCTTCCGCCAGGAGCATCTCGACGGCCTGCAGCGTCAGAAGGATGCCGGCCTGCTGATCACCCTCGGTCCCACGGCTGACACCCGCTTCGTGTTCGGCATCTATGAGGCTGAAGGCGCCGAGCAGGTGGAGCAGCTGTTGCACGCTGATGTCTACTGGCGCGAGGGCATCTGGACGGAGCTGCAGGTGCATCCCTGGATCCAGGCCTTCTGATCCCCCGGAGGTCCTGCGGCTCGTTGTCGCGGCCAGCGGCCGGCCACCGCAGTGGACGCGTCAGGCTCGGCGCGTCAACTGCCGACGGGGTGGTTCGGTCTCAACAGATCGCTCGCCGCATCAGATCCCGGCCGGCGGAGCCAAGAGCAGCGATTTGGCATGCAGCCGGCGCAGCTGCGGAGGCAGGAGCAGGGACAAAAAAAGAGCGGGCCAAGGCCCGCTCTCTGCTCGGAATGGCTGGGCTGGAGATGGCTCTCCTGCCCTGAGATCACCAGAGGCCGCGCACTGGAGGAGCGGGCTCGGGGGCGGGCTCGGGAGCCGGAGCGGGCTCGGGAGCAGGAGCCGGAGCGGGCTGTTCAACCACCACGGTCGGGCGCTGACCGAAGCGGTAGCGGAAGCCGAGCTTGCCGCCCCAGTTGTTGAAGGAGCTGACGTGCACGTCGCCGCTGTCGTAACCGCCGGCACCCTGGTACACGCCTTCAGCGTAGATGTCCCAGTTGTAGTCGATGCCGTAGGCCAGACCAGCCTTGGCCTGCCAGCCGAACAGACCGCGGTTCAGGTTGCCCGAACGGAAGTCGCCGACGGTGAAGCTCGGGGTGCTGATGTTGGTGTAGCCGATGCCGCCACCGATGTAGGGCACCCAGCGGCCGAAGGGAAAGTCGACATAGGCGCTGGCGAACACATCGTTCTTGTTGACGATGCCCGAGATGTCGCTGCTGCTGTAGTCGTTGCCGCGGAAGTGGATGTCCAGGTCGTTGAGGCTGGCCCGGTTGTACGAGTAGGTCAGCTCGGTGCGGATGGCACCGAAGTCGTAACCGATGCCGGCATCGATGGCGAAGCCGCCGCCGTAGTGGAAGTCACCGCTGGCGCTGTCTCCGCCCAGCACATCGAGACGATCGGTGTGCCAGTTGTTGTTGGAGGGGCGGGACGCACCGGCGCCGACGGTCAGGTACCAGCCTTCAGCCTGGTCGAAGCCGCCGGTGCCGACGTTGCCGATGACGGGAACGTAGGTCTGAGCGATCTCCAGGGGCTGAGCCGCGCTCTGGGCAGCGCTGCCTTCCAGGCGCAGCTGCTCCGCACCCGACTGGGGGGCGGCGATCGAGGGGGTGGCAAGCAGGGAGCAGGCCAGCGACCCGAGGGCCATCAGGCTGACACTGCCCGTCGCCTTGCGTTGCAGGGAATGGGACATGGAGAAACTCTCACACCAAATTCTGTGTAACCCCCGCTACATGAATGTGGAGAGGCTGGTGGACAGGCAACCCCGTGGCACAGTCCGCTCTTCGACTGCTGATGTCAAAACCTGCCGGATCTCCCGGATCTCAGGGCAGGGGCTCTGTCCGCGCCGGGCGCGGCCAGCCGGCGCGGGCCTGCAGCCAGACCCACTCGCCCACCTGGGCAGCTCCTTCTTCCCCCAGCACCGCCCCGTAGCCGGACATCTGGCCGATGCCGCCGGCGGCGATCCGGGCGATCGCCTCTGGATCAGCCAGGCCGGCCTTCTCCAGCGCCGCCTGTCTGAGCGTGCGGCCGCGGCGGATCACGTTGCCGCCATTGACGTGGCACCCGACGCAGTGGGCTTCGAACAGGCGGCCTCCAGCCTGGAGGCGACCGACGTCGGGTGTGGCATCGGCCAACGCGGCTGAGG
Organism: uncultured Cyanobium sp.; assembly: GCA_964396755.1. Taxonomy (GTDB): domain Bacteria; phylum Cyanobacteriota; class Cyanobacteriia; order PCC-6307; family Cyanobiaceae; genus Cyanobium. The sequence continues at coordinate 29,897 of CAYNGR010000002.1, read as the reverse complement.
CGCCCATCAGCAGGCCCAGGATCAGCACGGCCGTCGTCGTGAGCCGCGCCAGCACCCTGCTCAGCCGCAGGCCCTTCGGCTTCCGCTGCAGGCGCTGCCGCCGGGCGCTCTCCCACCAGTCCATCGCATGCCAGTCGCTGCGGCCATTGTTGCCGCTGAGGGAGACGCGGGGGCATCGCGTTGCCGCCCCGACCACGCCATCCTGAGCTCCCGCTGGCGCATCCATGGCGATCGATCCGATGCTCCGGCCTCTGGTGACCGCCGATCTGCCCGAACTGGTGGAGCTCTACCGCGATGCGGTGCTCAGCCAGGCCCCTGGCCTGTACAGCGATCCTCAGATTCAGGCCTGGGCCGCCCACGCCGATGGCGATGCCGGACTGGCGCAGGCGCTGGCCCGGGGGGTGGGACTGGCCAGCTGCGCCTCTCCACCACGGCGCTCGATCGAGGCCTTCGCGCTGCTGGATCCGATCGATCGACTCTCGCTGCTTTACTGCCGCGGTCGCTCCAGCCGCCAGGGCCGGGCGACCGCCCTGCTGTTGGCGTTGGAGCAGACGGCCAGGCGGCATGACTGCCGGCGGCTGCGCACCGAGGCCAGCCAGCTGTCGCGGCCCCTGCTGGAGCGACTCGGTTGGTGCGTGGAGGCCGAGGAGGAGGTGCTGTTCGCCGGAGCGTTGTTCCGGCGTTGGCGGATGATCAGGGATCTGGTCTGAACCGAGCACAGGCGCCGATGGCCGAAGCCCAGTTGCAGCAGTTTCTCGACAAGGTGCGCCAGCTCAATGCCTTTGTGGAGCTGACCGAGGCGGATGCGCAGCTGCGGCAGGAATTGCGCGACTGCGCCCACCATGATCAGGTGGTGGCCCTGGCCCGCCGCTGCGGCTTTGAGATCGGGCGTCGCTGGGGCGAGCCATCGCCTCAGGCAGTCCAGTTGGCCCCCTCCAACTCCAGCGTCGAGACCCCGGCTGCGGGGCGCTTCGATCTGGATGCGACGCTGCCCTCTGCGGCCTCAGCGGCAGGCGAGGCCGTGACCCTCCCGGAAGCCCATGGGTCCCCTGGCCAGTCATGGGCAGCAACGGTCGGCGGCGTTGAGCAGGGCGCTGAGGAGGCGCCGCCGTTCGCCGGGCCTGAGGCAGCAGGTTCCCTGCTCAGCCCTCCCTGTCCACCAGCTGGTGAGGAGCGAACCGAGCTGCTGCTGCAGACGCCGCAGTTCCGACTCGAGCGGATCCATTCCTGCGCCCATCGCAGCCCGGACGGCTTCTGGTATGAGCAACAGGAGGACGAGTGGCTGGTGCTGCTGCAGGGGGGGGCAAGGCTGAGGTTTGCCGATCAGGCCAGCGACCTGGTGCTCAGCACGGGTGAAAGCCTGACGATCAGAGCCGGTCGTCGTCACCGGGTCGTGGCGACCGATCCGGCTCCTGGGACGATCTGGTTGGCTCTGTTCTGGCCATCCGCCTGAAGGGAGCTGGTGCCGGGTGCGCCTGCCGCACCAGCCAGTACGCGCCCGCCAGGCAGACCACAGCGGCGCCGAGACCCATGAGCAGCTGTGGTTTGTTCTCGGCGCCGGGGGGCAGCACGATCACCTTGCGGCCCACGGCCGTGATTGCCGTCAGCAGCACCAGGTCGATCTGCACCACGCCGCGGCGCAGGTAGGCGGTGATGTTCTGCAGCACCTCCAGGCCGATCAGCAGATTGAGCAGATCGCCCAGCAGGAGGATCAGGGAATCCCCCAGCCAGGTGTGCGCCGGATTGATCAGGTCCAGTGACAGCTGCCAGAGCAGCTGGACCGTGGCCACGGCCAGGACGACCAGCAGAAGCAGGCTGAGCACCCGGGCCAGCAACCGTTCGCCCCGGTCGACGACGCGCAGAACGGATTGATCGGAGACCCTGCGGCCGATGGCGCGCAGTCGGCTGACCGGCATCAGTTCTTGAACGGCTGGTAGGTGGGCTTGGCGGGGGTGTCGCTGGGCGAGTTCTCGAGCTTGGTGTCGCAGGTCACCGAGCCGTCCGGGCGGGTGACGCAGTTCGTGGGGGTCACCTTGGTGGCGGGACCGACGTTGCTGCCGGGTTTGAGCATGAAGGTCTCCACCTGGGCCAGGGCCGGACCGGAGGCGGCCACCAGGCTCAGGCAGGCCAGCAGGCGGAAGGGCGGTCGTTGCACGATTCGGGCGGAATGGTTTGCACCCACTCTGACGGGCGACTCGCCGCTTGGGGGGCCTGCATCCCCCGCTGGAAACGCCGGGCGCGGCAGCATCAGGGTGCGGGCCGGTTGCGGACTTGCCAGAGAGCTCCAGAGGCCGGCCTGGCTGCCGACGCGCCGCTGCCTGGCAGCGCGCCTTCGGATTGCGGCGCTCTGATCACCTGGTGGGGCGGAGCTCGTCGCGGCAGAGCGGCCCCGGCTGCTGGAGTCGTCCGATGCAGCGAGGTGTGCTCAGCTGCCCTGGCGGATCTGCTCGAGCAGCAGGTCCAGCTGACCGAGTGAATCGGAGAGCTCCTCGGAGCCGGCGGCCCCGTCGTCCAGACAGCCGCTCTCCTCGCTCTGCCAGACCTGCTCGATGCCGCACAGCCGCTCCGCCAGCCCCAGCAGTCCCTGACGGGCATGCAGCTGACGCAGCTCCTCGACCAGCACCGGCATGCGGATCGAGGAGGCACGCAGGGCGCGGCGCAGGTCGGCCTGGGTGCGGCCGGCATGGCGGAGCCAGTCCTTCAGAAAGGTCTGAAGGTCATCGAGCTGTTCGGCACTGAGGCTGGACATCGCCGCGGGCGTGATGACGGGATCAGCGGTCCACCGGGAACCACTGGTCCAGTCTGCGTTGCGCCCGCTCGCGGATGTCAGACGAGATGTGACGGGTGCACAGCCCCAGCAGAGCCGTCAGCGCCACCAGGTCGTCACTGAAGCCTGCCGCCGGGATGAAGTCCGGGATCAGATCCAGCGGCAGCAGCAGATAGGTCAGCGCTGCCAGCACCGTCACGCGCACCTGATGGGGTGTGGAGGGAGCGATCAGCAGTTCGAAGCACTCCAGGGCGGGCCTGGCGATGGTGCGGCCGGCCCGGCGCAGCAGTCGCAGCAGCAGCGCTTCATCGACCTGGGGGTGGTTCGCGCTGGCCGCCTGACCGTCGCCGAGCACCTCGACGTCGATGGCGGGGGTGTGTCGCGGGGACTCGCCAGAGCCCTGGAAGGGGGCTGCGGCCATGGGCATGCTCCGATGTGAGCCACGAAGGGCGTGGCAGGAATTCAGTCTGAGCCGCCTGATGGCTCGGGCAACAGGGTCGGTTCTCCCCCCGATCCGATCGGTTGGCCGCCGCATCAGCGGGCCTGTTCCGGGCCCCCTGAGCGGCCGCTGCAGGTCATCGCCGCCCCGCTGTGCTCCGCAGCAACTGCCTCGTTGGTGCCTGCTTCAGTTCGGCGCTGGGTCCCTCTGGGACAGAGCCTCAGCGTGTCCCTGAATGGAGGCACTGCCAGGGGGGCGTGGGCGCTGATGTTTGCCTTGCCTTGAGACCTGGCCGCAGGCCGGCCGGAGCGCTCGACCCAGGCTGAGGCTGCGCTGCCTGGGCGCAAGCCACGCCGCCTGGACGGTTCGGGCCCGGAGATGTTGCTCGCACAGATTGGCCCGCGCTGCCTGTAAGGGTTCAGGTCTCCACCAGGCCGCTCTCGATGCCGGCCTTGCGCAGCTTGCGCAGGGCACGCTGCACCACCTGGCGGCAGTACTCCCGGCTGCAGGCCAGCTGGCGTGCCACCTCCGCGAGGGTCCTCCATTCGTGGGTGCCATCGAGCCCGAAGCGCAGCATCACCACCGTCCGCTCCTTGGGGGTCAAGTTGGCGCGTTCCAGCAGGGTCCAGACCGAGGCGCTGCGCTCGGCCAGCTCGGCCCGTTCCATCGGTGCCATCTCATCGCTGGGCAGCAGATCCACCAGCTCAGAGGGGTCGCTCTTGGAGCGAACGGCTCCCTGCAGGCTGACGGTGACGCTGCGCAATTCGCAGGCGAGCAGCTCCTCCACCTCGGCCACCGGCAGGTCCATCGCCCGGGCCAGCTCCTGGGCCGTGGGGCTCTGGCCGTGGGCCTGCAGGTGGCGCGCCTTGGCGGCCCGCAGGCGCGTCAGCTTTTCGTTGACGTTGACGGGGATGCGAATCGTGCGGCTCTGCGTGGACAGGGCACGATTGAGGCCCTGTCGAATCCACCAATAGGCATAAGTACTGAATCTGTGGCCGCGAGTGGGATCGAATTTCTCCACGGCGCGGGTGAGGCCGATGGTGCCCTCCTGAATCAGGTCGAGCAGATCCAGGCCTTTGCCCTGATAGCGCTTGGCCAGATTCACAACCAGTCGCAGATTGGCTGTGATCATCTGCTGTTTGGCCCGCTCTCCCAGGCGCAGGACCCGGCGCTCCACATCGCTGTAATCGCAGGCCTGGCCTAGGCCGCCGGCCAGGCTGCAGCGCTCCTGCAGCGCCACCATGGCCTGAACCTTGCGCCCCAGGGTCAATTCCTGCTCGGGGGTCAGAAGCTGGTGACGGCCGATCTCGCCGAGGAAGGCACTGAGGGAACTTGCCATGGCTGGACTGAAGATCCGCATTGTCATGAAACTAGGGTTGATTGCCCGTTTATCCGCAGGACACGGAAAGGCTTCAGAGTTCGCATTCATTCCTGATTTGCTCTGCAGGCATCACCCCTGCATCACCGATGCATGCCGGCGGTGTCATCGCTGCCTCGCCGCTGCAGTGCATCTGCCGCGGCGTCCGTGGGAGTCACGACCGTCGTGGTCTTCCAGGCAGGGATGGCTCTGTTCGCCGGCGATGGGGAGGGCCCGCTGCCGCGGGCGATGGCCCGCCTGCGGTCGCGGGGCTGCATCGCTGCGGGTGCTGCCGTTGCCTCCAGGCTGCTCGCTCTTGCCGGGCTTCATGCGGCCTGCAGGCTCTGGCAGCCGACTCGGCCCAGCCGCTGCGGACCATGGTCCTCCCCCGCGATCCAGGGGCCGCCTGCAACAACCCGCGGGGCTCAGCAGGTGCGTTGCGGTCGCCCGCTCTGCTCGCCCTGGAACCGCCACGGCAGGGCCCGCGGCGCGTTGTCGCCCGGAGGCGCGAGCGCCCTTGGCTGCCGCGCGCACAGCGCTGGTTGCCTCCAGCCGCTACCTTGGCCGGCCACTGCAAGCGCTGTCTCCATGGTCGATGCCCTCGTTCTCCCAGCGGCTCTGCCTCTGCCGACGGGGGTGATCCCCAGCGCCCTGGTGGCCTATGTGCACTACCTCAGCTTCATGCTCTGCTTCGGCGCCCTGGTGCTGGAGCGACGCCTGATCCGCGCCAATCCCGATCGGCAGGTCGCCACGCTGATGGTGATCACCGATGTGGTGTACGGCATCGCGGCCCTGGCGCTGCTGCTCAGCGGCATCGCGCGGGTGCTCTATTACGGACAGGGCAGCGAGTTCTACACCGAAAATCCTCTCTTCTGGTGGAAGGTCGGGCTCTACCTCAGTGTCGGCGGGCTTTCGCTCTATCCCACCGTCACCTACATCCTCTGGGCCCTGCCGCTGCGCAAGGGTGAGCTCCCCCAGGTCAGTGAGGCCCTGGCACAGCGTCTTCGCTGGATCCTCAACATCGAACTGATCGGATTTGCCGCCATTCCTCTGCTGGCGACCCTGATGGCGCGCGGGGTGGGCCTGAGCGCCTGATCCCGTGTCTGGCCTGCGCACCCGAGGCGCGCTGCGGCTGTCCGGCTTGCTGTTCGCCATGACGGCGATAGCGGCCATGGCTTCGCCTCAGGTGCTCCTTAGGGCATCTGTTGCCGCTCCCTCCGATCCATCCGCCCCGCCTCCCCCGCCGCCAGAGCTGTTCGGCGGAGCCGGCCTTGGCTGGAGCTGTCCCAGCGCCAGCAGCGTTGAGGCCGTTCCCAGCGATGGCCCCCTCTTGCAGGTTCCCGCCGACTCGCCTTCTGGAGCTGATCCATTCGGGGCCCTGCGGGATGCAGCGGGCGGGCGTCGGTCACCCGATTACCGCCACCTGCTGGCCACCACCTCCCTGGGCCGCCCCCGGCTCACCCGTTGGTGCGTCTGGATCGAACCGGCCAGCGGCAACCCTGCCGCCGCCCTGTGGGAGAGCCGATGGCGGGCGGCCGTGGATCAGGCCCTGGGCCAGTGGCAGATTCTGCTGCCGATCCGGCTGGTCGAGGATCCCGCCGCCGCTCAGGTGCGCCTGTGGCGCCGGCGGCCGCCGCTGGCGACGGGCCCGGATGGGCGTCTCAGAGCCAGCCATGGCAGGGCAACCCTGTCGCTGCTGCGGGTGCGCCGCGGCGACGTGATCAGCCTTGAGCCTGCTGTGGAGGTGCTGCTCAGTCCGTCCCAGCGGCAGCCGGCCATCGCGGCCACTGCCCTGCATGAACTCGGACATGCCTTCGGTCTGTGGGGTCACAGCGACGATCCGGCCGACGCCATGGCGGCCGTGCCAGGTGCAGAGCCGGTGCTGGTGCTCAGCCGGCGCGACCGCGCCACGCTTCTGTGGCTCTACAGCCAGCCGACCGTGTTCGGTCGGCCTGTCGATCCCTGAACCATCCTGCGGCGATCAGCCGGCGGTCTTCCGGTTGCCGATGCCGGCCACACCCACGGCCACCAGAAACGCCAGCAGCTGGGTCACCACCACGGAGGGACCGGAAGGCAGATCAAGGGCACCGGAGGCCAGCAGGCCGATCACGGCAGTGCCAGCTCCGAGCAGCGAGGCCAACAGCACGTAGTGGCTAAATCGACCGGTGAGAAGTCTGGAGGCGCAGGCGGGAATCACCAGAAAGGCGCTGATCAGCAGCACCCCCATGGCCTTGATCGAGATCGCCACCACGACGGCCAGCACCACCAGCAGGATCAACCGGTGCCGATCGGCGGCGATGCCCCGCGACAGCGCCAGGCCCTCATCGAGGCTCAGCAGGATCTGACTGCGGCGGGTGAGCAGCAGGTAGCTCAGCACCGCCAGGGCCAGCACCAGGATGAGTGCCAGATCCAGCCAGGACACCCCCAGGATGTCGCCGAACAGCAATTGCTCGATGCCGCCCTGGTAGCTGCGGATGCGGCTGAGCACCAGCACCGCCAGGGCCAGGGAGGACGAATAGAGGATGTTCAGCAGCGCATCGGTGGGCAGGCGGCTGCCGCGGGTGAGGTGGTGCACGCTGATCGCGAACAGCACGGCGAAGGGCAGCAGCACCAGGGTCGGATCCAGGCCCAGCAGGATGCCGCCGGTCAGGCCCAGCAGGGCGGCGTGGCCCAGCGCGTCACCGAAGAAGGCCAGCTGCCGCAGCACCGCGAAGCTGCCGAGCACGCCCCCGAGGGCCCCGGTGAGCAGGCCGGCCAGCAGGGCTCTCTGCAGCGAAGGCAGCGCCAGCAGATCCAGCCACGACGAGGGGTCGGCCATCAGCGCAGGCGTTCCGGCGGCTGGGCGTGGCCGTGCTGGTGGTGATACGGCACCCAGGCCGTGCCGTAGAGGCGCTCCAGCTGGGCGGGGCTGAGGGCGTGGTCAGGATGGCCCGAGCAGCGCAGTGAGCGATTCAGACAGAGAACGGCATCGCAGGTGCGCCGCACCATTTCCAGGTCGTGGGAGACCTGCAGGATCGTCCAGCCTTCGCTGCGGCGCAGCGAGAACAGCAGGGCGTGGAACTGTTCGGCGGCGCGGGCATCGAGACCCGCCTGGGCCTCATCGAGCAGCAGCAGTCGCCGCGGTCGCACCACGCAGAAGGCCAGCAGCACGCGTTTGCGTTCGCCGATCGACAGATCGCTCAGCAACCGGCCGGCCAGTGCGCTGCAGCCCGTCTTCTCGAGGGCCAGCTCCACCGCCTGGCGACAGGCCCGGCGTCCACGCCAGGGCAGCGACGCACCGACCCGATGCCAGCCCAGGCCCACGAATTCATCCACGCGCAGGGGAAACCGTCCCGGGGGCGTCAGGGTCTGGGGCAGATAGGCCACCTGTTCCCGCACGGCCGCCGGCAGTTCTCCAGCCGCTCCGAGCCGGTGCCCTAGCAGCCTCACCTCACCACCCGCGCTGGGGACGATGCCGAGGATCGCCTGCACCAGGGTGCTCTTGCCGGCGCCGTTCGGGCCGATGAGGGCCGTGTCGGTCTCGGCGCCGAGCTGAAAGCTGACCCGGTCCACAACCGTGGCCCCCTGCCGGCGCACGCTCAGCTCGCTGACTTCGAGCACAGGGTTCTCCATGAGGGCACGATAGGCATTGACGTCGAGTCGCAAGGCACGGGCCGGTAACCTTCACCCCGGGTCCGCTCAGCTGATGTCGAGAACAGGCCTGGGGCTTGCGGCGCTGGTCGGTGTGCTGGCGTTGGCCCTGGGCCTGGCCATCGGCATGGCCCACCTGTCAGAGCCGCAGCTTTCACAGCCGCAGCGATCCCGGCGCCACCGCCCGCCACCGGCCCCGACGCTGCCACCGCCGGCCCGGGTCAGCGCGCCTGCCTCGCCGCTCCGCCCAGCCGCCGCCGCGGCCGGCATCGACCCGAACCTGCCCGTGTACGTCGGCGCAACCCGTCGCCAGGCCGCCCGCGCCATTGATGACATCGCCTCCGATGATCTCGCTGCCGCGCTGATCGGGCTGGCCGGTCGCTTTCTGGGCTCGCCGGCGCGGGCGACCCCGCCCGGATCGGTGCCCAGGGAGCGGCTGGTGCTGGATCTGGGCGGCTTCGATCAGCTCAGTTTTGTCGAGCAGCTGCTGGCTCTGGCCAACAGCCGCAGGGTGCGCACCCGCACCGAGGCGGTGGACCGCTTCAGTGATCACGTGCGTCAGTTGCGCTATGGCAGCGGTCGGGTTCACGCCTGCGCCCGCCTGCGCCACGCCACCCTCTGGGCCCTGGCCGCGCAGCGGCGTGGCTACCTTGTGGATCTCACCCCCCATCTGCCCGGGGCAAGGCGGCGGCAGTTGTCCCTGCAGTCGCTGCTGGGGGATCCCTCCGTCGGCCGCTCCCTGGCGGGTTCCGCCGCTCAGCCCTGCCACTGGCCCCCAGGCCTGCCGCCGCTGACCCTGGCCGAACTGCCGCTGCAGGCTCTGCCGGCGGCCCGGACCAGTCTGCGGAGCGGTGATCTGTTCGTGCTGCGAGGGCCCGGCACGGATGCACATCCCGATGGCATCGGGGTGGTGGAGCGTCGCAACGGACGCCTGGGGGGGGTGTGGTTGCAGCCCGGACGCTCTGTGGTGCGAACCTCTGACCTGCTCGGCCTGGCCCGCAGCCTGCCCGGCGTCAGCGGCGTGGCTCTGCTGCGACCGATTCCCAATCAGGACGGCAGGGCCGATCGCTGAGGCCCGGTCGTCGCCCCTGCTAGGGGCAGCCGCGCCTCGATCAGCCGCCCGCCAGCGGCCGCCTCGGTGCGCCGCGGCGCTGGGCCAGGACTTCCTGCACCCGCCGCCAGGGCACGCCGTGATGGGCCAGCGCCACCTGCAGGTGGAACACCAGATCCGCCGCCTCACCGGCGATCTCCTCGGGACTGTCGTCCTTGCAGGCCATCACGAACTCGGCCGCCTCCTCGCCGATCTTCTTGAGGATGCGGTTGTCGCCACCCTCCAGCAGGCGATTGGTGTAGCTGCCCGGTTCCGGTCGATCCCGACGGTTCTCGATCGTCCGCGACAGCTCGCTGATCACATCCGCCGGTGGTGGCAGGGCGCCGGCTCCCCCCGCCGTCGGTTGGGGGCCCTCCTCGTAGAAGCAGCTGCGGGCGCCGGTGTGGCAGGCGCCGCCTCCCAGCTGTTCGATGCTGACGAGCAGCACATCAGCGTCGCAATCGAAGCGCAGGCCGCGCAGTTTCTGGATCTGGCCGCTGCTGGCCCCCTTGTGCCACAGCTCCTGACGCGAGCGGCTCCAGTAATGCACCTCACCGCTGGCCAGGGTCCGTTCGAGCGCCTCGCGATTCATCCAGGCCACCATCAGCACGGCGCCATCGAGCCAGTCCTGAGCGACCGTCGGAATCAGCCCCTGCTCGTTCCAGCGCAGCGAGGCGATCAGGCTGGCGTCGGACGGACTGGCGGACACGGCTGCGGAGAGGCAGAGGTCACGCTACCGACGGGCCTGCAGGCCCCAGGCGGCAGGCCCGTCCGGTAGGACATCGGCCGCCGCCAGACTGCACGGGCACGCGCCCAGAACGGGGCATCGTTCTGCTCCGTTGCTGGCTGGCGGGCCACCCTGGCCTGAGCGGCACGCCCCGACTGGAACAATGAACGCTGACGGTGCGCCCATGGCCGAGCCCAGCCCCTCCCCTTCGCGGCTGTACAGCTGCAGCAAGACATTCAGCGGCTTTCCCTGCACCCATCGCCAGTGGCGACACCCGGGGCACTGCCGCTTCGTGCACGGCTACAGCCGCAGTTTCACAGTCTGGTTCCGGGCCCACAGCCTCGATGAACACGGCTTTGTGGTCGATTTCTCCAGCCTCACCGAGCTGCGCGAGCGCCTGCGTCGTCAGTTCGACCACACCTTCCTGGTCAATGCCGACGACCCGCTGCTGGCCACCTGGCAGCAGCTGCATGATCAGGGCGCTCTCGATCTGCGCGTGATGGAGAACGTCGGGATGGAGGCCAGCGCCCGCCTGGTCTGGGAGTGGGCCAATGCCCTGCTGCAGCGCCGTGAGGGGGGGCGCAGCTGCTGCTTCCGGGTGGAAGCCCGCGAGAACGACGCCAATGCCGCCCGCTTCGAGGCGCTGCCGGGCTGGTTCCAGCGCGGCAGCGCGCATGACGGACCACCGGAGCAGCTCGGCGCCTCCCTGCCCGTGCTGGTTGCGGGCCTGGACGCCGAAGAACCCTGGGACGCACCCTGAGCTCCTGAAGCGGCCTCTCGCGGCCATGGCCGCTGGGCCCCCGTCGGTGATCACAGGAGAGGGGGGACCCGGCGGGCCTGCCCAGGGCGGGCATGGCGGCGTTCCCATTGTCACCCCGTTGCAGGCGGCCTTCAGTCCCAGTCGAAGCTGACCAGCCGCTGGCCCGGCAGCAGCGTGCTGGCCTCGTCGTGCAGGATCCGGATCACCTCCACGCTGGCTTCGGGGTGCTCGTGCATCGCCTTGAGCAGCTGGCGCACGTCGTCGACGGTGAGACCGACGCTGCTCACCCGCTGATGCAGACGGGTGCGGAAGCTCTCCAGCAGGGCCAGTTCGGAAGGGGTGAGCGGACGGGAGCCCGGATGGTCGACCTGCACGGTGCTGACGTGGCGAACCCCCACAGGATGCTGATGTTGCGCCGCTGCGGCCAGGGCCCGCTCGGCTTGTGACTGGCCAGCCGGCACGGTCGCAACGCTGCCTGGCGTGGATGCTGGGCTCTGACCCCCTGGGATGCGGATGGAGGGGGAATCCGATCGATCCCTGCCGTCCGCCGCTGCGGCGGATGCCGGACAGACAGGCGAGAATCCGGATCTGCCTCCGTCCTTCCCATGGCCTCCAGCACCGCCGCCAACCCCAGCCAGGCCGGGGCCCAGGCCAGCACCGCTGCCGCTCTGCCGGTGACGATCCTGACGGGCTTCCTCGGGGCGGGCAAGACGACGCTGCTCAATCACATCCTTGCCAATCAGGAGGGTGTGAAGACGGCGGTGCTGGTGAATGAATTCGGTGAAATCGGCATTGACAACGAGCTGATCATCGCCACCGGCGATGACATGGTCGAGCTCAGCAACGGCTGCATCTGCTGCTCGATCAACGGCGAGCTGCTCGAGGCTGTCTACCGCATTCTTGATCGACCCGATCCGGTCGACTATCTGGTGGTGGAAACCACCGGCCTGGCCGATCCGCTGCCGGTGGCGATGACCTTTCTGGGCAGCGATCTGCGTGATCTCACACGGCTTGACTCGATCATCACCCTGATCGACGCCGAGAACTTCAGCGACGACCTGCTCGAGGGCGAAGTGGCCCGCTCTCAGATCGTCTATGGCGACATGCTGCTGCTCAACAAGTGCGATCTGGTGCCGGAGCAGCGCCTGCAGGCCCTGGAAGGCCGCCTGCGCGAGATCAAGTCAGAGGCGCGCATCCTGCGCTCGGTCAAGGGCGACGTGCCCCTGCCGCTGCTGCTCAGCGTCGGTCTGTTCGAGAGCGACCGCGTGGCCGCCTCCCAGAACCATGACGCCTGCGATCACGACCACGGCGTCTGCGTGCATGAGGAAGGCCATGCCCATGACCATGCCCATGGCAGCAGCCACTCACACGGTCACAGCCACTCACAC
>CAYNGR010000002.1:15944-17639 GCA_964396755.1 uncultured Cyanobium sp. | reverse complement strand
TGCCCATGACCATGCCCATGGCAGCAGCCACTCACACGGTCACAGCCACTCACACGGTCACAGCCACTCACACAGTGACAGCCACGCTCACAGTGACAGCCATGGCCAGGCCCACGGGTCTGAGGATCACAGCGGCTGCGACCACGACCACGGGCACTGCGAGCATGATCAGGCGCACGGCCATGATCACGTGCACAGTCATGACCACAGCCATGAGCATTCCCATGGCGGCAGCGATCACCTGGCGATCGAGGGTTTCACCTCGCTGTCCTTCCGCAGTGATGCCCCTCTGTCGCTGCGCAAGTTCCAGAACTTCCTTGACAATCAGATCCCTGAAGGGGTGTTCCGTGCCAAGGGCATCCTCTGGTTCAACGAGAGCGAGCGGCGCCACATCTTCCACCTGGCCGGCAAGCGCTTCTCGATCGATGACAGCGACTGGCCCGGTGAGCGCAGCAACCAGTTGGTGCTGATCGGCCGCCAGCTCGACCATGACCTCCTGCGTCGTCAGCTGCAGGCCTGTGTCGCCCGCGATGCCGGCAAGGGTTTCGGCTGAATCGGGGACTGGCTGAATGCAGGCGGTTCCCAGCGCACAGGTCCCGGGTTGAGCCCGTCGATAGGTTGGGTGCAGCTTCCTGATGGCCGCTTCATGCACCCCTCGATCCGTTCCCTGGCCCTGGCCGGCTCGGCAGGCTTTGGATTAAGCCTCCTGTCGGCCCTGCCGGCATCCGCCCATGGTCTGGCCGGCGCGGGGCTGATGGCGGGCGCGTTCCACCCGCTGAGCGGTATCGATCACCTGTTGCTGCTGGTGGGTGTGGGCGCCGTCGCCGCACGTCTGCACCGCAGGCTGCTCTGGCCCGCCCTGTTCGGCGCCCTGCTGGGTGCCGTGTTCGGCAGTGCCGGCGCTTCGCTGCCCGCTGCCGAACCGCTGGCGGCCCTGTCCATCTCCATGCTGGCTGTTCTGCTGCTGCTGGCGGCCCGTCTGCGTCAGGCCAGTGCTCCGCTGGCCTTCAGCGGCGGTGCCGTGGCCGTCGCCGTTGCTCTGCACGCCCTGCTGCATGGCCTGGAGGCCAGCGCCGATCCGAGCTGGTGGCTCGGAGCCGCCATTTCGGCGGTGACCGTGATCGCTCTCAGCTACGCAACCCTGCGGCGCAGCGGCAGCCAGCTCAGTCGGGCTGTGGCCGTCGTTCTGGGGATCTCCGGGCTGCTGCTGGCCTTTGTGCCGGCTGCCTGAGCCTTGCCCCTTTGCCCCGAGGCGGAGATCCGGCGTCAGCGGTGACAGTTTTCCCGGCCAGCGCCGCTAGATTGACCGCAGTGACTCCGCCTCCATGACTGAATTGGTGCTGCTGGCGGGTGTGGTCGGCTTGCTCGCCCTGATCTGGATGGGCCTCGATTCCGACGATGACAATGGAGGCGGCGGCCTGATGCAGCCGGTGCTCGTGCCCGTTCGGGTTCGCCCCCGCCGCTGAATTGACTCCTGCCTGGGCAGGTTGTGGCCGTCCGCCCGGTGCCTCTCTTCCCTGTCTGTCTGAGTCTGCCTTGGTCGCACCGGCAGGCCGAAGTCAGTGGTGCGCGCGGCCAGTGCTGAACCTGTTGCCCAGCGCCGGCTGCTTGTTGAGCTTGTCTGCTTCGTTGCGGTGTTCCGAAGCGATCCACCTGGCTCGGATCGGCGGCGAGATTCACACCGCCAGGTTGTGG
>CAYNGR010000002.1:0-15844 GCA_964396755.1 uncultured Cyanobium sp. | reverse complement strand
CGAAGCGATCCACCTGGCTCGGATCGGCGGCGAGATTCACACCGCCAGGTTGTGGTCGGCGCCGCCTGGGTCTGACGCGAGCTTCTGGCTTCGCTGAGCGCTGAGCCGGGCCCGCCGCTTCGCCCGTCGGGCTGCTGGAGGACCGTGGCATCTGACGACTGAGGCGCGGCTTGCCTGATTGTTGGGTTTGCGGCTACGTGACTTTTGTCACGTTCGCCTGCTGCATCGATCGCGCTGGACCATCGGGCTCGCTGCGTACGGTTTGGCCATCCATTGCTCCCTCACCGTGACTGCTCGCGATGATCAGCGTCCGCGTCCACGACGCCTGCTCCCCCTGGGGCTGGCAGCCGCCTCCGGGACGCTGGGCCTGTTCGCGGTGGTGTCCCTGGCAGGACATGGCGGCACGACCACTGCTGCTCAGGCTTCCACCGCGGAGATCGGGGTCTACTCAGGTCGCCACTACAACACCGACAAGGCGCTGTATCGCGAATTCACGCGCCGCACCGGCATCCGGGTGAAGCTGCTCGAGGCCAAGGACGACGCCCTGATTGAACGGCTGCGCAGCGAAGGCAGGAACTCTCCCGCCGATGTGCTTGTGCTCGTCGATGCAGCCCGGTTGGACAAGGCCGCCGACATGGGCCTGTTCCAGCCCTCCCGCTCAGCCAGCCTGATGCGCGACGTGCCGGCCAATCTGCGCGACTCCAAGGGCCGCTGGTTCGCGCTCACCCGCCGGGTGCGGGCGGTGGTGGTCAATCCCCGCCTGGTCAATCCCGCCACCATCCGCAGCTATGCCGACCTGGCCAAGCCGGCGCTGAAGGGCAAGCTCTGCCTGCGCGACAGCAAGAGCGTCTACAACCAGTCGCTGGTCGCCGATCAGTTGATCCAGCGCGGCGAGACGGCCACCCGCGCCTGGGTGAAGGGCATGGTGGCCAATGTGCGCCAGCCCCTGTTCACCTCCGACACCCCGCTGGCACGGGCCGTCGCCAAGGGTGACTGTGGCGTCGCGCTTGTGAACACCTATTACGTCGCCCGCATGCTGGATGGCGCCAGCGGGGCTGAGGACAAGGCCCTGGCCTCGCGTCTGCGGATCGTCTTCCCGCGACCGGCCCACGTCAACATCAGCGGCGCCGGTGTCACCCGCCACGCCAGCAATCCCGCCGCAGCGATCCGTCTGATCGAATTCCTCGCCTCTCCCAGCGGTGGACGCGGCTATGCCGAGGCCAACAATGAGTACCCACTCAAGGGGTACGGCGATAACCCGATCCTCAAGCGGTTCGGACCGTTCACGGCGGTCAATGTCTCCGCCGAGCAGATGGGAGCCCGCAACCGCCAGGCGGTGAACCTGATGCAGGCCAACGGCTGGCTCTGAGGTGTCGTCCCTCCGGGACCGGCGGCCTGCGAATCTGAGCCGGTGACGTCCCTTCCTGCTTCCCTTCGCTTCAGCTCCGGACGGTTGCCGCTGACGCTGGCTGTCCTGCTGCTGGCCTGCCTGGCCCTGCTGCCCATCGGGGCCCTTGTGGGCTTCGCCTGGTTCGACCAGGAACGGGGCCGGTTGGCCCTGGGTGCGGCCGGCGGCCAGCAGCTGCTCTACACGCTGGTGCTGCTGCTGTCGGTCGGCCTGCTCGGGGCGCTCCTGGGCACCGCCAACGGCTGGATCACCACCAACTGCTGCTTCCCTGGCCGGCGCTGGCTGCGCATCGCCCAGGTGCTGCCTCTGGCCACGCCCGCCTATCTGCTGGCCGCCACGCTGATTGATCTGGGCAGCCGCGTCAGCTGGAGGATTCACGGTCCGCTGTGGGCGATCACCGTGCTGACGCTCACCACCTACCCCTACGTCTTCCTGCTGAGCAGCGAGAGCTTCGCGGTCAGCGGTCGCCGCCAGCTTGAGGCCTGCCGCAGCCTCGGCGTTGGTCCCTGGGGCAGCTTCCGTCGCGTGGCCCTGCCGATGGCGTTGCCGGCGATCGGTGCCGGCATCGCTCTCAGCGGCATGGAGGTGGTCAATGAGCTGGGGGCGGTGGAGCTGCTCGGGGTTCCCACCCTCTCCAGCGGCATCCTGCAGCGCTGGCAGAACGATGGCGATCCGCGCGGTGCCGTGGCTCTGGCCCTGGTGGCGCTGGTGATGGTGAGTCTGCTGGTGGCGGCGGAGCGCTTTCTGCGCCGCCGCAGCCGCCGCTGGTTGATTGGTGGTGGCGGTGAGGCCCTGCCCCGCTGGCCGCTGTCGGGCTGGCGGGCCGCCCTGGCGCTGCTGCTGACGCTGCTGCCGCCCCTGGGTGGCCTGGGACTGCCCCTGGTCTGGGCGATCAGCAGCCTCGATCAGCTCCAGGCCGAGCCGGCCTCTGAGCTGCTGCTGCTGGGGGGCCGCAGCTTCGCGCTGGCCCTGCTGGCCGCCCTGCTCACGGTGGTGGTGGGGCTGCTGCTGGCGCTGGCGCGCCGCTGGATCGACCTGCCCCTGGTCCGTCAGCTGAGCTTTCTGGCCGGCATGGGCTACGCCATCCCGGGCACCGTGCTGGCTCTGGCCCTGATGCTGCTCGGCGGTCCCTGGCAGCTCAGTCCGCTGCTGCTGCTGATTTGGGGCTATGCCGATCGCTTCCTGGCCGTCGCCAAGGGCGGTCTCGATGCGGCCCTGGAGCACATTCCTCCCAGCCTGGATGAGGCGGCCACCGGTCTGGGCTGCCGCTGGCCCCAGGTGATCCGCCGCGTGCACCTGCCGCTGCTGCGGGGCCCGATCCTCGGCGGAGCGCTGCTGGTGTTCGTCGATGTGGTGAAGGAGCTGCCGCTCACCTTCGCGCTGCGCCCCTTCGATTTCGACACCCTCTCGGTGCGGGTGTTCCAGTACGCCAGCGATGAGCGGCTCGGGGCTGCCCTGCTGCCGGCGCTGCTGATCCTGCTGCTCGGCCTGGCGGCCTCGCTGGCCCTGATCCCCGGCCTGACTCAGGCCGCCAGAGGGGCCGATTCGACCAGTGCCGGAGCCAGCCTCAGCCCGGACTGACCGCTCGGTACTTCGATCAGCTGCTCCCGGCGGATGCGCGACAGCAGCCGGGTGGTGGTGACCCGGGTGGTCCCGATCAGCTCGCCGATCCGCTCATGGGTGAGTCGGAAGGGCAGGTCGCACCAGGCGCCGCAGCGCCGCCCCAGGCGGCGGACCAGCAGCGACAGCAGGGCGTGCAGTCGCTGCTCGGCGCTGCCCAGGTGGCGGATGCGCAGCAGCTGCAGCGTCCATTCGTTGACGGCATCGAAGCCCGCATCCGCCTCGGCATGCTCGCTGCGGCGGAAGCTCAGAGGGATGAGCGCCTCGACGCAGACCCCGTCGCTGCAGAGGCGGTCGCAGCGCAGCTGATCTCCCGCCTGCAGAAAGGCCAGGGTCATCCCGCCTGTCTCCTCGCAGGGGCAGAAGACGCGGGCCACCCCTTCCAGCACCTCCAGCGAGGTGGCCAGGGCGCCGGGATGGGGATCGATCAACAGGCTCTGTCCTGGTGCCAGCCGCAGAGGGGCCGCGCAGGGCAGGGGCGGGACGTTGAAACTCATGGCGGAAGTGGCCAGAGGCGAGGTGGCGCCGGGCCCGCGGCAGAAGCAGCGGATCGACGTCATCGCCTTGTTGCGAACGGCTCGCAACATACAGGCTGACGCGGCTTTTCTGCAAGCGATTCTCAATAGCAGTGGAGGGGCGGTCTCTCCAGGGGTGGGCTGGCCGTCATCGTGCTGCCCGCGCTCCCGGTCGGCGGGTTCGGGGCTGCGGGTCTGCCCGCGCCTGTCCCTCCGGGCGGCGTGGGCTGGTTGCTGGATGGCTCGCCTTGCGGTCGCCGACCCATCGCACGGCCGTCGCTGCCTGGATCGCGCTGCAGCTCCCTGCGGCTGTTCAGAGTCCGGCTCCGGTGGGCGCGGCGCTCAGCGCTGCTGGGTCTGGAGCCGCAGTCCCAGCCAGTGGCCCAGCAGCGTCAGCGGCAGGCCGAGCGCCAGGGGCAGCAGCAGCGTCGTCAGCGCCTCCAGCGCTCTGCCGCTCTGCAGCTCCTGGGTGAGCTGCAGCATCCAGGTGGAGAAGGTGGTGAGCGAGCCGCAGAAGCCGATGCCACCCCACAGGAACAGGCGGGCGCGCTGAGGTGGCAGCGACAACAGCACCCCGATCAGCAGGCAGCCGGTCAGGTTGGCCAGCAGCGTGCCATTCAGCCATGGCGCCGGCAGGCCATGGCCACCGGGAAGCAGCAGCGCCAGCCGCCAGCGCAGCAGGGCACCGGGAATCGCGCCGCCGGCCACCAGGGCCAGATCACGGCATTCGCGGCGCAGCAGGTCCGTGCGCATTACTGGCCTCCGACGGCCAGACCGGCAGCGATGGCTGTGACGCCGAGCAGCAGCGAGCCCACCAGCAACAGGGCGCTCTCACGTCTCAGCCCCTGGCGCAGAGCAGTGTGGAGCTCGCCGACGAAGCTCGAGAAGGTGCTGAAACTGCCCAGGAAGCCGGTGACCAGCAGCAGCGTCAGCCGCTGCGAGCCATGGCCGCAGCTCTGCTCCAGGCTCATCAGCAGACCCAGCACGAAGCAGGCCAGACCGTTGACGGTCAGCGTCCCCCAGTGGCGGCGGGGCAGCATCGGCTCGAGGTGGTTGACCAGCCGGAAGCGCAGCCAGGCCCCCGGCACCGCCCCCAGCGACACCAGCAGGGCGCTGTCGGCCGGCAGCGGCATCGGTGGGGTGCCAGGCAGAGGCATCAGCTGACTCTGCCATTCAGGATCGATGTTCTGCTCACGCTGCCGTTAGGTCCGCAGGTCCGGCTGCTGTCCGACGAGGTTCATGCCGCCCTCTGCTGCGAGCAGTGGCCCGTGGTAATCGGCGGTGCTGGCTTGATCCAGGTGGCTGGCGGCCGAACCGAGCATCACCACAGGGGGATGGCGCAGCCGCCACTGCCTGCGTCCCGCTGCCGGCCTGGTCGGGGCATGCCCGCCGGTGATCCGCTCATCGCTGCGTCTGGCGCGCCGAGCGTTGACGGAAAACGCATTGGCCCTGACAGGCCGGAGCGCCATTTCTACGGTTCGGGCAACGACCATTGCCATCGAATCATGCGTCGTCGTCGTCGTCATCCTTGCCGCGATCTGTTCCCCCTCGGACTGGTTCTTGCGGCCGCCACCGTCCCCGCCGCCCTGGCCAGCTCCGCCGCCCAGCAGGCTGAAACCCTATACACCGGCGGCACGATTTTGACGATGGCGGGGCCCAGGCCGGAGACGGTGGAGGCGCTCGCCGTACGTGCCGGCCGCATCGTCTATGCCGGACCGCTGCGCCACGCCCCCCGCGCTGCCTCCACCCGGTTGGTGAATCTGCAGGGGCGAACGCTCCTGCCGGGCTTCATCGACACCCATGGCCATTTCATCTACTTCGGCAAGAACCTGATCGATGCGGATCTGTTCGGGGCCGCCTCGATCGAGGAGATCGTGGCGCGCATGAAACAGCACGCGGGCAAGGTGCAGCCCGGTGAATGGATCGTCGGCTTCGGCTTCAGCGGCAACAACATGGCCCGTTACCCGAGCGTCGCCGAGCTCGACGCCATCTCGGCCGACGTGCCGGTGATGGTGGTCGACAGTTCGGGCCACGCCGGCGCGCTCAACTCCGCCGCCTTCCGCGCCGCCGGTGTCAGCGCCGCTACCCCCGACCCGGCCGGCGGCAAGTTCGAGCGCGGCCCCGATGGCCGCAGCCTGGCCGGCAAGGCGGAGGAGACTGCGCTCAACCTCGTGCGCGAGAAGCGCCCCCCCTTCTCCGGCGCCACCGCTGACGCCGTGGCCACCGGCGCCAGCGCCCTGTGGGCCAGCTACGGACAGACCACCGCCCAGGAATGCGGCGTGGGCTTGGGCAGCGACGACATCTCCCTGGTGCGCAACGCCATCGACAAGCGCCTGCTGACGGTAGATCTCTACATCTGCGCCAAGGACTCCCACGTCGACGCCACGGCGGCGGCGGCCGCGAAGGTGGTGAGGGACTACGGCCGTCTGAATCCCATCGCCGACGCGGGCTTCCAGCGTCAGGAGGGGATCGTCACTGCCGCCGCTGCGCGGCCGGGCGACACCACCGGCCGGCTGCTGGCTCTGAGGCCCGATCTCGATCGCCGTTACGTGAACCGGGTGCGGCTGGGAGGCATCAAGTTCTGGCTCGACGGCTCCCTGCCCACCGCCTGGATGAGCCAGCCCTACGCCGTGCCGCCCTCAGGCGCCGATCCCGGCTATCGCGCCTACCAGCAGATCCCAGACGCCGTCCTGGAAGCGGCGTTCGACAGGTACTGGACGAGCTCGGTGCAGATCAACATGCACATGAACGGCGATGCCGCCGCCGAGCAGGCGCTGCGGGCGATCGAGAAGGCTGTGTCCCGCCATGGCATGGCCGACCACCGGCCGGTGTTCGTTCACGCCAGCTACCTGCGGCCCGATCAGATCCAGCGCATGAAGGTGGTGGGGGCGGTGCCCACCTTCCTCACCTCCGGCATCGTGCCCGGAGGCGATGCGGTGGTGAAGCTCTGGGGACCGGAGCGGGCCGCTGCCTCGCTGGCGGCGGTGAGCATGCTGCGGGCCGGCATCCCCTTCAGCTTCAGCCATGACGCGCCGGTCTCGCCCCAGCCCTGGGTGATGGCCCTGGTGGATGCGGGCGTGAACCGGCGCTCCGCCAGCGGAGCGGTGATCGGCCCCGAGCAGCGCGTCACGCCTTATCAGGCCCTGCTGGCGGTCACCGCCAACGCCGCCTGGCAGATCAAGGAGGAGAAGACGAAGGGAACGCTGGAGGTGGGCAAGCTGGCCGATCTGGTGATCCTGGAGCGCAATCCGCTGCAGGCCGACCCCACCACCCTCAAGGACATCGCCGTTCTGGAGACGATCAAGGAGGGCCGCACGATCTTCCGCCGCGACGAGGCCCGGGCCGGGGCGCTGCCCGTCGGCCTGGGGGCCGCCCTGCCCTGCCTGCACCAGCACGACCATGGCGCCCCGCCGCCGCTGTCGGCCCGGGCTCGCGACACGCTGGCCCTGCTGCTGGGGGCGGTGCGTTGAGGCCAGCCGGGCTCGCGTGGGAGCCTGAGGGGACTGCACCCCCCGGGCCGGGCGATGCGCCACTTCGCGCTCCTCTACAGCGACCTGGATGCGGCCCCAGGCACCACAGCCCGGGTGGCGGCGATGGTTTCGTACTTCGCCGAGGCCGAGCCCGCCGATGCCGCCTGGGCGCTTCAGGTGCTGCTGGCCAAGCGGCGACGGCGCCTGATCACCGGTCGGCGGCTGCGCCAGATCTGCTTGGAGGCCAGCGGACTGCCCGAATGGCTGTTCGATGCCTGTTACAACCAGGTGGGCGATTCGGCTGAGACCATCGCCCTGCTGTGGCCGGGCGACGTCGCGGCTGACCCCGCGACGGCCCAGGCCCCAGGCCACTCAGCAAACCCTGAGGCGTCCATCGCCGCTGCCCCCGTCGCCGCTGCCGATGACGACCCTGCCGCCGGTGCTGTGGAGGCCAGGTCGGAGGGGCTGGCATGTGCGGTCGGCTCCTCCGGGCCATGGCCATCGGCGCCGGCTGATCAGCCCCTGCATGTGTGGATGGAGCAGCTGCTGCCCGCTGCCGCGGCCCTGGAGGGGGAGGAGCAGGCGGCGGCGGTGCGGCGGCTGTGGAGGGGCCTTGATCCGCAGCAGCTGCTGGTGGCGTGCAAGCTGCTCACCGGCGGCCTGCGCGTCGGCGTCGCCCAGGGCCTTGTGGTGCGTGCCCTCGCCCGCCTCAGCGGTCTGGAGGAGGCGCTGCTGCAGCACCGGCTGATGGGGGAACCGCCGGCCTCGGCCGAGGCCTGGCTGGCTCTGCTGGCCCCTGCCGAGGATGGCCAGGAGTTGGCCAGTCGCCCCTATCCGTTCTTCCTGGCCTCACCGCTGCAGCTTGCGCCGGGTGAGGATCCACCGCTGCCCGGTGACGCCGGCGACTGGCTGCTGGAGTGGAAGTGGGACGGCATCCGCGGCCAGCTGATTCAGCGCCATGGCGGCAGCTTTCTGTGGAGCCGCGGTGAGGAGCTGATCCACGACGCCTTTCCGGAGCTGCTGCAGGCCGCCGCCCGGCTGCCGGAAGGGACGGTGCTCGACGGTGAGCTGCTGGTCTGGCTGCCGGGTGAGCGACGCCCGGCCCCGTTCGCCCAGCTGCAGCGCCGCCTCGGCCGCAAGCGACCCGGCCGCGGGCTGCTGGCCGAGTGCCCGGCGGTGCTGGTGGCCTACGACCTGCTGGAGTGCGACGGGGAGGACATCCGCGCCTGGCCCCTGAGCCGGCGCCGCGCCGCCCTGGAGGATCTGCTGCGGCAGCTCCCGCCGGCGCCAGCCGGCCCTGACGCCGGGGTCCTGCGCCTTTCCGCCGCCCTGCCCCTGGCCCAGTGGAGCGAGCTGGAGCCGCTGCGCCAGAGCGCCGAAGCCGCAGGCGCTGAGGGGGTGATGCTCAAGCACCGCGACTCCCCCTATCTGGTCGGCCGCCGCCGGGGCCATTGGTGGAAGCACAAGCGCGAGCCTGACCGCCTCGATGCCGTGCTGCTCTATGCCCAGGCCGGCAGCGGTCGCCGCGCCAACCTGTTCACCGACTACACCTTCGGGCTGTGGAATGAAGCTGGCGAACTGGTGACCTTCGCCAAGGCCTACTCCGGCCTTGATGACAGCGAGATCCTCGAACTCGACCGCTGGATCCGCAGCCACACCAGCGAACGCTTCGGGCCCGTGCGGGCGGTGCAGCCCCTGCAGGTGTTCGAGCTGGCCTTCGAAGGCCTGCAGCGCTCCGGCCGGCACAAGAGCGGCATCGCCGTGCGCTTCCCGCGCATCAGCCGCTGGCGCCGTGACAAGCCCGCCGCTGAAGCTGACACGCTCGAGGCCGCCCTGACCCTGCTGGAACGACGTGAGGCCGGCGCCGCAGCAGTGGGATCGCTCTGACGGCTCCATCCAGTCCACCCGACGGGTCCCCTCAGCGGCTTGGCCGGGAGGCTGGTCCTGCCCTGCACCCGCTGGGATGTGTCCATCGGCAGCCCCGGTCGTGGCGCCGCTGGGTCCGTCTTTCGCCTGAGGCTCCCTGTCACCTCTGAGATGGGCTGAGTTGTGTGAACCGGTGCCCGACAGACCAGAAAGAATTTTGTTGACAGTTCAGTGGGCCGTCACTAGACCAACATTGATTTTCTGATTGCTAAGTACTGGGCATGCCGGTTCTCACGCTGGGCGTCTTTGGTGATGCTGGTAATTCATTCGTTAACGGCAATTCATTTTATTACAAGCCAGGTTGGTATCAGTTGAACAGCCTCGGCGGCACGGCGCCGGTTCAGCAGGCGGTCGCCGCAATGATGCACGGATGGGGCGTTGATGAGTTGATCCAACTAGGCGATACGGCGTACAACGCGCAATCCAGTACCAATCTGGATCTGAATATTGGTCAGTACTACAATAATTACATGCAGCCCTATGGCAATAAGCCGGACCAGTTTGCCTATGCCGATGCCAATTCTATTTATAGCAATGGCGGTCAGGGAGGTGTGCAGGCGCAGCCGGGAAGACTTCAGTGGCCTTATAACCTTTATAACTTTCCTTTCGGCTTTCCGAATCCGGTGACCGGAGGGCCCGGCGGCAGCAGCGATGGGCTGAATCATTTCTGGGCAATGCAGGGAAATCATGACTATGGCACCATCATTGGTTCGTACAACGATAGGAACGTAAATCAGGTCAATTTTCGGAATGAATATATCGGTGCTCCCCTCGGCCCGGATGCCTTTGATTATCAGAACAACATCAATACCACTCCGCCGCCTCCGGGTAACGGCGACTTCAAGCCGGATTCCAAGGGCGATAAGGCGACGCAGAAGGTGGGCAGCGCTCAGCAGTTTCTGGATTACCTCCCTTACCTCCAGACCGCTGACGACCCATCCTCTCCAAGCTATCTGAAGCCTGGTCAGGTGCGGATTGGCAAGAATGATCCTGATGGATACGACGGCATTTATTACAGTGTCGATCTGGGCAGTGTCAGCGACAATGGTGTTGAGCGACCGCTGCTCCATGTTGTCATGCTGGATACTCCCAGGATCAATGTCGATGCCGGATATTACGACTTTAATTTCAAGTCAAAGTCGCAGGAAGCCAAGGATGTCAGCGCTCAGTTTCGCCAGACACTGGAGGCCGAGAATGAATTCTTTGATCCCACGGATCCGGCACAGATCGCCCTGTTCTCCAATCCTGAGTCGGCGCCGGCAGGTCCTTCAGCGTCGTACCAGATGTTCGAGTGGGTCAAGCGGGATCTGGAGCAATCCAACGCCGTCTGGAAGGTCGTTGCGGGTCACCACACCGCCTATCACGGTGGCGCGGTGGGCGAAGATGCAAACTCAAACAACTTCAGTAGCCCAATCCTGGTCAAGTTTCTGGCGGGACTCAAGGATGCCGCTGGTCATCCGCTGCTTGATGCATACTGGAATGGCCATAGTCACGCCTATAGCCGAGTTGTGGAGATGGGCGCTGATCCAGGCGGTATCGGAGCCGGTATTCCGCTCATCACAACCGGCAATGGTGGCAAGGATCAGGATGCTCTCAATCTCGTTCCCTATGGGAGCAATGTGCTCACTCCCCAGAACTGGCTGGCGACATTCACCGACGCCATGGGGGCGACCGTCAGCAATGCTGATCTCAATGGACTGACCAGTGAGTACTTGTCTCTTTTCCCAGCCAATGCCAAGCCGACGAGTGTTGGGACGAGCGGTTATTATCGCTATGACAAAGGCAATGTTCCACCGGGATTCGTGTTGACTGATGATCCCGGCAAGGACGGTGATCTTAAGAAGACATATAAGCAGACAATCGTCGTCAGTCAGGCTAACGAGAACAGCCTGGCTAAGTCCAAATCGTTTGAGGTCACGATCCCTCAGTACAACAGCATTCTGCCTGCAAGTGCTGGGCAGGCCAGTTCCGTTTCGGGGCTTTATGGCTACGGATCTGGAGCTCAGTATGTGGAGGCGGACGATGGTTATCTGTTCATGAATTATCGGACTGTTGTGCCGCTCGATCCCGCCATCGTGGTGCTCGGCAAGCAGTTGGGTCTCGAGCAGTCACAGATGCAGCGTGGCTCTCTGTTCTTTGAGCAGTGGTCCCCTGTGAATGCCAGGGTCGATAACGTCGCCATGTTCAGTTTTGATGTGATCATCGATGCTGACAATCCAGAGGGCTGTCTGGATCATCTCCAATTGGTGCAGTCAGGAGCTGGTTATCTGGAGTCAGAGATTGGTGGCAGCACCTATCAGGACGGCACTTACATCATGGAGATCCTGGGTAACAATGCTGTTGCACCCAAGGGTTTCGATTCCGCCGATCCCTCGAGGGCTGCGGTCGCGCTGACATTTCAAGGTGGCCGGCTCGTCGGACTGGAGTTTGCCAGGGATGAAGATGGCAGGCTGCGTCGGGGAACGGGTTATCGGGAGTTGGCTAACGCGATCAACGAGGCGAACAGCAATGAGAGCAGCAAAAAATCGATCCTCGTTGGTATCAACATCAATCTAGAGGCGCAGTACACTTTCGCGGATCAGGCTCCGGGTCAGGATCTCTATCAGGACTGGTATCTGATCGCGGATACGCAGATTCAGTCGACTCCGCTGGAGCGTGGATCCTTTGGTGGTCTCAGTCTCGATCTGGCGCCTCGGGTTCAGCGGGCTCGTGACATCATCGCCAGCCAGCCTTTGACCACCGGCTACAGCGGTGAGGGCCCTCAGGTCGCTTATGCCAAGCCGCAGCAGGGTGCGATCAGCGTCAAGGATTCACTCAACAACGTTGTGGCCGGCGGTGCCGATTTTGGCATCAATAATGGCCATGTTGCTCTGAATCTTTCGCGTCTTCCGGCTCCGGGGTCGCTCAGGGTGGATTTCGAAGGTGATCCCTTCTCCTCCTATCAGGTCAACTACAAAGCGGCTTCTACCAGCCTCGAGATCAGCTACGGCGACTGGTCTCACGGCATCGCCCATGGTCCCGATCAATCGCTGACTTTTCAGGAGGATGTGATTCTCAACGTCACGCGCAGCGATGCCTTGCAGGGCTCCGTCAGTTTCGGTTTCAGTCGTGCCGCCGATGCGGCGCCCTTGCTGCTGCTGGAGAATGCCGATTCCTCCAGCGCCGCCGCCCTGACGATCGAGCGGGTGTTCACCCCTTCCGGCTCCAGCAGCTGGCTGGCGTCGGAAGGGCAGCGTCAGGGTGGCACCGGAGCGGCGCAGCAGATCGCTGCGGGCAGCTGGAAGCCGGTGGCCATCGATGCCGCGGGCACGCGGCTGGAGGCGCAGTCGATCACGGTCTACGGGAACACCGCCCATGTGGATTTCGCCGGCGGCTATCAGGCGCGTTACAGCAACTCCGGCACCGGAACGCTGGTGCCGTCATCCCAGGCCAGCCCTCTGGTCATGACCGTTCAGCGCCTGGGAGAGCGCTCCAATGGGCTGGCGCTCTATGCCGCCGATCCCATCACGGGCGGGATCACCACGCAGTCGGGAGCCACCCTGCTCCCTGGCCAGCAGGGCTATCTGCAGGCTGCTCTGGCCAATGCCACCGCTGCGGGTCTGCGTTTTGATCCAGAGGATCTGCCCGATTATCAAGCTGAACAGGTGTACGACGCTTTGCCGATCGACCCCGCCAGCAACTACGGAATCCTGCTGCTGCGCAACAACAACCCTGGCGATCTCGTTAGCTCCTATTCGCAGGCCAACGCCGGGGGCCAGGTCATCTCCCAGAGCTTTGCGGCGCCAGGGCGGGGCCTCTGCATCGGACTGGAGGACCTGCCGACGGATGGCACTGATCAGGACTTCAACGACATCACCCTGTTGTTCAGTTCGTCCCAGTTCTCGTTGCTCTGATGGCATCGACGATCGCCGTCCTGCATCGATGCCGTCGGGCCGCCACCGCGGCTCCGCCGCCGGGAGGCCGCCATCGAATGCGATCACGGGATCCATTAAATGGGGAGGGTTCGTATGCGTCGCCGACCCCGTTCAACGCGGCGGCAGCCCGGCCAGTTCCGAACGGCAGACACAGCGTCCGTCACCGGGCAGCAGAGCGAGCAGGATCGGCTCCATCCGCCGCCCCTCCCCCAGCTCCCCTTGGCGATCGCCGCCATGGGCCCTGCCGCTGGGCGTTTCCCCGAGCTCCAGGGCCAGCAGTGTGCCGTCGTCGGCTTCATCGTCGCCGCCGCGACACTCCTCGCTGGCCTGAGGCATGGCTCGCAGGCTGGAGATCAGCCCTGCGCTGCCATGATCCCGCAGCATGTAGAAGCGCCCCTGCCTGTTGAGGCACGGCGGCAGGGCGACTCCGGCGTGGAAGCCGGGCAGCTCCTCCAGCGTGCGCACGGGCACCTGCCAGGCCAGCTCGCGCCAGCGACTCTGGCGCTGGTCGTCCACCAGCACCGGCCGCGACAGGCGATGAGCCGCACCGCCTTATCCTCTGGCGGCTCCAGGTCGCGCGGGAACCGGACCAGCGCTTCGAGCTGCTGGCGATCGAACCATCGCCCCTTGAACGGCAGCGGCCGCGGCGCCAACCTGTCCACCGATCCACCTACGGGCTGTGGGGGCTCCCCTTCGGCGAGGGCGAGCCGCCCCGGCTGGTGAGCTTCGCGAAGGCCTATCCCGGCCTCGACGATGGAGATCCTTGATCTCGACCGCTCCATCCGCAGCCACACCAGCGAACGCTTCGGCCTGGTGCGGGCGGTGCAGCCCGTGCAGGTGTTCAAGCTGCCCTTCGAGCTGGCCTTCGGGGGTCTTTAGCGCTCCGGCCGGCACAAGAGCGGGATCGCGGTGCGCTTTCCGCGCCTCAGCCGCTGGAGCCGCGACAAACCGGCCGTCGACGCCGACACGCTGGAGGCCGCTCTCGCCCTGCTGCAGGATGGCGCCTCGGTCGTGGGCACTGACAAGGCCTGATGCTCAGCCTCGAGACCCTGGCTGCTCTGGATCTGAACGTGTGGCTGCGCAGCGGTGAGGAGACTGCCCGCCGCCTGGCCATCACCCAGCCGACGGCGAGCCGGCGGGTCCGGCAGGTGTTGCGCTGCTTCCAGCTCAGCCTGATCAACCCTGAACGCGAATGGGACGTCACGGGGCCGCCCAGCCATCTCGAGCTGCTGCAGATGGAGCGTGGCGTGCATCAGTGCGCCCGTTGGCGTGGCCTGGCGCCGCTGCGGATCGAGGGCACGTACTGGAGCGGACCGCTGCTGCTCAACCCTGAGCCGCAGGGATGGATCGGCGGTCGTCACGACACCGTCGGCGTGCAGAGGCCGCTTCAGTGGCTGCGACAGGGCGTCATCGATGCCTGGCTGGCCGGTGGTCCGGACTGGCCTGAGCCGGAGGATCCCGAGCTCGCCATGGTGCAGCTCTGCCGCATGCCCGTGCATGTCGCCGTGGCCGCGGATCACCCGCTGCTGCTGCAGTGGCAACAACGCGGCAGCCTCGACTGGGATGACGTCGCCGCCTTTCCCAGCCTGGCTCTGCCTCCCGGCGCCTACCCGAAGGTGGAGGCCAGCCTGCGGGCTCTGGGCCTGTGGAGCAGCCCTTCGCGCATGGGCCGCTACCAGCGCAAGCTCTGGGAGGGACGCACCGAGCAGGAGCTCACGGTGGCCTATGCCACCGTGCTCAGTGATCAGGTCGCCGGTCCCCTGGTGCACCTGCCCCTGACGCTGCCGGTGGAGAGCGGCGAGGCGCTGGTGGTGCGGCGTGAGTGGGTCGCTCATCCGCGTCTGCAGGCACTGGCGACGCTGTTGCGCCAGCGGTTGGAACCCTGGGCACGACGGCATCCCGAACTGCAGATCACGTCATGACGCCTCGATCCCGGCAGCGACGGCAGGGGGCTGAGGGGATCCCGGACCCTTCAGGGTCATTGCCGATGGCAGCGGGCCCCCTGGCACCGATCGAGGCCTGGTTCGCCAGTCGCGGCTGGACGCCGATGGCCTTTCAGCGGCGCTGCTGGCAGGCCTGCCTGGCGGGTGAGAGCGGCCTGCTGCAGGTTCCCACCGGTTCCGGCAAGACCTATGCGGCCGTGATGGGGCCGATTGCGGCGATGCTGGCCGAAGCGTCTGAGCCAACGCCTGCGTCTCCAGCGACGACCGGATCCGCTTCAGCGCCTCCCGCCGGGGGTGGCGGCCGCGGCCGCCGCCGGGCAACAGGTCCCGATGGCCCCGACGGTCTGCGCCTGCTGGTGATCACGCCGCTGCGGGCCCTGAGCCGCGATCTGGCCCTGGCGATCGAGGAGCCGATCCGTGAGATGGGCTGGCCGCTGCGGGTGGCGATCCGCAATGGCGACACCGCCAGCCATGAACGCAGTCGGCAGCTGCGCCGGCCGCCCCAGATCCTGATCACCACGCCTGAGTCGCTGTCGGTGCTGCTCAGCAACGCCGCGGCGCCTGAGCTGTTCGCCCATCTCCAGGCGGTGGTGCTCGATGAGTGGCATGAGCTGATGGGCAGCAAGCGGGGCAGCCAGTGCGAGCTGTGCCTGGGCTGGTTGCGGCGGCTGCGGCCCGGCCTGCGCACCTGGGCGATCAGCGCCACGATCGGCAACCTTGAGGAGGCCGCCCGCGCCGCTCTTGGCCTGCCTGAGGAGGCAGCCTTGAGCACCGACGAGGCCATCGGGCCACCGGTCGTGGGCCCGCCCTCCAGCGTCGTCACGGCTGCCGCTGCAGCGTCCGGCCCGGCTCCGGCCCGGCTGATCACCGCCCGGCTCCGGCGCGACACCGCCATCCGCAGCCTTCTGCCGGAGAGCATCGACGGTTTCCCCTGGGGCGGTCACCTCGGCCTGCGCATGTACGAGGAGCTGGTGGCTGGCCTCGATCCGGCGATGAGCACGCTGCTGTTCACCAACACCCGCAACCAGGCCGAGCGCTGGCACCAGTG
>CAYNGR010000001.1:56419-61253 GCA_964396755.1 uncultured Cyanobium sp. | reverse complement strand
CCCAGAGCACGCCGATGAGCCCCATCAGGAAGAAGCTCATCATCATCGTGTTGAGCACATTCTTCGAGCGGGTGAAGCCGCCGTAGAAGAACGCCAGGCCCGGAGTCATCAACAGCACAAGGGCCGAGCCGACCAACATGAGCAGCGTGTCGGCTCCATCGTTGACGGCCTTGGCCAGAGCGGCGTGAGCAGGACCACCCAGAAGTGGAGCCAACCCGGCGCCGACGCCGATCAGAGCAAAGGCGGTCCTGCGCAGTTGTCGGTCCTGCAACCCCTCCAGCAGACGGGAACGGAGCAAGTCAAATGAGGCCTCTGCGGTCCTGGGACCACGAGACCTGGATACGGGAGGCATGGAGAAGCCACCTCTCAAAGGTTCACATTGATACGGTGCCGCTCCGAGGGGTCCATCCTCTGTAGCAAAGGAAACAAATCCGCCATTTCACCGGGCCTGACGACCCCAAGGGAGGGCCAAATCTGTTATGGCGATCCTGATCAGCCCGCTTCGGGCCACCTGGCAGCACTCCATCCACAGGGCCGATGCGTCATGGTGCACCTCCCCGCTGGCCCGCCGTGTCCCAGACGCCCCTGACCTGGACGGAGCTGCAGGACCTGACGGTCCGCGAGCCCGAGCGCAGCCAGGGACCCAGCAACGCCCAGGCGACGCTGCGCCTGTTCGGCCGGCAGGAGAGCGAGGTCAGGGTCACCCTGTTTCGCGATCATCACGCCTGGTGTCCTTACTGCCAGAAGATCTGGCTGTGGCTGGAGGAACGGCAGATTCCCTACCGGATCCGCAAGGTCACGATGTTCTGCTACGGCGACAAGGAGGCCTGGTACAAGCGTCTGGTTCCCTCCGGCATGTTGCCCGCCGTGGAGCTCAACGGGCGCCTGATCACGGAGAGCGACCGGATCCTGGAAGCTCTGGAATCGACCTTCGGCAGCCTGGGGCCGGGGATGCAGGCGCCGCAGGTGCTGCCCCTGCGGCGCCTGGAGCGCCAACTGTTCCAGGCCTGGTGCCAGTGGCTCTGCTACCCCCACAGCCTGCGCGGCGATGCCGCCGCCGGCGAGCAGTTCCGGCGGGTGGCCGAAGCGATGGAACAGGCTCTGCTGGCGCAAGGTGGTCCCTTCCTGCTCGGGTGCGAGCTCAGCACCGCCGATGTGGTGTTCGTGCCCTACGTCGAACGGATGAACGCCTCGCTGGCTTACTACAAGGGATATCGGCTGCGCCAGGAGCATCCGGCCATCGATCGCTGGTTCATAGCGCTCGAGCAACGAGACACCTATCTCGGCACTCAGAGCGACTTCCATACCCACGCTCACGATCTGCCGCCCCAGATGGGGGGGTGCTTCGCCAACGGTCTGCCGCAACAGCAGGAGCTGGCGGCGAGGATCGATGCAGGTCCATGGCCGATCGGCGAGGCGGCGGAGCCGGATCCAGAAAGCAGCTGCCAGGAACCGGCGGAGTCTGCAGCGCTGGCCCTGACCAGGGTGCTGAAGCACCGCCACACGCTGGCCAGCCGCAATCCCCTGGCGCCTGAGCTGTTCGAGCCGGCTCTGCGTTGTGCCCTCAGCCATCTGATCCTGGGCAGGGAGTGCGTGCCGCCGCCGGGCTCGGCCGCGGGGTTGCGCCATCTGCGCGACCGCATCTCGGTGCCACGCGACATGCCGCTGCATGCCGCCCGCAGACTGCGTCAGTCGCTGGAGCGGACCGCGACCCTCGACCCCCTGGACCCCGGCGCCGCTGGAGTCACCCTGTCAGTGCAGCACCGCCGCGATCAGGACCCGGCTCCGTTTCTCGCCGCAGCGGCGAGCCACAACGCAGGGACCATGCCAGGGCTGTGAACGACGAGCCGGCCTCAACCGGATTGCACCATGGGCCATGGCCGCGGTGTCGTGAACGAGACGGCGTGCAGCAGAGCTGAGGCGGCAGCCGCCCTGGCCGTTGCCCCGAAGGCCCGGGCCTGGCATGGTGCGCGGGTCGTCGGCCCCTGGACTGGAGCCCCCACCCGTCATGCCAGGCCTGTCTCGCATCCTCGCCGGCACCTGCTGCGCCTCGCTGCCGGGCACCCTGCTGCTGGCCTGGCTGGCGAGTCCGCTGTCGCCGGTTGCCAGCCCCGCCCAGGCGCTGGAGCTCAACGGCAGCACCCTGTTCGTGCGCGCACCCTGGAAGGCCGAGCTGATCAGCTACGACACCAATGCCGGCTCTGCGCCGGTGTCGTACTACCTGACGCTCAGTCTCGATCCCGGCGCAGGGGCCTCTCTCGGCAGGGTCAGCATGCAGCAGACGCGTGGTGCGGACTGGAGCTTCCCCTTCTCCCCCCAGCTGACCCGCGCCTTCCTGGGCCGGCCGAGACGGCAGGGCCAGTCGGTTGCGGTGCAGGCGGAGTTCGATGCGCGTGAGCGACGCATCAGCGTCAGCTTTCCTGAGCCGGTGCCTCCGGGCGAAACCGTGACCGTGGTGCTGAGGCCCTGGAGAAACCCACAGTTTCCTGACACTTATCTGTTTCAGGTGGTGGCGTGGCCGGCAGGGCCAAATCCGGTGGCCAGTCCCGTCGGGACCGCCACCCTGCGCATCTATGAGCGGCTGCTGTACTAAGCCGCCAAAGACCTGTCGGGCTGCAGATGGCTCAGCGGCTGACGTCCGCAGGCAGCCGCTGTTCAGCTGCCGGGATGGCGCAGCGTGCGCCAGTCACCGCTGGCGGTGCTGACCTCGACGCCGATGCCGATCACCGTGTGCTCGGGGCCGAAGTGATCACGCCACCAACTCAGGGCCTCCGACCAGGCGGTGTCCAGCGAGTCGTAGAGGTCATCGAGCACCGGATGGGGATCGCCGTACTGATCCACCAGTCGGTAGAGACGCTGGCAGGCGTGCTGGGCGGTGCGGGAGGCGGGAGCGGAAGGCACGGACATGGCTGGAGACTCGCGTTGGTGAAGGCGGGACAGGAGGTCTGAACAGGTCGCGGGCGCTCGGGCTGAAAGAGGTCGCTGGGGTCGGCGGGGGGTTGCGGTGTGGTTTGGAGTGCGCTTTCGGCACTCTGAAATCAATCGGGGATCAACGCAGCGGAGGCGCTGCAATCGTCTCGGGGGACGCATGAATGGGACCCCCGTACGTCGAGGGGCGCCAGTCAACGGACAACAGAGACAGAAAAGGATCCTGTCGGTCCTTGGAGCTGGTGGTCCTGGATCAAGCCTGTGACCAGTGCAGCCGGCGCGCCGGATGACGGAGGCAGGCAGATCCGGGGACGATCTGATGGAGGATCAACTGGGCGACAGCAAAACGCGTTGGGCGAGGTCGTCGAGACGATCGCGATGACATCAGTCTGGGCGCTGTGCCAGCCTCAGACTGTCACTATGGCGACATCGGCTGGTGTCGGCAACGGCCGGATCGGCCAGCGGCGCCACGACAGCAGAACTGCCGCGGCGCCGGCCGACTCAACGCACGAACAGCAGTTCCTGATAAGAGGGCAGAGGCCACAGATCGTCGTCCACCAGGGCTTCGAGTTCGTCAACCACCTGGCGCACACGGTTCATGCGCGGCACCAGCACATCGGCGGCATGGCGGAGATGGGCTTCGGTGCCATGGGGCGGGCTGGCGATGGCCTCCTCCAGTGAGGCGGTGCTCTCCAGCAGCGCCTGACAGAGCGTTGAGACCTGCTGGCAGAGCTGCGTCGAAGCCGGCACGCCAAGGGCGCTCTGGCGCTGCAGGATGTCGGCGAGCTCACCGGCGTAGCGCATGGCCGCCGGGTAGATCTGGGTGCGGGCGATCTGGGCCGCCAGTTTCGCCTCCACGTCGATCGCCAGGATGTACTGCTCGGCGTACACCTCGAAACGGCTCTGCAGCTCCACAGGCGTCAACACGCCGGTGCGATCGAACAGATCGCGGATGGCGGGGCGCTCAAGCACCGGCAGGGCATCGGCGGTGGTGCGCAGATTCTCGAGGCCGCGCTCCTCAACGGCGACACGGTGCCACTCCTCGGAATACCCATTGCCTCCGAAGATCACCTGGCCGTGCTGCTGCATGACCACCTGCAGCACCGCCAGGGCCGCGCTGTCGAGCGCTTCGCCCTGATTCAGGCGCGACTCGAGCGCATCGGCGAGCCAACCGATCGAATCAGCCAGGATGGTGTTGAGCACCACCAGCGGGCCGGCCACCGACTGGCCGGAACCGACGGCGCGGAATTCGAAGCGGTTTCCAGTGAAGGCGAACGGCGAAGTGCGGTTGCGATCACCGGCATCGCGGGGGAATTCCGGCAGCGTGTCGATGCCGAACTGCATCATGCCGCCGAAGGCGGAACTGCTCAGACGTCCCTCCCGGATCTGATTGAACACATCCTCCAGCTGGGTCCCGCGATACACCGAACTGATCGCCGGCGGGGCCTCATTGGCACCGAGGCGGTGATCATTGCTGGCGGTGGCGATGGCGGCGCGCATCAGCGGGCCGTAGAGATGCACACCGCGGATGACGGCACCGCAGAACAGCAGGAACTGCAGGTTCTCGTGCGGAGTGGTGCCGGGATCGAGCAGGTTGCCCTGGGTGGCGTTGCCGATCGACCAGTTGACGTGCTTGCCGCTGCCATTGATGCCGGCGAAGGGCTTTTCGTGCAGCAGACACACCATGCCGTGTTTGCGGGCCGTCTCACGCAGCACCGTCATGGTCAGCTGCTGGTGGTCGGTGGCGACATTGGCCGCCTCGTGGAAGGGGGCGATCTCGAACTGTGACGGCGCCACTTCGTTGTGGCGGGTCTTGGCGGGGATGCCGAGGCGGTACAGCTGACGCTCCACCTCCTGCATGAACACCTGCACCCGCTCGGGGATGGCGCCGAAGTAGTGGTCGTCG
>CAYNGR010000001.1:12897-56357 GCA_964396755.1 uncultured Cyanobium sp. | reverse complement strand
TCAGCGCCGCAGCTGGAATTCACCGGGGCGATCTCCTTCTCTCCAAGCAGGCCCAGCAGACGCCGTGCCTGGCGATCCACCGCCGCGATCGAGCGCAGCAGCGGGGTCTTCTTGTCGAGCGCCTCACCGGTCCACGACACAAACACCGTGGGGATGCAGAGGGTGATGCCGTTGGGCGTCTCCATCAGATAGGCGGGACTGGTGATGTCCCAGGCCGTGTAACCACGCGCCTCGAAGGTGGAGCGGATGCCGCCATTGGGGAAGGAGGAACCGTCCGGTTCGCCCTGCACCAGCAGCTTGCCAGTGAACTCGGTGATGGCGCTGCCATCACCCTGGGGCGAGATGAAGCCGTCGTGCTTCTCGGCGGTGGAGTTCGTCAGCGGATAGAAGACGTGGGAGTAGTAGAGGGCGCCGCGGCTGACAGCCCACTCCTTCATCGCCTGGGCCACCACGTTGGCCACCGACACATCGAGCTTGCTGCCCTCGCGGATGGTGCGTTGCACCGATTTGAAGATCTCCTTGGGCAGGGCGGCCTTCATCTTGTCGAGGCCGAAGACGTCGCTGGCCCAGAGCTCGGAGAGCTTCTGGACCGGTGGCGTGGAGACCGGCTGGCGTTGCTGAATGGCCTGGAGGGCCGCAAAACGCTGGGGACTGGGCATGGGTCTCGTCTGTCTGAGACGCATCCAATCCTGCTGCGGGTCCGGCCCGATGACGCCCTCGCTACAGAATCTCCTTCGAAGTGCCCTGAACCTCGGCTGAGCTCAACGCAAGTAGCGGCGCACCGCAGGCCGACACCAGAACACCAGGATGGCCGTGTTGACCACCCACAGCAGCGGGCTGAGCAGGGCCAGCAGGGTGCGCTGGTCCGGGTCCAGCACCAGACGGACGATGCCGTAGGGCAGGGCGATGGCGAGACTCAGCGACAGGGCCACGATCGCCAGCACCTGGCCCCAGTGACGCCACTGAAGCAGCGCCAGCGAGGCGATGATCCCCAGCACGGCACAGGGGAGCACCGCGCCGGCCCCGACAGCGATGTGGGCCGTGCGCCAGCGCGGATCGGCAACAATCAGAACCAGGCCGATTGGAATGGCCAGCACGTTGCTGACCAGACCAAGCCACGCCAACGGGCGATAGCCCCTGGGGGGATCCAGGCTGCTGGCGCTCAAAGCGGTGAGGCTGGGGCTGGGACTGTGGAGGCTCATCCAGGTCATTCTCTCAACCGGAGGGCCTGCCGGAGACGCTCAGGGCCCACGACCTGGGAGGGCCAGGAGCAGGATCCACCCGCCGGGCCGCTGCAAGCCCGGATCCAGTTGGCGGCAATCTGCCCAGGCACGGCAAGCGACTGCGCCGACATGCCAGGGCATCGGCTGCCATTCACGATCGACGCATCGTGGTCGCGTGCAGCACCTCACAGGCGAGCGGAAGGATGCCCGGGTCGCGATCAGCCTGGTGAGAGCTCCTGGGTGGCAGCCGAAGCGAGCATGGCTTCGGGCTGCAGCGTTGGGGGGTGGAACAGGCGCACCACCTGGCCTGAGGGGCGATGACCGCCCGGAGTGCCCAGGAATGCGGCTAGCGCGCCGACGTTCGGGCTGGGGCAGTGGGCCGTCGTGGCTGGCGAAGCTCACGAGCCGCAGCGCCTCGGCCAGCATGCGGCGACGGCAGCATGCAGCCACCTGGAGCCCTGGCGGGGCGTCATGGCTCTGCGGACGGCTGATGCACGGCGCGGCATCCTGGTGGAGATCAGAGCTTGCGGCGGAAGTCAGCCGTTCACGCCATGAGCCAGAGCCTCTCCCTCAGCCCCGCGGCGGCCTGCAGCCAGCCCGTGTTTCCAGCCCTGCGCCGTGCTGCACTCACGACCCTTCAGGTGAACCTCGGGTATCGCTGCAATCAGAGCTGCAGCCACTGTCACGTGGGAGCCGGGCCACAGCGCACCGAGAGCATGGACGCAGAGACGCTGGCGCTGATCCCGGCGGTTCTTAAGGCACGCGGGCTGAGCTGTCTGGACATCACCGGCGGAGCACCGGAGCTGCACCCCGGATTCCGGCAGCTGGTGCGACAGGCCCGGGCGCTCGGGGTGGAGGTGATCGATCGCTGCAACCTGACGATTCTGAGTGAACCCGGGCAGGAGGATCTGGCGGAGTTCCTGGCAGAGCAGCGGGTGCAGGTGGTCGCCTCCCTGCCCTGCTATCTGGAGGACAACGTCGATCGTCAGCGTGGCGATGGGGTGTTCACGCGCAGCATCGACGGCTTGCGGCGACTCAATGCCCTGGGCTACGGACAGAGCGAGTCATCGCTCCAGTTGCATCTGGTGTTCAACCCCCAGGGGCCGCAGCTGCCTCCCGAGCAGCAGCAGCTGGAACGGGACTACAAACGGGTGCTAGCTGAACGGCATGGCGTCGTGTTCAACCGCCTCTATGCCCTGGCCAACATGCCGATCCAGCGCTTCGCCGGGGCGTTGCGTCACAGCGGTGAGCACGATCGCTACATGACCCTCCTGCGCGACGCCCACCAGAGCTCAAACCTCGAGGCCGTGATGTGCCGCAGCCTGATCAGTGTCGACTGGCGCGGGGACCTGCATGACTGTGATTTCAACCAGATGCTGGCACTTGGTCTGCACCCGCAGGCCCTGCCAGGCCGCCGGGGATCCCGCAGCCGACTGAGCGACCTGCTGATCGAGGATCCCGAAGGGGATCCGATCCAGGTCGCGGACCACTGCTGGGGCTGCACCGCCGGCAAGGGCTCAAGCTGCGGCGGGTCGCTGAGCTGACGCCAGGCCAGCGAACGGAACTGATGCCCAGCGTGGTCCGCGGGGTCACCGGCTGTGCTCAGCCCAGCGGGTCGGCCCCTGCGGCGACCTGCCGCAACCATGCAACGCCTGACCGCCAACATGCAGCGTTCCATCGCGGCCGGGGTGGCCGCAGGCTGAACGACGCTGCAGGACGTCTCAGACCCTGCTGCAGCGGT
The DNA here is from genome assembly GCA_964396755.1 of uncultured Cyanobium sp. Lineage (GTDB taxonomy): Bacteria > Cyanobacteriota > Cyanobacteriia > PCC-6307 > Cyanobiaceae > Cyanobium. The sequence goes on along the minus strand of CAYNGR010000001.1, from coordinate 53,393 downwards.
GCAGACGAGCACAGACGGGGCTCCGGATGGCCAACATCAGCCCGATGCGGCGACGTCGCAGCGGCAGGGCTGCCGGATCGAAGCGGCAGCGAGGGACGTTGGCCCTGCCTCAGGCCGCCGAACCGCCCGCGGCCTTGGCTTGACTGCTCGTCTGGCCGAGCAGGCGACAGCCGATCTGGATGGTCCCTTCGTCGAGCAGACGGCCGATCTTCAGGGCCTTGGCCTCTTCGTCACGGTTGAAGCTCGCCTGATGGGTGGTCAGCCAGTCGATCTCCTCCTGAGTGATGATGCCGCTGGCCAAGGCCTCCAGGTAGACCTCTCCGATGAGCATGGTGATCCGGGGCTGAAACGCCTGAGCTGGTGAAGGATCGTAAGCGGGTTTGCAGCCGCGGTCAGCCCCCCTGCCGTGCCGACGCGGCATGGCTGGGGCCATTCGCCACCGGCTGCAGCCCAGGGCTGCATCAGGTCGCCGCAGCATGCAGCGGGCAGCAGCTGGTTGCTAACAACCTCTCTCTCCCGCCGACTGGAGCGGGCACCGGACGCAGCCGATGACAGGTGCAGCCAGATCTGTCCAGGGCGGGGCGCCCAGCGACTCGAGCCGCGCTGGCGAGGACCCAGGACGAGGCCGGAGAGCGATCCACAAGGAGAGGCCCGGCCTCCTGGAAAGGAAACCGGGCCCGAGAACTCCTGAATGAGCAGAACGCCGCGGCAGTGAAACGCTGAGGCTGATCAGATCAAGGCAATGATGAAACGAATCAGAGATAACGTGAACAGTGGTGCAATCAACCTCGGCCCCAAGGAACCCAGGCTGCAATGAACAGTGGTCAATGTGGACTGCGTGCTCAGCAATGTGCTGAAGTCACGTTGGACTATAAATTGAACCGTGCATTGAACTGTGCGCTGGATTGCGCACGGAATGAAGCATGGAATCGTGCACCGACCTGGGATCCGTCCTTGCAGGGACGACCTGGCTGGTGACAACACCGCGGCATTGGTAAGACTAATCTGAATGAAGGCTGATCAGACGCATGACCTGTCAGGGTCGGTGATGGGTGATGCGGCTTAGGCCGTCATGCTCGCGCCATCGTGAAGTCGTCAGCGAATCAATCGATGATCTGAAGTTGAGGGGCGGAGTCTCCGAAATCAGGCACCTGGGGCCATGGTTTCCATGAACGGTTTTCAGATGACCCCGGGGCACCTGATCCAGCGAGCATGGAGACAGAACGAATCCGTCGCACATGCAAGGGATGGAACCAGGCATGCAGCTGCGGGCTGAATCGATTCAGGATTCAGACGCGGCCTGCAGTCAGCTGGTGGGTCGGTGCATGGGGTGGTTCGCGGGGAACCGGAAAACCGGATGTCGGAACAGACTGTTGGAGCAGGGGCCTGCAGTCAGTGCGCTCCTGACAGTGAGTTGGGCGGTGTGTCTTCCATCGCTGGACCTCCCTTCGGTTGACATCACTCTGCGTCCGGTGCGGTTGCGATGGCCATAGGCATTCATGCCTGTTACGGCGTCGCGTCGGGACTGCGTGTTGCGGCTGGAGCTGTGCAATCTGACGCGTGTCGTTGGCCACAGAACAGATCACAACACGCTGAGCGGCAGGACTGCCGCGCCGCAGCGCCGCGCGATCTCCTTCGCGCCCGATGCCTGCGGGCCTGATGTCCTGCCAGAACGATGGCCAAGCCAATGCGATGACAACATCGGGCAACGACTGGGGCCTGTCACACCAGCACCGGGCCGTGCAGCAGCGACACGGCCGCACCCGTGAGCTCGGCGTTGGCCTGCAATGCACGAACGTTCCCCACCTCAGCCCGTTGGGCAACGCTGCGAATCGAGCGGGACAGAGGATCAGCGACGACCAGCATGAACACCGACCAGAGCTGCGTTCAGACGCGATTCAGGGCAAGGCCGGCAACACGGCTGCAGGCAGGCTGATGCAAGCCGCTGCTCCGCAACCCCAACGCTCGGCCGGGATGGGCTGGGCGCGAACCAGGCCAGCGAGCGGGCCAGAGCGGCAGCCTGCCCTGCACTGAGCGATGCCCTACGCGGCTCGAACCATCCAGGCAGCGGGCAGGTTTTGCGTACATCGCGGAACAGACCCTGGCAGACCATCGGCAGCGGGACCCGTCGCCCTGAGGGCAAGGCGCGACTGAAGGCCTCGGCTAAGGACCACCATGGCCGTCCAGGACGCCAACGGCATTTGCAGGCCGGGCCCTGAGTCTCGGTTGACGGCGTGGCGCCGCTGACGGGCAGACGGGTGCAATCACGCGTCCCCGTGACGCTGACTGTGGCGGTTGACACGTTGTGTGGCAGAGCGCTGACGCCCATCGGCGCCAGCTCCAGGATTTGCCAGCAGACTCCTGCACTGGGACGGACCCAGCGTTGGCCGCCCTCTCCCCCTGCTGACGGGGCCTCCTCCGACACCATGACCAGCACTCTCTCCAGCCCCGCCGCGCCCGCCATCAGCCCGGACGACGAGCTGCAGCTCCTCGATGCCTGGTGGCGCGCCGCCAACTACCTGGCGGTGGGGATGATCTATCTGCGGGCCAATCCGCTGCTGCAAGAGCCGCTGCAGCCCGAACACATCAAGACCCGCCTGCTGGGGCACTGGGGATCCAGCCCCGGACAGGCCTTCATCTGGGCCCATGCCAATCGGGTGATCCGTCACCATGACCTGGACATGATCTATCTGTCCGGTCCGGGCCACGGGGCACCCGGTGTGCTGGGACCCACCTATCTCGATGGCACCTACAGCGAGGTGTACCCGGACAAGAGCCGTGATGCCGAGGGAATGGGGCGCTTTTTCAAGCAGTTCTCCTTTCCGGGACACATCGGCTCCCACTGCACGCCGGAAACCCCCGGTTCCATCCATGAAGGCGGCGAGCTGGGCTATGTGCTGTCGCACGCCTGCGGGGCCGTGTTCGACAACCCGGAACTGATCGCCCTGGCCTGCGTCGGTGACGGCGAAGCGGAGACCGGCCCACTCGCCACCAGCTGGCACATCAACAAGTTCCTCAACCCGATCCACGACGGAGCGGTGCTGCCGGTGCTGCACCTCAACGGCTACAAGATCGCCAATCCCACCCTGCTGGCCAGGATTCCCCGCTCCGAGCTGGAGAGCCTGATGCGCGGCTACGGCTGGGATCCACTGTTCGTGGAGGGCCACGACCCTGCCGCCATGCATGGGCAGATGGCGGCGGCGATGGATGAGGCGATCGCACGCATCAAGGCCATCCGGCATGAGGCGAGAAGCAGCGGTGAGGCCACCAGACCCAGCTGGCCGATGATCGTGCTGCGCTCCCCCAAGGGCTGGACCGGTCCGGCCACACTGGCCGACAAGAAGCTCGAGGGCTTCTGGCGGTCCCATCAGGTGCCCCTGCCCGATCCCTGCCACAACCCCGAGCAGCTGCGCATGCTGCAGGAGTGGCTGCACAGCTATCGCCCCGGGGAGTTGTTTGATGACAACGGCACCCTTCGAGCCGAGCTGCAGGCTCTGTCGCCGCGGGGCCAAAGGCGCATGGGCTCCAATCCGCATGCCAACGGCGGTCTGCTTCGCCACAAGCTGCGCCTGCCCCAGATCAGCGACTACGCCGTGTCGGTCGCGGCGCCCGGTTCGGTGGAGCACGAGAACACCTATCCGCTCGGGGAACTGTTGCGCGATGCAATCGGCCTCAACCCGAACTCTCTGAGGGTGTTCGGACCTGATGAAACCGCCTCCAATCGCCTTCAGGCGATTTTCGAGCGCAGCAAGAAGGTGTGGATGGAGGAGTTTCTGCCCGAAGACATGAACGGCAGTGAACTGAGCCGCGACGGTCGCGTGGTCGAGATGCTCAGCGAGCACACCCTGGTGGGCATGATGGAGGGCTATCTGCTCACCGGCCGCTATGGCTTCTTCCACACCTATGAGGCCTTCGCCCATGTGATCGCCTCGATGTTCAATCAGCACGCCAAATGGCTGGAGAGCTGCATCCATCACGCCCCCTGGCGCGCTCCGATCGGGCCGTGGAATTGCCTGATCAGCTCGACCGTGTGGCGCCAGGATCACAACGGCTTCACCCACCAGGATCCAGGCTTCATCGATCTGGCCGGCAACAAGAGCGGCGAGGTGGTGCGGGTCTACCTTCCGGCTGATGCCAATTCCCTGCTGGCCGTGGCGGAAACGGCGTTGGTGGAACCGAACGTCTGCAACATCATCGTCTCCGACAAGCAGAAACACCTCCAGTACCTGACGCTGGACCAGGCCCGCCAACACGTGGCCAAGGGCATTGGCCTGTGGAGCTGGGCAAGCAACGACCACCACGGCAGCGACCCCGACGAGCCGGATGTGGTGATGGCCTGTGCCGGTGACATCCCCACCAAGGAGACGCTGGCGGCAGTTGAGATCCTGCGACGTGAGATTCCCAGGCTGCGCATCCGCGTGCTGAACGTGGTGAAGCTGTTCGCCCTGACCGAGCCAAGCGAACATCCCCATGGACTGTCGGATCGAGATTTCGACTCACTGTTCACGACCGACAAGCCGGTGATCTTCAACTTCCACGGCTACCCCTGGTTGATTCATCGACTCACCTACAGGCGGCGGAACCATGCCAATTTCCACGTGCGCGGCTACAAAGAGAAAGGCAACATCAACACCCCTCTGGAGCTGGCGATGAACAATCAGATCGACCGCTTCAACCTGGTGATTGATGTCATCGATCGTGTGCCTGGGCTCGGATCCCGCGCCGCTCATGTCAAGGAGCGGATGAAGGATGAAATCCTGCGGCACCGCAGCTATGCCCATCAGCATGGCATCGACGCGCCGGAGATCCGCGCCTGGACCTGGTCGCTGCCGAACGGCGAGTCCTGATGGCAGCAAACCAGGGTCGGCCGGCGCCGCCCCCATCAGAAGCTGAGCGGCCCGCCGCTGCCGTGCTGGTCGTCAACGCCGGCAGCTCCTCTCTCAAGGCGGCCCTGATCGGCTCCGATGATGCGGTGCTCTGGCGTCAGCAGTGGAGCTGGCAGGCCACGGCCGAACCCGGCGCGCCGGACTCTCCGGAGGCGGTGCTGTGCTCCGGCATCGGGCCCCTGCTCGAGCGCAGGGGCGACACGCTGGCCCTGGTGGGACATCGCGTCGTGCACGGTGGCCGGCGCTTCACAGCCCCCACCCGTCTTGAGCCTCAGGTGCTCCATGAACTGGAGGATCTGGTGTCGCTGGCACCGCTGCACAACGCTCCTGCCCTGCGGGTGATGCGCTGGCTGGCCGATCGGCTCGACGCTGTGCCGCAGTGGGCCTGTTTCGACACGGGCTTCCACAGCACCCTGCCAGCTGAGGCCTACACCTACGCCCTGCCCGCTGCCTGGCGGGAACTGGGCCTGCGGCGCTACGGATTCCACGGCCTCAACCACCAGCATGTCAGTGAGGTGGTGCAGCGGCTGGAGGGCTCGGGCGTGTCCAGGCCCTTGCGGCTGATCAGCTGCCATCTGGGAGCGGGCTGTTCGCTCTGCGCGATTCGTGATGGTCGCAGCATCGCCACCACCATGGGCTACACGCCGATGGAGGGCCTGGTGATGGCAAGCCGAAGCGGCAGCATCGATCCGGGTGTGCTGCTGGATCTGCTGCGACGGGGCGTCAGCCCTGAGGATCTGGAGCAGCAGCTGCAGGCGGCCAGCGGTCTGCTCGGCCTCTCCGGTCTGAGCGGCAGCATGCGCGAACTGCGGCAGGCGGCAGCGACCGGACATGCGGGCGCGGAACTGGCGATTGCGGTGTTCTGCGAGCGGCTGCGCCAAGGCATCGGGGCGATGGCGGCCAGCCTCGCTGGCGTCGATGTGATTGCCCTCAGCGGTGGCATCGGTGAGAACGACGAGCAGCTGCAGCGCGATCTCAGCAATGAGTTGGCCTGGCTGGGCCGCTTCCGCCTGCATGTGGTGCCGGCTGATGAGGAGGGCGTGATCGCCCGGGCCTGCCGGGCCGCCGAAGGCCGTCTGCGTGCAGCAGCGACCACGGCTGGCGGAGCCTGAGGCTCACCCCAGGGCCAGCTGCGGCAATGGCGCGGTGGCATCAACCGACGCACACGGCATGGGCCTGGCGAACCAGTAACCCTGAAAACGGTTGATGCCCAGCTCCCGCAACCGCTCGAAACTGGAGGAATCCTCCACCCCTTCGGCGACCAGCTCGAAGCCCAGCGCCGGTGCCATGCGGCAGAGCAGCGTGATGATCTGGAGTGCGTAGGGGTCGCTCTCCATGGCCATCACGAAAGAGCGATCGATCTTCACCTCGTCAGGCTGCAGCTGGCTCAGCAGGCTAAGGGAGGATTGACCGGTGCCGAAATCATCCAGTGAGAGGCGGATGCCCTGTTGCCGCAACTGCTTCAGGTTATCCTGAACAATCACCGAGCCCTCAAGAATGCCCCGTTCAGTGAGCTCCAGAGTCAACTGAACCGGGGCAATCCGATACAGCTCCAGCTGACGGATGATGCGATTGACGAGGCTGGGATCCTCCAGCTGTGACGGGCTGATGTTGAACGACAGGCTCAGCGGCTGGCCGCTGGCCACCTGGATGCTGGCGAAGCCGGTCAGCGCCTGACGCAGCAGCGCATCGGAGAGGCGCAGGATCTGGCGGTGACGTTCCGCCAGACTCAGAAACTGCTCCGGTGGCACCCAGCCGCGGCGAGGATGATTCCAGCGTCCCAGAGCCTCAACGGCCCTGGGAAAACCCTGGCAGTCGACGATCGGCTGAAACAGAACCGTCAGCTGGTGATCGCGGATCGCCTGGAGCAGATCGGTGTACAGCTCGTAGTCGCTGTCGCGGGGATCGGCACGATCGAGATCGAAGATGGCGATTCGGTTGTGCTTGTTCTGCTTGGCCTGCAGCATGGCCAGATCGCACTGCTGCATGGCGGCCTCGGGCCTGGGCAGGTCGGGACGCAACAGAGTGATGCCGAGGCTGAGATTCAGTTCGATCGCGACACCATCGAGATCAACCGGCCCCTCAAAGGCAGCGGCAATGCGCTCGGCGAAGCGAAGGCTGTTGCTGTGCTGGTGCTCCACATCGGAAGGTGCCGCCTTGTCCAGCTGGTGCAGGATCACGAACTCATCGCCGCCATAGCGGGCCAGGAAGTCATGCAGCCCGATCTGCTGGCGCAGGCGCTGGGCAACCAGAACCAGGGCCAGATCGCCGGTGGAGTGACCAAAACTGTCATTGATCTCCTTGAACCGGTCGATGTCGACGAACAGCAGGGCGATCGGCTGCTGTTCCTGCTGGTGACGCTGCACCTCCAGAGCCAGCTGTTCGATGAAGAAGCGTCGATTGGGCAGCTGGGTGAGCTGATCGAGCAGCGCCAGGTTGTGGGCTCCATCGAGAAAGTGCTGAAAGCGACGGGCGAAAGCGTCGAGACGCCGCTCCAGTGCCAGCGGGTGACCACCCGGTTCCGGACCCAGATTGTCGGGGCTGACCAGCCGATCCATGACCCGACGCTGGACCGACTGGGTCTCATCAGCCTGCCCCTGTGGGCCCAGCAGCCCGTCGAGCTGCTGGCAGACCCGCCGGATGCGCTCCGTGGCCAGCCGCTCCCGATGCAGGGTGTGCAGGCGCTGTCGACGATGCACCAGGGTGAGCTGCATGCGGATCAGCAGCAGGGGCACGAGCAGTGCCAGCAGCAGCAGCAGGTCGTCGCGCAGCGAATCCAGCAGCGGGCCGAGACTGGATTGGCGCAGCAGCCCAATCGGCTGCCCATCCGCCCCATAAAGGCGCAGGGAGCCGGGCAGGGAGTCCAGGTTCTGCATGTTGTGGCTGACCAGCTGGGCGGCCAGGGCCTGCAACTGCTGCCGCAGTCGCGGCCCATGAGTACTGCCGACCATGGGCTCGAACATCACCAGGGCACCCTCCGCCGGGGCCGTGCTGGCGTTGTTGCTGATCTGGGTGAGGATCCCGAGGTGGGCGTGGTTCCCGGCCCCCGGGCAGAGCAGCCTGATGGCGCTGGCCAGCGATGTCAGCTTGTCGAGATTGGCCTCGGCGCAGCGTTGCAGCGGTTGATCGGCGAGTTGGTTGGCACCGGCCTTGCGGTAGGTGATCAACACCTCACCGTCGCGGTCGAACAACAGCATCACCCCACCCCCGTCGAACAGGGAGGTCTGTTCCAGGTCCCGCTGCACAAAGCCCGGATTGCGACCCTGGACGAACTGCAGCGAGTCGTCCCAGCGGGCCCAGTCAAAGGCGGTCCGGCGCAGGTCACTGAGTGCCTCAGCGACCAGATCCAGCTGCTCCAGGCGCTTGGCGTCGAGTGCGGTGCTGATGCTCTGCTCGCGCCTGCGAACCTCCACGGCCAGCAGCACCGCCAGCAGCAGCAGTGAGCTGAAACCTACCCACCAGAGCTTCACCGAGCGGGGCAGAAGCCGTCGCTCTTCTTTCAGCCAGGAGCGCAGCGGCGACAGGAGATGGGGCATCGCGGCTGCAAGCTGAACCTCAGCTTAAAAGCGTCTCAACCACCTGGCTGCCACTGTCGCGATGCGTTGCGGCTGCAGAGGGGATTTGGTGCAAGGCTCGAGCCACCTCGGCTCCGCTGCGAGATCCCGTGGCAACCGCTGTCCAGCGGCCACCAATGTCAGACACGGGACCATCCGGGACACCCGTGACGAAGGTCTGGCCACGCCCAGCCGCGCTGATGTGGCGGCACACTCCTGATCAGATCTGGATCATGCCGCAGCGCATGCCTTTGAGCACCGCCTGCAGCCGGTTGTTGACGCCGAGGGTCTGCAGCAGGCGCTTGGTGTAAGTCCTGGCCGTTTCTTCACTGACCACCAGCGAGCGAGCGATCTCGCGATCGGTCATGCCGCTGGCGAGCAGGTCCAGCACTTCATATTCGCGCGGAGTCAGCCGCGGACAGCTCAGGTAGGGAAGGATGCCGGTCCGCAGGGAGGGACTGCGGTACGAATGGTTGCCCATCACCGCAATCACCGCAGCCTGCAGCGGACGCTGATCGTCGACCACATCGGCCTCGGCCACCACCGCATCGAGCCAGGGAGCCTCGGCGTATTCAGCCGGGATCACATCTCCAAGGGCCAGCACCACGACCTTGAGATTGGACTGGGCCGAGCGGGCCTTGCGACTGAGCTCGAAGCCGTTGCCCTCCTCCAGGCGGTCGGTGCAGATCAGCAGGTCGTAGGGCTCACGGGCCAGATAGGCCAGACAGGAGGTTTCGTCCGTGACGGCGCAGCCGATGTGGCTGCGGTCCTGAAAGTTCTCACAGACGGCCCGCAGCAGAAAGCGACCCTTCATCGCGATGGCCACCTTGCCGCGGATGGCCACCGACAGAAGAACCTGATCGAGACTGGTCCCCTCGAGTGTGTCCAGAAAGGGCGTCAGATCCATGCCTGGACCCGTAGCGGGGGCCAGGCGGGATCCTATCGGGCCCCTGACCCGGGCCGTCGCGCCCATCGGTCGCCCGCCTGAATGCCAGCGGTGCGCCAGCCCCGTTCAGCCATGGGGACGATCTTTTGATTCTGTTAATGTTTCAGGGTTCGTCCCAGAGCCTTGAACGACAACCACCCCGTCCTCAATGCCCTGCGGCAGCAGCTCGCCGCCCTGCGCAACCAGTACCGGATCCAGCCGGATGAGCACACCCGCTATCGCCTGGTCCGCCACGAGCAGCTGATGGCGCAGTGGGCGCCTCTGCAGGATCTCAGCGCCTGATGGCTCCAGCGCGGCAGCCGCCCCGCTGAGCGGCTCCCGGCCGGCGAACAGATCGTTGCGGATGACGTCTGGCGCCAACCATCTGGCTCCGGAGCGATCGCGTCCATCGATCCGGTCAGTCGACTTCCAGCCATGGCGGGTTGATGTCCAGTCGCCAGAGCTGCCGGCGTTGGCGCAGCAGTTCCTGTCCGACGATCGCCTCCACCCCCAGGGCCTGAAAGACCGGGTTGTCGGTGATGATCACCGGCAATGGGGGGGTTGCCCCAGCTGGTCGCGCTGGCAGGGCTGTCACGACGGACAGACTCAGTCCGGTGATGTCGCGCTGCTCGACCGGCTGCTCGCCGCAGAACCCCACCAGGCGCAGCACCCGCCCACGACCCGGCAGCGGCAGGCGGGCCGCAAGCCGCGGGCTGACGAACAGGCCTTCGGCACCGGTGTCCGCAAGCGCCGGCAGGATTCCGACCGGTGTGGTCAGGTTGAGCAGCGGAGCCCCCTGCGCCCAGCGCAGCGGCACACGTTGCCGCGCCAGAGGGGCGTCACGATCCGCCAGAGCCAGAGCTGCCGCACCAAAGCCGATGCGGCCGGCGAGCGGGTCGATCCAGAGGGGCTGACGGCGCAGCGTCGGGGCGCCGAGCACGCCATCGACACCCGGCGGCAGGGCAGCGACGGGCAGCACCAGGGCCTCGATGCCCCGCAGGCTGACGCGGCCGGAACCTGGGGTCGGGCCCAGCAGATGCACATCGGGCAGCCGCGTTCGGTGCGGACGCAGACCGGCACAGTCATCGCCGCCGCCGGCCAGACCGAACGCCTCGGGTGCCATCGGGGTGCTGGCAAGGCCGAGGCGCCGCACCAGCTCCGGTGTGACCATCGTTGCGGTGGCCCCGGTGTCAAGCAGCAGGCGCAGGTCGCCGCGCTCGCTGCTCAGCGCCAGAACCGGGGTGTCGCCGCCGGCCGCCCGCTCGAGGGGGAGCACGGCGCTGCCGCTCACCACACCACCGTCGAGGGGCTGGCCGCGCACCTGGATCAGGGCCGCCAGCAGCAGCAGCAACAGGGTCATGGCAGCTCAGCTGGTCTGGGGCTCACGATGGATGGCAAGGGCCGCCAGCACTCCCCCCAGGAAGCCGGAGGCATGGCCGATCCAGCTGACGCCGGGTGGACTGAGGAACGGCAGCAGCGACGGCAGCAGCCCCCCATACGCCAGCAGGCAGAACAATGACAGCAGCAGGGTGGTGGGGCGTTTCTCCAGCCAGCCGATCCAGAGCAGATAGCCCAGCAGGCCGTAGTTGACGCCGGAGAGGCCATGGCTGCCGACCGGCCAGAACAGCCAGACCGGCAGCGCGGTGGCGTAGACCCCAAGCCACACCGCCAGGTAGTCGCGGCGGCTCTTGAGCAGCACCAGCCAGGACAGGGGCAGAAACCAGATGGTGTTGGCGATCAGATGGCCGATGCCGCCATGGCTGAACGGTGCCGTGAACACGCCGGTGATCGGCCCACCCGGAACCATCGGCAGATTCCAGTGGCCGGCGAAGACCAGCTGGTCGATCAGCTCCTGAGCCCAGGGGATCGCCACCACGGCCGGAGGAATCCAGAGAACAGAGGGAAGACGGCGCATCGAGGCACATGGGCCGGCGATTCAGCCTGCCGCATCCGATCTAACGTTGCGCCCCTGGACGGACGCGGCGGCGTGGATCCGATTCTTGATGTCGACCTGCTCGCCTTCGAACGGGGGGATGCGCATCGCCGCAGGGCGGTCGTCGACGGGGTGAGGCGGAGCCTGGCCAGCGGCTTCGTCTACTGCCGCAGCGATCTCTCCGAGGACCTGATTGACACCGCCTATGCCCTGCTGGCGGAATTCTTCGCGCTGCCGCACGAGCAGAAACAGCGCTTTTGCGCCAGCGGCAGCAGCGGCCAGGCCGGCTACACCGGCGTGCTGGTGGAAACCGCCGCAGGCGAGAGCCTGGCGGACTGGAAGGAAATGCTCAACTGGTCCGAACCGCTGTCGCCGGCACACCCGCTACGGCGACGCCATCCACTGCTCTACCCCGATCCGCTGCTGCCGGAGACGGCCGTCCCGGGCATCTCCGAGGTGCTCGGCCGTTTTCACCGGGCTCTGGCGGATCTGCAGCGGCGCGTTCTGAGGGTGATCGCCCTAGGGCTGGGCGGCGCCGAAACCCTGTTCGATGAGATGGTTCACGAAGCCCCCACGCTGACGCGGGCGCTGCGTTACCCGCCGATGGCCGCCGCCCCGGGGCAGGGACATGTCTGGGCGGCCCCCCACGCCGACATCAACCTGATCACGGCCCTGCCCCGCGCCACTGCGCCTGGACTGGAACTGAAACTGGAGGATCGCTGGCTGCCGGTCTGTCCGCCGCCGGGACGGGTGATCCTCAACACCGGCCTGATGCTGGAGCGGCTCAGCAATGGCCTGATCCCCGCTGGCTGGCACCGCGTCGTCGCGCCTGCCGGAGAGACAGGCGAACGGTTCAGCGTCGTGCAGTTCTGCCATGCCCGGCCCTGGACGGTGCTGGCTCCGCTTGCCAGCTGCTGCGGTCCCGACCTTCCCCAGCGCTTCAGCGCCATCAGCGCCGCCGATGCGCTCGAAGAGGTGCTCTATCGAATCAACCTGCTGGAGGGGGCCGAAGCGGCCGGGCAGGCTGCCTAGCCTGTCTCTCCTCGTTCTACCCAGGTGTCCCGTCGCCACTCGCCCGCTGCGGCGTTCCTGCGCCGGCCCTGGCTCAACTGGAGGCGGCTGGGCGGCCTGCAGGCTGTGTTCTGCGTGACGGCGATGCTTGCGGCCGCATGGCCTGCGGTCGCCGGGGAGCTAAGAGGCGAGGTGGTCCTGAGCCGGCCTTTTCCCCTGCCCGAGGGTGCCGTGCTCGATGTGCAGCTGATCGAGCAAGACGCAGGCGGCAAGGGACGGACCGTGCTGCGGGGTCGCAGCCGCGCCAGCGTCGCGGGCAGTTCGCCCTATCCGTTCACCTTGACTTACCTGGAGGCAGCGATCCAGCCGGCTGGGCGCTACCGACTGCGGGCCCGCATCCAGGAGGGTGATCGCCTGTTGTTCAGCACTCCTACGGCCGTTCCGGTGCTGGGGGGCCACAAGCCGCCGGCACGCCTCAGCCTCGAACCGGTCGGGGACGCACCGCTGCGGGGGCTGCAGTGGCTGCGGGCGCCGGCGGCCAGCGTGCCGACTCCGCCCGGGGCCCCGAGGCAGGAGCAGCAGTTCCGCCTCGATCCCCTCAGCCGTGAACTGACCGGCAGCGGCGACTGCAATCGCTTCATCGGCAGTTTCACGCTGGAGGCCGATGCCGTGCGACTCGAGCCAGCCGGCAGCACGATGCTCGACTGTGAAGCGGAGGTGAAGGCCGACGAGGCGCGCTTCATCGCCGATCTGCGCAAGGTGCGCCGCTGGCGTCTCGATGAACAGGGCCGGCTGGAACTGCTCGATCAGGAGGGCAGCAGCCTGCTGCAGATGGAGACCCGCCCGCGCTGAGCGGCCGCCGCCCCTGCGGACCGGGCTCAGCCCTGCCGGCGTACTGGCGGATCGACATAGAGATGATGCGCCTGCTCGAGGCAATGGTGCAGGTCGGCATCGCTCAGGACAGCAGCCTCAGGCCACAGGGGCTGCAGCCAGCGCCGGAAGCCGATCAGATCGAGCGAGGTCAGAGCAGCAGCTCCTGGAGGCGGTGAGGCCTCGGGCGCGGCGGGTGTGGCCAGGCGCCAGGCCTCGAAGAAGGCCTCCTGGGACGCCAGCACCCGGAACTTGAGGAACTCCAGCAGTCGAGCACGGCTGCGCAGCCGTCGCGCCTGAGCATCATCCACGTGGCTCATCGCAGCGCGGCATCACCGACGACCTCAAGATCCTGGCAGCCGAGAATCGCATCAGGGTGGCTGTAGTGCTTGAACTCAAGCCAGTTGCCGCTGGGATCGATCAGGAAGAAGGTGTGATGCTCGAGTCGCTCACCTGGGAAGCGGCATTTGGGTTCGACCGCGAAGGGCAGGCCAGCGGCCTCGATCCTCTGGCGCAGGGCCTGCCAGCTGGAGAGATCCTCGAACACCAGTCCGAAATGGCGGGGGTAGATGCCTCTCTGCGGCTCCAATTCCTCCCCCGGAGTGAGGCGCTGGGCAACCAGCTGATGGCCCCCCAGATCGAGGATCGCAGCCTCAGAGCTGCGGCGGCCGAGCCAGCAGCCAAGGGTATCGACGTACCAGCGCACCGTCGTCTCCAGGTCAACGGCGGGGATCGAAAGATGGAAGCAGCTCCGCTGCATGGCCGATGGAAGCCACTCGGCCACATCATCCTGCTGAGCGAGCCAGACCCGCCGTGATCACGACGGCAGATCAGCGATCACGGCTTTGACGTTCGGCAGGGCGGCGATGATCAGGGCTGGAACTCCACCAGACAGCGTGAGGAGCGCAGCAGGCTCGAGCGGATCTGCTGCCGCTCGGCAGCGACATGCTGATCGATGATCCGATCATCGATCCAGAGCATGGCGGCACCGATGGCGTTGGGGGAGGCGCCGTTGCTGCGATAGATCGCATGGTCCCGTTCCAGCTGCCGCCGCAGCTGCTGCAGCCGTTGGTCGGCCCAGCGGTTCAAAGGTCCCGGGCAGGTGGGGACTGCGTCGTTGGTGAGCGGCAGGCCACCAGCGAAGAAGGCGCCGGAACGCACCAGCACGGTGCCCATTCCACCCAGCAGCAGCGCCATCAGCAACAGCGGAACGAACCTTGGACCGCCCGGTGGTGGCGGCTTGGGCCTGCCGCTGACGCGTGCGCTCTGCCGCGCCTGCCTGAGCTCGCGTGCTGAGGAACGGGTGGCAAATGAGGAGGAGGAACGCCCGATGGAAGACATCCCGGTACTGCCGAGTGATTCGCACTCTATGAGTGAAATCTGCACGCCGGACGGTACCGCCGCGGTCGTGAACACCGCCCGGTTCTTCCCGGCTGACCGGCCTGCCATGGCGGCGTCGCGATTGGCGGGATGCGGTTTGGCTGCAGTCAGGAGCGGCACAGCGGCAAAGCAGGGCCAGCTGGGCCAGCAGCGGCGGATCGTTCAGTGCTGGGCTGAGCCGCTGCGGCACCACAGCCAGGCTTCGCGGTTGATCAGAAGACCGAGGCCGAGCAGCACCGCCATCAGAAACACCTGATCACCGCGGGAGTCAGGCACCAGGATGTCTGCAATCAGATGAGGAATGTTGGTGACTGTATAGACGATGCTGAGACCGAAGTGAACGCGACGCCACCGCGACCAGAAACGTTGATGGACTCCCGGCTCGGAACCCTCCGCATAGGCGATCATCACCAGAGACACCAGGGGGAGCAGGAAATAGATCAACATCGCCCAGAACACGCCGGCGAGGTTCTGCTTCGGCACCTGACTTTCGATCTCGGCAGACAAGCCATGGAACAGCGGCATCAGGCCGAGCTCCACATGGAACAGCATCGCCAGCAGGTAGGCCGTCCACAAATGGCGCAGGCGCATGGCATGGCGGCTGAACCGGCTCATCAGACCCGTGCGTCCTCCGTTGGCATTCTGATGTGATCACCCCAAGGCGCTGGGTGATCTCTGCGCTGGTTGCCGCCAGGGGACAGAACTCTGGCGAATTCAGGAGGCAGCCAGCACTGCAGCTGGAGAGGAGACCACTGCCGCGTGGTCTTCGAGGCCTTGGACTGCCAGGTCTGGATGGGCCGCCTGCCAGGTCTCGACCGCCTGGCGGAAGCGATCGCCATCGATCGTCTCCTCTTCGATCAGCCGTTCGACCAGCTCATCCATCAGCTGGCGGCGCGGCGACAGGATCGCCATCGCCCGCTGCAGCGCCCAACAGGCCAGATCCCTCACCTTGCGGTCGATGCGGTTGCCCGTCGCCAGGGAATAGGGAGCCTGGGAGCGCAGCCAGTCGCGGCCGAGGAAGACCTCGGCGTCCTCGCCTTCCAGAGCCACCGGGCCAAGCTCGGAGAAGCCGTAGCGGGTGACCATTTCGCGGCAGATGCGACTGACCATCTGAAGGTCGCCGGCCGCCCCCTGGGTGACCTCGCTGGGACCGAACACCACCGTCTCGGCAGCTCGGCCTCCCAGCAACACCACAAGCCTTGCCTGCAGATAGGCGCGGCTGATCAGTCCGGAATCGAGGATGTCCTCATCCGGCATGGTGCGGGCAAAGCCGCCGACACCGCCGGCGCGTGGCAGCAGCGTCACCTTGTCGAGTCGATCTGCGTGGGGCAACAGCGTGGTCAGCAGCGCATGGCCCACTTCGTGGTAAGCGATCAGACGCTTCTTGGCGCTGTCCTGCAGCGGAGCGGCCGTCAGGCCCATCGTGATCCGCTCGAGAGCATCGCTGAGAGCCTGCTCATCGATGCTGCTCTGCTGGCGACGGGCGGTGAGGATGGCCGCCTCGTTGAGCAGGTTGGAGAGGTCGGCGCCGGAGAAACCGGGCGTACGCGCGGCCCAGTCGGACAGCTGCACCACAGGATCCAGGGGGCGTGTGCGGGCATGCACGGCCAGGATCTCCTCGCGGCCGCGCCGATCGGGAAGATCGACGGTGATGCGGCGATCGAAGCGACCGGGACGCATCAGGGCTGAATCCAGCACATCGGGTCGGTTGGTGGCCGCCAGCAGGATGACGCCACCGTTCTCTTCGAAGCCATCCATCTCGGTGAGCAACTGGTTGAGCGTCTGCTCGCGCTCGTCGTTGCCACCGCCGATGCCGGCACCACGCTGACGTCCGACCGCATCGATCTCATCGATGAAGATGATGCAGGGTGCCTTGGCCTTGGCCTGGCGGAACAGATCCCGCACGCGGCTGGCACCAACGCCCACGAACAACTCGACGAACTCGGAGGCCGCCATCGAGAAGAAAGGAACGCCGGCCTCACCGGCGATGGCGCGGGCCAGCAGGGTCTTGCCGGTGCCGGGAGGGCCGACCAGCAGCACGCCCTTGGGAATCTTGGCGCCGACTGCGGTGAAGCGTTCCGGTGACTTGAGGAAGGTGACCACCTCCTGCAGTTCCTGCTTGGCCTCCTGGATGCCGGCGACATCCTCGAAGCGCACCTGGATCGAGCCTTCGGCCTGGAGGCGGGGCTGGCTGCGACCGAATCCCATCGCCTTGTTGGCGACCTGGGCTGAGCGGCGGATCAGCAGTCCGAGGCCCGCCAACAGCAGGATCAGCAGCAGGGCGTTGGTGAACAGACCGGCCATCGCCTCCTCGCCGCGCTCATCGCGAACGGTGAGCGGGACGCGCGCCTGCTCGGCCGTGCGCAGCAGCAGCTGGTTCTCGCTGAAGACCGGCACCTCGACACGCTGCCCACTGCGATAGGTGACGCTCACCTGGCGCTGACGTGGCTGCAGCTCCAGGGACTTGACCTGACCCTGACGGATCTCCCGCAGCATCTGGCTGTAGGAAGGGACCGGTCCCCCGAAAGGGCCGAAACTCAAGGATTGCCGCATAGGCTGTGCAGGGGGCGGCGCGGGGGAGCCTGATCCGGTGGTCACGGAAGTCTGGATCGGAAAATGACTGTAGCCATTTGACGAAAGCTGGCGCGACAACGGATGATCTCCGTTTGGCCCGCGGACGCAACGATGGCAGTTCCCAAGAAGAAGACCTCAAAAGGCAAGCGCAATCAGCGCCACGCCCACTGGAAGGCCAAGGCAGGCGTGGCCGCCGCCAAAGCGCTGTCGATCGGCAAGGCCGTGCTCAGCGGACGCGCCCAGGGCTTCGTCTACCCCGTGGCTGAAGAGGAAGGCGACAGCGAGGGCTGAAGCCAGATCGAGCGACAACGGCGTCGGCCGTCCAGCCAGGCCACAGCCTGGGTGGGCGGCTGTTGCCCTTCTGGCGTCACTGGTTCGCTGCCCTGGGCAGCCGTCCCGGCCTCCAGACATGACTCCTGCCAGGCCAGGTCCATCCCTGGCATCTGCGGCGCCGCACCGGTGGCCCAGCTGCCACCGCCTTCCTCCCAGCTCCCCCGGATGCCCTTGGCAGCTTCTGAGTGGATGAGGCCTGGCAGATGCCGCGTCAGCGGCTCCTGATAGAGCGCTGGTGGCAGCGAACAGAGGCTGGCGCGCACGAGTCGGTCCAGATCAGCCGCCGACAACCAGCCGCCACCGGCACGACGCTGTTGCGCCTCGGCCTGAAAGCGCCAGCGCCGCGGCAGTCCCCAGTGCAGCGGACGCAGCAGCCACAGGCCGTCACAGGCCTGCCACAACGGCAGGTAATCGGTGAGCTCCCGGTTCCAGCGGGACAGCCAGCTCCACTCTTCGGGCCGCAGCGCCGGGCCGCTGCCAAGGTCCAGACCCGTGGTTCCGCTCCTGCCGGCAGATGCCCTCGGGGCTGCAGCAGGCCAGTCGTCCGCTGTCCTCTCCGCACGGTTGACCGCCTGCAACACGCTGGCCAGGCAGGCGTCTGGTAGTGGCTGGCAACCCATCAGCCAGCCCTCCAGCACCAGCGCATCACAGGCATCGTCCTGCCAGCCGGCTCGGTCGCCCTGTCCCGCCGCCAGGGTCTTGTCGAAGCGAGGCAAGGTCAGGAATCCTGTCTGCCGCCAGCGGACCAGCGCGCTCAGCAACAGCGGCAGGTCATGGCTGCCGGGAGGCACCCGACTGACGCCGAAGGGATTGCCGGCCAGCCGCTCGCCCCGTTCGGGCCAGCTCAGGTAGAGATCATCGATCGACGCCACCCGCAACCGCAGACCGAACTGCGGTGCCAGCGCCTCGAGCTGGCGACCGAGTGTGGTCTTGCCCGCCCCCACCGGCCCGTTGAGGGCAATCAGCGGCAGGCGCCGCTCACCGCTGCGGGCCTGATGCTGCCAACGGCGCAGCTGCTCCAGCAGCGGCAGCACGAAGCCCTGCCGCAGCAGCGGATCGAGGCGAGGCGCAGGGCACGGATCAGGTCCCAAGCTTGAAGGCCTCGAGCACGAGGGCATAGGTGGCTCCAAGACGCAGGTTGTCGACGATCACCCAGGCCAGCGAAGGGGTCTCGGAGACGACCCGGCTGCGCACACGCACCACCAGCTCGAACAGCAGCACCAGCAGCAGCACACCGGCGGGACGTCCGCCCGGCATGTGGACGAGCAGCAGCGAGGAAATGTTCTGAGCGAGGTAGAAGCCGAGCAGCAGGCCCAGCAGGGTGAGGCTGGCTGAGCGCCAGCCGGCCCGCAGCTGGGCGAGCAGCGAGCCGCCGAAACGGCGTTCCAGCCCCCGCAGACGGGTGCTCTGGCGTGCGGGGCCATTCATGCCTCCGCCCTCAGCTGTTGTAGCCACGGCAGCGTCACCAGGGAGGAAGCCGGTCCGGCGCCGTCAAGCTGCCGCAGCGGTCGCTCCGGCTCGCCCAGGCCATCCAGCACCGCCAGGGCCGTCTCGAAGCCCTGGCGTCCATTGGCACCGGCCTCCCAACGGGAGCT
Source organism: uncultured Cyanobium sp. (assembly GCA_964396755.1). Taxonomy (GTDB): domain Bacteria; phylum Cyanobacteriota; class Cyanobacteriia; order PCC-6307; family Cyanobiaceae; genus Cyanobium. The sequence goes on along the minus strand of CAYNGR010000001.1, from coordinate 34,332 downwards.
GTCGCTGAGCGTGACCAGGCAGGTCAGACCGGCAGAGATGGCGGCCTCCAAGCCATTGCGGGAGTCCTCGATCGCCACCACCTGCTCAGGCGCCAGACCCAGGCGCTCGATCGCCTGGCGGTAGCCCTGGGGATCTGGCTTCTTGCGCTCGACGTCCTCACCGCAGACCCAGAAGGCGAAGGCCTCGCTCAGGCCTGAGGCTGCTCCATGCGCCAGGGCCTGGACCGAAGCGCGGCCGCTGGTGGTGACAATCGCCTGCTGCAGCCCCGCTGCCCGACATTCAAGGATCAGCCGCCGCACACCCGGCCGCAGGCCCACACCACCGGAACGGACCAACCGGTCGTAGTGCAGCTGCTTGCGCTGCTGCAGCCGCTCGATCAGGACGTCACTGAGCGGCTGGTCGTGGTTGCGGCCGTAGGCGCGCATCCGCTCCCGCCCGCCGCTGATCCGCAGCAACGGCAGGTAGGTGTCGACATCCCAGCTCCAGGACAGGCCCTCCTCGGCGAAGGCGAGGTTGAAGGCACGCCTGTGACCCTCCAGTTCCGTTTCGGCCAGGGTGCCGTCCACGTCCCAGAGCAGTGCCCGGATCGGCGCCGCATCGCAGGGAATCCGGAGCTGGGAGCTGACCATGACAGCCGCTGTCACTGGAGAACGCCCCTGCATCCTGCCGAGCCGAGCAGGCCCCATAACGGACGGCCCATGGCGCGCTGATGCCGCAGCCGGGGAAACCTGTGATGCAGCAGTGGCGAGGGGATCGCACAATGGCAACGCTTCGCCTTCAGCCCTTGCGTTCTGAGCCCCTCGAGGAACGCTGGTTGCTGCCCACCGCCCTGCCGCCCGATCCCTTCGGGCCGGAATCGGAGGTCGCTGCGCTGGATCTGCCGCCGGAGCTGCTGGCGGTGCTGTGGCGACGAGGTCATCGCAGCGAAGCGGCCCTGCGCGAGCTGCTCGATCCGACCGAGGCGCCGGAGCCTCGCCAGCACTTCCCCGATCTGGTCACGGCCGAGAAACGACTGGTCCAGGCCTGCGGCCGGGCCGAAGCCGTGGCGATCTGCGGTGATTACGACGCCGACGGCATGACCAGCACCGCCCTGCTGGTGGGGGTGCTGCAGCGTCTGGGGGCCAGGCCCGAGGCGGCGATCCCCAGCCGCATGCAGGAGGGCTATGGGCTCAATGTCGCCATGGTGGAGCGGCTCGCCGCTGCCGGGATCGGCCTGCTGATCACGGTCGACAACGGCGTGTCGGCTCTGGAGGCGCTCGAGCGTGCCGAAGCCCTGGGGCTGGAGGTGATCCTGACCGACCACCACACCCTGCCGGCAGCGATGCCACCGCACACGGCCCTGCTGCATCCGGCGACCACGCCGGAGGGTTCGCCCTACCGGGGCCTGGCCGGCGTGGGGCTGGCCTTCGTACTGGCCGAGGGGCTGTGCCGGCGCATGGGGCGCCCCGATGCCCTGTCCATGGCGATGGATCTGTTCTGCATCGGCACCATCGCCGACATGGCCCCGCTGGCCGGCGTCAACCGGCGCTGGCTCCTGGACGGGCTGCCGCGGTTGGGGCACAGCGATCTGCCAGGACTGCAGGCCCTGCAGCAACTGGCCGGCATCGAGACCCGGCCGCTGGATGCCCAGACCGTGGGCTTCCAGATCGCACCACGGATCAATGCCGTCGGCCGACTTGGCGATCCACGTCTGGTGGTGGATCTGCTCACCACCGATGACCGGGAGCAGGCGCTGGAACTGGCCCAGGCCTGCGAGGCGATGAACCGCCAGCGACGGGAGCTCTGCGATGCGATCGAAGCCGAGGCCCTGGCCCTGGTCGAGGCCGATGGTCCGCAGCGGGCGCCGTTTCTGCTGCTGGCCCAGGGCCATTGGCACCACGGCGTGATCGGGATCGTGGCCTCACGACTGGTGGAGCGCTTCTCGCTGCCGGTGGCGCTGCTGGCGGGTGAGGGCAACGGGCAGCTGCGGGCGTCCGTGCGAGCGCCGCGCGGGTTCGCCGTCGACAGGGCCCTTTCGGCCTGCTCTGACCTGCTGGAGCGCCATGGCGGCCATCCCGCAGCCGGAGGCTTCACGGTGAAGGCCGAGCAGGTGAGCGCGCTGCAGGAGCGGCTTGAGCAGCTGGCACGTCAGTGGCTGGGAGACGGTGGCGCCGCACGACTGGTGGAGCCCGAGGCATTGCTGGCGCTGGAGCGCATCGACCGCGACTTCCACGCCCGCCTGTGCCGCCTGGAGCCCTTCGGCATCGGGAATCCGGCGCCGCTGTTCTGGAGCTGCGGCTGCCAGGTGAACGAAGCCCGTCTGCTGCGCGGCGGTCATCTGCAGCTGGAGCTGGCCCAGGGGACACGCACGATCCGGGCGATGGCCTGGCGCTGGCAGGGAGAGGAGCTGCCGCGGGGCCTGCTGGATGTGGCTTACCACCTGCGCCTGGACCGCTGGCAGGGACAGGAACGGCTGCAGCTGGAGCTGGTGGCGCTGCGGCCGCGACAGGGGGAGGAGGTGGTGCTGCAGCGGCGGGACCGCACCTACTGGTGCCGGCGCGACGGCGACGGACTGGTGATCCGCAATGCGGCCGGTGAAGAGCGACGCCTCAGCACGATTGTCGCGATGGACAAATCCGGCAATGTGCCGACGCCGGCTGAGGGCACAGAACAGAGCCCGGCGCTGCGCAGGCTGTTCTGCGACGCCGCCATGGCCCTGGGCCTGTCCTGCTGAGATCGCTCGAGGGCTCTCGGGACGAGGCGCACCCCGTTGCGGTCGAGCCCAGGGTCCAGAACAATCCCAGCTCGGGCTGAGACCAGGCCAAGCCAGTGGCTGGTATGTCAGAGCCGGTCCCGACAGGCTCCCTCAGCTCGTTCAAGTGCCAGGTCTCGCGAATGGCACCAAAACAAGACGATCCTGCCGCCCAAGCCGGTCAAAAGACCTCTCCGGGCAACATTGCGAGCACCTGAACGAAGACCAAATGAATGCCTGAGGTGGCAAACAGCTACTGGCGATCGCCGATAACGGCGATCGCGATAACCATGGACGCTTCAGCGACCAGCCGCAATCTGCACGGGACTGCCGCTGAGGACCTCAGGGCGGAGTCGCCAGGACTTCAGAGGGCGCCGCGCCGGTAGAAAAGGATGAAGATCACGGCCGGTCCGGCCAGGGTGATCAAAGCCAGGGCTCCGAAATTGGCGATCAGGTGGAAGTCGATGCCCATGTCGTTCCGGGTGCTGCGCGAGGAGCTTAGTTCGAACCCTAAGGCGCCGGGAGGCTCCATCCCCACCTCCACAGCCATGCCTGTGACGGCTTGTCACAGCTGACCCATCGGCTCACGACTGCCGCCCCGCTGCTGGCAGCCGACACGGCGCCGACGCAACTTGCAACCGACGCAGAGTGCAACCGTCCGTCCCCCAGCCAGCAAACTGAGGCTTCGACATCGCAACGGTGCCGGGCCACAGGGCAGCGGACACCGCTCCACATGAGAGACCCATCCATGCCTCACTGGCGTTGCATCTCAGGCTGCGGGGCCTGCTGCCGGCTGGATCCCACCCTGCGCGGCGACGATCTCGAACGCCTCAGCGACGAGCAGCGGAGCACCTACCTGGCGATGGTCGGTGAAGACGGCTGGTGCATCCACTTCGACACCGGCGGGCGCCGCTGCCGCATCTATGCCACCCGTCCGGACTTCTGCCGGGTCGAGAATCTGGTGGCCCTGTTCGCCGAGCCGGAGCTGGCGTCGGAGGCCGATCCCTGTCCAACGCCGAAGCCGCCTTCGGCCGCTGGGCAGGGTTCCGGCTGCAGTGGTGACCAGGCAGCGCAGCCGTTGGATGCCGCCGCCCAGGCTCTGGCCATCGCCGCCTGCCGCACCCAGATCCGCGCTGAATACGGTGGCCGTGGCAGGGTGATGAAGCGTTTTGAGCAGGCCATCCGCCGCACGCCATGAGCGCTCCCCGCCCCGATGACAGCGGCCAGGATCTGCCCGATCCGAGCCATGCCCCTGCGGCCAGCGCGCCTGGTGAGGGCGAGGCCTCCCTTGCTCAGCCTGCGGCGTTCGCTGTTGAGCCGCCCGCAGCGACCACTCCTCAGGCCTGGCTGAGCGTGTTTCTGTCCACGGCCACGACCGTCTTCCTCGCCGAGCTGGGTGACAAGACGCAGTTGGCGGCCCTGCTGCTCTCGGCTGAATCGGGACGACCGGTGGTGGTGTTCGTCGGGGCCTCCCTGGCCCTGATCAGCTCCAGCCTCGTCGGGGTGCTGCTGGGTCGCTGGCTCTCGTCGGTGATGGCACCCCAGCAGCTTGAGCGCGGCGCCGGCGTGCTGATGGTCGTGCTTGGACTGTGGCTCGGTCGCCAGGCGGTGCTGCAGCTCGCCCCCACAGCCCTGCCCCTGCCCAACGGCTGAGGGGCGCTGCCCTGGCCGCCTCCGCCGTCACCTCTCGCCGCCCCACGATGCTCGCCCTGCTGGTCTCGACGTTCTTCACCGTGTTCCTGGCCGAGCTGGGCGACAAGACCCAGCTGGCGATCGTGAGCATCAGCGGCACCTCCAACCGGCCAGGCGCGGTGTTCGCCGGCAGCGCCTGCGCCCTGGTGCTGGCCAGCCTGGTGGGTGCAGCCGCCGGTGGTTCTCTCTCCAGTGTGATCCCAACCGACGCACTGCAGCTGGCCGCCTCGGTGGGCTTTCTGATCCTGGGGGCGCGCCTGGTCCTGCGTTCGCTGCGCACCGAACCGGACGCAGAAGACGGCGTGGCCGCCGATCCCTAGAGTCCTGGTCAACCAGTGCAACGCTGCTCCTGACGACGGACCCTTCCGTTGACCGCGCCGGCGGTTCCCAAGGCACACCGGCACGGAGGCCACGGCGCGACGGGGCTTCTCCCGCCGTAACTCCTCTTTGGGGGCGTCGCTGGCTGACCGGCCGGGATCTCCCGGAGGTCTTCCGCTCCCACAATGGCCCTGCCGACCAGCCGTTCGTTTCCCTGAACGTCCGGCTCGTGCCGAAGCTGCCGGCGTCCGTCCAGCTCGGTGCGTCGCCGCTGCCCACAGCATTGCGGCAGCCATCAGCCCAGCGGCAGCAGCCAGCACTGCCGCAGCCATCCGTGGCGCGGCAACGGCCGTAAGGCGACAGGGCTGAACCGTTCAGCCACTGGCAGCTCCCATCACACCCCGTCCCAGGTCCTGAGCCGAGTCCGCACGCATTCCTGAGCGGCCGGCTCACCGCAGTCCGTTCCGCCCCCTGGACTGGCCTCTCCCCAGCCTCCTGCCTTCCCGATTCCCCACCCGACTCCGATGAAGTTCACGGTCGCCGATCTCCTCGATCAGCTCTCCAGCGATGAGGTGGTGGAGCTCAGCAGTCTTGAGAAGGCGCTTGGTCTGAGCAGCAGCGAGGAGAAGCAGGAGCTGCGCATCGGGCTCGACGCCATGGTCCGCCTCGACCTGGTTCAGGAGAACGAGGCCGGTCTGCTGCGTCATGCGAATGCCGAGCTGATTCCGGCACGGCTGCGCTGCTCGAGCAAGGGTTTCTGCTTCGCGCTGCGCGATGACGGCGGCGAGGACATCTACATCCGCGACCACCAGCTCAATCACGCCTGGAACGGCGATCGGGTGCTGGTGCGGATCACCCGCGAGGGGGGACGTCGCCGCTCGCCCGAAGGCGGCGTTCAATGCATCCTCGAACGGTGCACCACCAGCCTGCTGGCCCAGGTGGAACGCCAGGAGGAACGGCTGGTGGCTGTGCCGCTGGATGACCGCCTGCTCACCACCGTGGAGCTTCCCGAGGCGGATGCTCCCCATCTCCAGCCATCGCAGGAGTCGGTGGTGGAGGTGGTGATCGACCGCTTCCCCGTCGCCCAGTTCGCGCCTGAAGGCCATGTGGTGCGCAGCCTCCCCGTGCATGGCGGCGATGAAGCCGATCTCGATCTGCTCCTCACCAAGCACCACCTGCATGAGCGACCGGCGGCGCCCAAGGTCAGCCTCAAGACCCCCACGGACAAGAACCGCAGCGATCTGACGAGCCTGCCGACGCTGCTGCCGCAGAGCTGGAGCGGCCAGGACGCCCCGTTCCTGCCGGCGCTGTCGCTTGAGGAGCGACCGGAGGGCGGCCAGCGCCTGTGGTTGCACAGCCCTGCGGTGGCCGAACGGCTCAGCCTCGGCAGCGCCCTCGATGGCTGGCTGCGCGATCAGGCTGACGCCATCTGCGCCGGACGCCGCTGGCTGCCGCTGCTGCCCGCCGCCCTGACGAAGGCAGCCGCCTTCCAGGCCGGCAAGGAGCAGGACGCTGTCTCGGTGGCCCTGGATCTCGGGCCGGAGGGCCAGCTCGAGCACTACCGCTTCTGCCTCAGCCGCGTCCGTCCCGATGCCGTGCTCGAGCCGGCTGCGCTGCAGGCCCTGGAGGAGCGCAATCCGCGCTCGCGCACGCTTCCGGCGGCGCTGAAGGGACTCAAGGATCAACTCGGGCTGATCGAACAGCTGCAGGCTCTGGCCGGCCAGCTGCGCCAGGTCCGCCTGGCCGCCGGATCCATCGATCTGGATCTGGCCCTGCCACCGCTGGAGGCTCTCGGTGATCTGCGCTGCGGCAGCCCCGAGGCCAGCCGCCAGGGCTGGTTGGTGGAACGTCCCGCCAGCGATCCGATGGCGCTGCTGCGCGAGGCGGTGCTGCTGGCGAACCGGGCCCTTGGACGCCATTTCGCCGCCCTAGGGCTGCCGGGCCTGTTCGTGATCCAACCCGCCGCCGATCCGGCCGAGATCAACGAGGTGGCCAAGGCGGCACTGGCGCTGGAGATCCCCATGGAGCTCTCCCCTGATGGCAACGCCAGCGCCGCGGAACTGGCGGCGGCTTTTGCCGGCACCGACCGCAAGCGGGCGCTGCAGCAGCTGCTGCGCGACAGCCTGCGGCCCGCCCTGCTGGCGGAGGAGGCCGGTCCCAATGCCCTGGCCGGAGAGGAGCAGGCCTTCGCCCCCTGGGCATGCCCGTCGCTGCACTACGCCGACCTGTGGAATCAGCAGCTGCTGGTGACGCTGCTGAACGAGGGCAAGGACCGCCCCACGGTGCGCCACAAAACCTCGGCTGACATCGCCTCTGACAGCTGCCACGGCAGCATCGACTGGTCCCTGCTGGTGCCCTCCCAGCTGTCGCCATTCCAGCAGGGGCTGCAGCACGGTCTGGTGCAACGCCTCAACGGCCGCCAGCGGGTTCAGCAGGAGTTCCAGGACGATCTGCTGGCGATGGCCCAGGCACGCGCCGCCGAACCGCTCGTCGGCCAGGTGCTGCCCGGCGTGATCAGCGGCGTGCAGAGCTACGGCTTCTTCGTCGAGGTGCCCCCCTCCAATGTCGAAGGGTTGGTGCATGTCAGCTCGCTCAAGGACGACTGGTACGAGTACCGCTCCCGCCAGAACCGCCTGGTGGGGCGCAAGTTCCGGCGCACCTTCCTGGTGGGTGACCCCGTCGAGGTCGAGATTCAGAAGGTGGATGCCCTGCGCCACCAGATCGATCTGGCCGTGGTGCTGCCTGAGATCAGCGAGGAGCCTGAGGACGGCGAACAGGAGCCGGCCGAGTCGTTTGCTGACGCTGATGATCAGCCCGGCGACGACGAGGACGCCTGAGGGATCGGGATGCACACCACGCCACCGGTGGTCCTCGCCGTATCGGGAGCCTCGGCCCAGCCCCTGGCCCAGCGAGCTCTGCAGCTGCTGCTTGAGGACGGCCAGGCCGTCGAACTGGTCACCAGCCGCGGCGCCATCGGGGTGTGGCAGGCGGAACTGGGTCTGCGGGTGCCCAGCGAACCCGACGCCCAGGAGCGCTTCTGGCGCGAGCGCTGCGCGGTCTCCAGCGGCAGCCTGCGCTGCCACCGCTGGAATGACCAGGCGGCAGGGATCGCCAGCGGCAGTTTCCTCACTCGCGGCATGGTGATCCTGCCGGCCAGCATGGGGACGGTGGGACGCATCGCCTCAGGCGTGGCCCTCGACCTGATCGAGCGGGCGGCCGATGTGCACCTCAAGGAGGGTCGCCCTCTGGTGATCGCACCGCGGGAGCTGCCCTGGAACCTGGTCCACCTGCGCAATCTCACCACCCTGGCCGAGGCCGGCGCCCGCATCGCGCCACCCGTGCCCGCCTGGTATCACAGGCCCACCACGCTCGAGGAGATGGTGGATTTCCTGGTGATCCGCGTGTTCGACAGCCTGGGCCTCGAGCTCGGATCCCTGCGTCGCTGGCAGGGGCCTGTGCGTGAGGGCCAGGATGCAGGCCCAGTCGGCTGAACCGCCGCCTTCCTCCCTCACCCCATCCCGCCGTCCCGCCCTGACCCTCCTGCGCCGCCTGCTGCTGCTGCCCCTGCTGGCTCCGCTGCTGGCGGTGCTGCTGCTGGCTGCGCTCAACCCCCGGCCCACCCTGTCGCTGCGCCTGCTCACCAGCCGCTCACCGGCCCTGCCGCTGGGGGTCTGGCTGGCGGCCGGAGGCAGCGCCGGGGCCTTGCTCAGCGGCCTGGCCACGGCATTGGCCCTGCGCGAAGGCGGCCGACGTCAACGCCTCGAACCGGATCTGTCGCGGCAGCCGCCCGGTGAACCCTGGTTCCGCCCCACGTGGCCGACTGGAGGCAGCGGCGCCGAGCCAGAGCCCGAGCCGAACCGCCGCCCTGCAGCCGAGGCAGGCGACTGGCTTCAGGCCGGCCCGCAGCGTGCACCCGGCGAACCGCCACCCACCGTCTCTGTGCCGTTCCGGGTGCTGAAACGGCCCAGACGTGGCTCAGGCGCGGCGAGCGCAGCGGCTGTGGCAGCCCCATCAAGCGCCGCGCCTGCCCGCAGTGCGCCTGGCGTGACGGCCGAACAGACGACAGTTGACGACTGGGACATCCCCGACGAGGAGGACTGGTGAGCGGCAGCGTTGTCTGATCCGTTCCCGTCCAGGCACTCAGCGCGGCTGCGGCAGGCCATCGGCCTGGAAGAGAGTGCCTAGAGTTCCGGCCTCCAAGCCCCGAGGCCCACGCCGGTGACCGACTCCGCCACACCTGCCCCCGCCGCTGCCGGCGAAAAGCCTGCCAAGGCCAAGGCGCCCGCCCCGGAGGACCGTCCCTTCGCCGAGTTCGTCCCCGAGCTGCTGCTGCCGGCGCTCAGCAAGGAATTGCAGGCCTATGGCGGTCCGGCTCCTGAACTGAGCTTCCGGCAGGGACCGATGCCCGTGGTGGGCAGTGACTGCTGGATGGTCTGCGGCAGCCTGCCGGGCGATCGCTGCTTCTGGCTCTGCTTCACCGCCGCCGACATCCAGTCCGCCAAGACGATCGCCGTTAGCGAGGGCGGCGGCGAACCCAGCCTGCTGGAGTCGTTCCTGATCGACGAACGCAAGACCACACTGGCGCTGCTGGTGTCCCGACTGGTGCAGCGACTCAATGGCCAGAAGTGGCTGGGGCCCAACTGACACCCCTTCAGGAATCCGCCGGGTCGAGCCGCAGTCGCTGACCCGGCGGCGGACTCCCGGTCCGATCCGTCGCCGGCCCGGGGCTGGCTTTTGCTGCCCGGTGGGCCCTGAAGCCAGGCGATCGGCCTTGTAGGACAGCAGGCCAGTGTCCGAGCGGTTGAGGCCTGCAACGACTGCAGAGCGGCCTCCCGTCGCGGGCTGTGATCCGCCTACGATGGCGCGACGCCAACTGTCTGTCCGCGATGGTTCCTCCCGCCACCCTCACTGCCAGCGACGCCGCTGCAACTCCCGCTCTGCAGAGCGGCGAGGGCCCCGCGATCAAGGACCCGGCGAAGGACACGATCCTGACGCCGCGCTTCTATACGACCGACTTCGACGCGATGGCCGCCATGGATCTGCGGCCCAACGAGGCCGAGCTCGAAGCCATCTGCGAGGAGTTCCGCAAGGACTACAACCGCCATCACTTCGTCCGCAACGACGAATTTGAGGGGGCTGCCGACAAGCTCGACCCCGAGACCCGCAAGGTGTTCGTCGAGTTTCTCGAACAGAGCTGCACCTCGGAGTTCTCGGGCTTTCTGCTCTACAAGGAGCTCAGCCGCCGCATCAAGGAGAAGAATCCTCTGCTTGCCGAGTGCTTTGCCCACATGGCTCGTGATGAGGCACGCCATGCCGGCTTCCTCAACAAGGCGATGACCGACTTCGGGATGCAGCTCGACCTAGGATTCCTCACCGCCAACAAGAACTACACCAAGTTCAGCCCCGAGCACATCTTCTACGCCACCTATCTGTCCGAGAAGATCGGCTACTGGCGTTACATCATGATCTACCGGCATCTCGAGAAGAACCCCGAAAGCAAGATCTTCCCGATCTTCAACTTCTTCGAGAACTGGTGCCAGGACGAGAATCGTCACGGCGACTTCTTCGATGCTCTGATGAAGGCCCAGCCCGACACCGTGCGCGGCTGGAAGGCTCGCCTCTGGTGCCGCTTCTTCCTGCTGGCCGTGTTCGCCACGATGTACGTGCGCGACGTGGCCCGCAAGGAGTTCTACGAGGCGCTCGGGCTCGATGCTCGCGCCTACGACAAGGAAGTGATCATCAAGACCAACGAGACCACCGCCCGCGTCTTCCCGGTGGTGCTCGATGTTCAGAATCCCCGCTTCTGGGAGCGCCTCGAGCGGCTGGTGGGCAACAACGCCGCCCTCAGCGAGGCCGATGCCTCCTCCTCGCCGGCACCGCTCAAGACCCTGCGCAAGCTGCCCTTCTGGGCCGCGAATGCCCTGGAGATGGCCAAGCTGTTCTTCATGGCCCCGATCCGCAGCGAGCAGTTCCAGCCTGCGGTGCGCTGAGGCCGAACTGTCCGCTCCGCTGCTTTGGCCGGGTTCCGACGCGAACCCGGCCCTTTTTTTTGACGAACCATTTGACGACCCAGCTGGCTGGAGGGGGCCATCAGGGCAGCCGACCCGCAAGCGAGCAGGCGATTGCCGCCATCCGCCAGGTCGGCCCGACTTTCTAGGCTGAGGGCTCCAGCAGCGGCTGCTCCGCGCTGGCTCCCCCGATCGCCACCGAACGGTTTGCCTTCCTCCCAACTCCTCGCTCCAGGACTGCCCGCCGAAGTGCGCCGGGATCTGCTGGAACTGCTGTTGCATCGCGGCCGCGCTGCCGGAGCCGACCTTGTGGAAGTGTTCCTCGAGCGCACCGATCACCTCGGGGTGCTGGCGGAGCAGGAGGCGATCACCAGCGTCACCCCCTCCTTCGGCATGGGGGCCGGCATCCGCGTCTTCCGCGACCAGCGAGACGGCTTCGTCTCCACCAACGATCTCAGCGAAGCGGGCCTGCTCGAAGCGCTGTCCCAGGCCCTGGGCATGCTCGGCCTGCACTGCCCCAGTGGGGCGTCGGCCGGCCGCTCGTCGTTTGAAGGACTGCCGGAGCTGCGCGACCACGCAGCCAGCAAGGGCGCCTGGCTGGGGCGCTGCCCCTCCCTGCGGGAAGCCACCGAGGCCCTGTTGCGCGGCACCGATCGCCTGCAGCAGCACGGCCAGCATCTGCAGTCCCGGCGAGGCAGCTACTCCCGCGACTGGCAGGAGGTTCTGGTGGCCGCCAGCGACGGCACCCATGCCCGTGACATCCGCCTGCATCAGTCCCTTGGGCTGAGCCTGCTGGCCGCTGACGGCGAACATCGCACCAGCCTCGGCCGCCGCTACGGCACCAGCGACAGACCCGATGACCTGCGGCAGTGGGACGCCGATGCGGCCGCCGCCGATCTGTGCGACAGCGCCGGCAAGATGCTGTACGCCGACTATGTGGAAGCAGGCCAGTTCCCGGTGGTGCTGGCGAACCGCTTCGGCGGCGTGATCTTCCATGAAGCCTGCGGCCACCTGCTGGAAACCACCCAGGTGGAGCGGGGCACGACCCCCTTTGCCGAGCGGATCGGCGAGACGATCGCCCACCCTGCGGTGACGGCCATTGATGAAGGCCTCAGCGATGGAGCCTTCGGCTCGCTGTCGATGGATGACGAGGGCCTCGAACCGCAGCGCACCGTGCTGATCGAAAACGGCGTGCTGCGCGGCTTCCTCAGCGACCGGGCCGGCGAACTGCGCACCGGCCATCCGCGCACCGGCAGCGGCCGGCGCCAGAGCCATGCCTTCGCCGCCGCCAGCCGCATGCGCAACACCTATATCGCCGCCGGGGCGCACACCCCCGCCGAGCTGATCGCCTCCGTCGAGCGGGGTCTCTATTGCAAGTCGATGGGCGGCGGCAGCGTCGGGCCCACCGGCCAGTTCAACTTCGCCGTCGAAGAGGGCTACTGGATCGAGAACGGCCAGCTCGGTCGCCCGGTGAAGGGAGCCACCCTGATCGGCGAGGCCAAGGAGGTGATGCCACGCATCTCCATGTGCGCCAATGACCTGGAGCTGGCCGCCGGCTTCTGCGGCTCAGTCAGCGGCAGCATCTTCGTCACCGTGGGCCAGCCGCACATCAAGGTCGACAGCATCACGGTGGGAGGGCGCTGAGCATGCCTGCACATCCGATGCCGTTCCATCCCCATTCGCCAGTGCCCGCCATTTCCGACACCGCCTCCAGCAGCGCCGCCCCCATCAGCGCTGCGGCAACCACCACGGGGCTCAACCCCGAGGGCCTCGCCAGCCAACTGGCAAGCCTTGCGGCGGCAGAGGGCATCCAGCGCTGGGATCTGGGCGCCGCCTGCAGCACCGACACCTCCGTGCAGGTGGATCGCGGCGAGGCCAAGCAGATGAAGGGGGCCCAGCGCAGCGCCATCACGGTGCGGGTCTGGAACGCTGATGGTCTGGTGGGCATCACCAGCACCTCGGATCTCTCGCCCGCCGGCCTGTCCCGGGCCCTGTCCGGTGCCCACGAGGCCAGCGCCTTCGGCAATCCAAATGACATCCCGGCCTTTTCGCCCCTGGCCACCGCGCCGCTGCCGCAACTCGAGCAACCACTGCGGGAGCCTCAGGGCATTCTCACCCTGCTGGAGACGCTCAAGGAGGCCGAGCACGAGCTGCTGGGCCGCCATCCGGCCATCGGCACCGTCCCGTACAACGGCCTGGCGGAGCGGCGCAGCGAACGCATCTACCTCAACAGTGAGGGTGCCTGCCGGCACCAGAAACTGACCACCGCAAGCCTCTATCTCTACGCCCGCGCCGAGGAGGCAGGCCGCAAACCGCGCAGCAGCGGCGCCGTGCGCCTGGCCTACGGCGCCGCTGAGCTGGATGTGGCCGGCTGCGTTACCGAAGCCGCCGATCGCACCATCGCCCATCTCGACTACGCCCCGATCGACACCGGCCGCTACACCTGCGTGTTCCGACCGGAGGCCTTCCTTGATCTGATCGGAGCCTTCGGCTCACTGTTCAACGCCCGCGCCGTGCTCGACGGGGTCAGCCTGAGCAGCCGCGACTCCCTGGGACAGCCCCTGGCGGTGCCCTTCTTCTCGCTGCACGACAACGGGCTGCACCCGGGCAACATCGGCGCCTCTCTGTTTGACGGCGAGGGCACACCGACGGCGCGTCTGGCGCTTGTCGAAGCCGGGGTGCTGCGCAATTTCCTGCACTCGGAGGCCACGGCCCGCGCCTTCGGGGTTGCCCCCACCGGCCATGCGGGTCTGGGCGCCAAGGTCTCGGTCGGAGCGGACTGGTTCGAGGTGGGGACGGCCGCAGGGTCCGACGGAGGCGAGCAGGGTCTGGATCGCTTCGCCGGCCAGGGTCGTGCCGCCGGTGAAGGACGGGGACTGGTGGTGATCGACTCCCTCTCGGCCCTGCACGCCGGCGTCAAGGCCCCCCAGGGATCGTTCTCGCTGCCGTTCGACGGCTGGCTGATCCGGGACGGCCAGCAGCACTCGATCGAGGCGGCCACGGTGGCAGGCGACATCCGCCAGCTGCTCCAGACGATCGTCGGCTTCGAGGGCACGCCTGAAGTCACCCCCGGCGGCCTGTGCCCCTGGGTGTGGGTGGAGGGTCTGTCGATCACCGGTGAGGCCTGAGCCAGCCGATGCGCATCCTGTTCTGGGGCACCCCGTCGTATGCGGTGCCCAGCCTCGAGGCCCTGGTGCGGGCCGGTCATCAGCTCGTGGGTGTGGTCAGCCAGCCGGACCGGCGGCGGGGGCGGGGCAAGGGGCTGATGCCCTCGCCGGTGAAGGCCTGCGCCCTGGAGCTTGGGCTGCCGGTGTTCACGCCCGAGCGCATCCGCAGGGAGAGCGACGTGCAGGCGGAGCTGGCAGCCCTGCGCCCCGACGTCTCCATCGTCGTGGCCTTCGGGCAGATCCTGCCGCCGGAGGTGCTGGCCGTGCCGCCACTGGGTTGCTGGAACGGCCACGGATCGCTGCTGCCTCGCTGGCGCGGGGCTGCACCGATTCAGTGGGCCGTGATCGAAGGAGATGCCACGACGGGGGTGGGCATCATGGCGATGGAGGCAGGCCTCGACACGGGCCCGGTGCTGCTGGAGCGCAACCTGACGATCGGCCTGCTGGAGAACGCCTCCCAGCTGGCGGAGCGTCTGGCGGCGCTGACCGCCAGCCTGCTGGTCGAGGCGCTGCCCATGATCGAGGCGGCGGGTCCAGGCCCTGAGGCGGAACGGCTGAATCGACTGGGTGTGCAGACCCAGAGCGAGCAGGGCATGACCTACGCACGCCAGCTGAAGCGAGAGGACTTCCAGCTGGACTGGTCGCTTGGAGCCCTGCCGCTGCATCGGCGCGTGATGGGTCTGCACCCCGGCGCCCACACCAGCTGGCGCGGCAAGCGCCTGCAGATCCTGGCCAGTGAACCGCTGGTGCGACGCCTGGCGGATCAGCTGAGCCCGGAGGCTGCACGGCTGGCACAGCACTGGGGCCTGGCCAGCGGAGCTGGAGACAGGAGCGGAGCTGATTCGCCATCGGGGGGGCCCGGAAGCGCGGAGCCACCGGGCACGGTGTTGGCGATTGAGCCGGGGATCGGATTGGTGGTCGCCACCGGCGGCTGCCCGCTGCTGCTGCGCCAGGCCCGCCTGGAGGGCAAGGCCACGGTGGAGGGCACCGCCCTGATCCAGCAGTGGGGGGGCAACATCGGCGATCGTCTCGGTGAAGCGGAAGCCAGCAGCGCTGAGCAGTCCCGGCCTGGCTGATCGCCGGCGATGCCCTTCTCCGCAAGGTTGCGGCAGCCCTGCTGCACCACTGACGGCAGCCCGGGGAATCACCACCCTGACTGCAGCCACAGGGCATGCAACCGCTACAGCCCTCTCTTTGCCCCAGCCGGCCGCCCGCAACAGCGTCCTGACGGGCAACCTGAGGCGATGCGCTGGCACCTGCTGCCGCCGGTCGGTGCAGGTGGATGACGGTCAGCGGGGTGGTCTCTGCTGAACCAGGTGAAGCGATGACGCCGCGAAGGCAAGCAGAATTCGAGGCAAAGACAAAGAAATTCTGGAGAGAGCGATCAGCAGGATTGCCTAGCGAGAGCGCCCCCAAACGGTGAGTGACTTTACGTTGTGTGTTGTTAGCGTCTGCCCACAGTCCGCGATCCCTGACCTCGGTTTAGAACAAAGGAAGTTTCTTTTCAGGGAGGATCGATGGGACCTGATTCCTTCTGCGGCGAGCTCTCGTTCGTCAAGGCCACCGGCAGCGGCTGTCAGATTCATCGGGAGACCACCGGGCGCTACGTGGTGAGCCATGCCCAGCAACCACAGGCGCGCCTGATGGCGGCCACCCTGGCCGGTGCCTACGCCGCCTGCCGCACCTGGGAACAGCGTGCAGCCCAGAGCAGCCCCGCCCTCTGAGTGGCCAGGGTGTCAGCGGCGCCTTTGGGGCTCGCCTTCTGAGCAGGCGGGCCCTCGGGAAGCGAGCAGAGTCGTCCCTGGCGGCCCGCTGCGGCAGCTCAACAGGAGTGGCCTCACCTCTGGCCACTGCCGCGGATCACGTCACTGCCTACGTGCCACTGCCTGACGCGCCACTGTTTACGTGCCACTGCATGCCTCGCGGCTGCCTGCCTTGAGTTTGCACCCCTCCGGCGGCCTGGTCGCCTGCCTCCCGGTCAAAAGCCCGAGCGACCTGATTGCAGGCAGGCAGGACTGCGGCCCCACGCCGATGCAGCAGACCGTTCAAGACGCAAGGGTCATGCCTGACGGAGTGCACGGTGGAGATGACGCACCACGGAGATCTGGCTCAGCACCGGTCGGGAGGTGGCGCAGCCAGGCGTGAGGCGTGAACAAATCGGAGCTGCCGAAATGCCATAGCGGGACCGGAAACGGCTGGCGGGACCAGGTGCCGATCCTTACGGTTCAGCCATCGCGACAGTCGATGGACACGTCCATGCCCCGGCCGCAGCCGCCGCTGCGTTCAGCGCTGGTCGCGCTGCTGGGGATCGGCCTCGGGCTGCTGCTCACCCGCTTCCTGCCGCTGATTCCCTCGACTCTGCTCAATGCCCTGGTGCTGGCGGGTGGGGCGCAGATCAGCCACCGCTGCCGCCAGGCCAGCCGCTGGTGGGCTCTGATCGGCTGCGCCACAGGCAGCCTGATCGGCAACGGCTGGGTGCTCGCCCTGGCCCTCCACCACAGTCAGCCGAGCGCGCAGGCAGCCAACCGTCTGGCCATGGTGGTGCTGCTCTGCGCCGCCGGTGCCCTGATCGGGCGCAGCCTGGGCCGGGGATCCGCGCCGATGGCCCATCGACAGCCCCGCGATCTGCTGCGTTCGGCCAGTGGTCTGACCACCGGGGTGTTCGCGGCCCTGGTCACGCTGACCTTCATCCACTCCGGCCTGGAGATGGCACGCACCTTCTCCAGCCGGCTCAGCACCTCGCTGACGATTCTGGTGCTCTGTCTGGCGGCCCCCGGCTGGCTGAGCCACCTGATCCACGCACAACTGCGGGCAAACCGCATCCGTCCTCACCACGTCCAGAACCATGGGAACTGAGCTGAGAGCTGGGGCAGACCAGCCGGGGAGGCGATGACCCTCACCGATCACCTGGCCCGACAACGCAACCGGGACGCAGCCGAACGCACCCTGATGGCGTGGATCCGCACCTGTCTGTCGCTGATCAGCTTCGGCTTCGGCCTCGACAAGATCATCACCGCGATCCGCAGCGGAGTAGGCACCAGCGGCCCCCTGAACGGATGGGGGGTGCGCCTGATCTCCCTGGCCTTCGTGGTCACCGGCGTGGTGGCGATGCTCGCGGCCACCTGGCAGCACCGCCGCGCCCTCAAGCGCCTGCTGCGCGAGGAGTTCACGTACCGCGAGGAACCCTCGATCGCCAATGCCACGGCCCTGACGCTGAGCCTGATCGGCCTGGCCGCGGCTGTCCTGCTTCTGCTCGGATCCACCTCTCCATGAGCATCACTGCCTCGCTGCTGGTTCCTCCCACGCTGTTCAGCGTGATGCTGGCCCTGGGGGTCAGCCTGCGTCCCGAATCGATGCATCACTGGCGCAGTCGGCCGTCGCTACCCCTGCGGGTGCTGCTGGGCTCCTGCCTGCTGGTGCCTCTGCTGGGGCTGCTGCTGCTGCAGCTGCCCTGGAGCGCGGATCTGTCTCGGCCCGCGCGCCATGCGATCGCGCTGATGGCCGTCTGTCCGAGTGCACCACTGGCGCTGCGCAAAGCCGGCGTCTCGGGCGGCGACCGCCAGCTGGCGGCCTTGCTGCAGGTGAGCGCGGCGCTGGCCGCGATTCTGACGATCCCGCTGCTGGCAATGCTGTTCCGGCAAGCCTTCGCGCTGGACGGCTGGCTGATCCGGCCTCTGGATGTGGCGCTGCAGGTCGGGCTCGCCCAGGTGCTGCCCCTGCTGCTTGGGGTGCTGCTGCGCCGCCGCTTGCCGCAGCTGGCCGCACGGCTGGAGCGACCGCTCGACAAGCTGGCCAACGGCCTGCTGCTGGTGCTTGTGCTGGTGGTGCTGCTCAAGGCGGGGCCGCAACTGCTGGTGACCATCCCGGCAGAACCGGGGGCGCTGCTGGCGATTGGGGTCCTGACAGGGCTGTCGCTGGCCCTGGGCCGCTGGCTCGGCGGCCGCGATCCGCGCGAAGGGCTGACCACCGCCCTTGTCACCGCGATGCGCAACCCGGGGCTGGCGCTGCTCTTCGCCAGCGCCCATGGTCAGAACCTGCCAGGGCTGAAGCTGTGGATCCTGACCTACGTCCTGGTGACGCTGATCGTCAGCATCCCCCTGGTGCGCAGCTCACGCCGGCAGCAGCCCGCATGACGGCCGCCCCACCCCAGCTTCGTGTCGGTCCCCGGCCACGCCGAAGCCTGCCCTGGCAGCGCCGCAACCCCCGTAGCCGCGGGCTGCGCTGGTGGTTCGAGCACCACTTCCCACTGCGACTGCTGCTGGCCCTGGTGGCGGCGGGGGGCCTGCTGGGACTGGTGGACCGCTGGGAGAACTGCCGCGATCATCAGTTCGAGCGGGGCTGTCTGACGCGCAACACCGATGGCGTCATCAGCGTCGGCAATGTCGAATCACTCAGCATCGTCACCGCGGCTTTTCTTTACCTGTTCGAGGGCACACAACGACGCCAGCGCGAGAACCTCGAGGCCATGGAGGTGATCCTCTCCTGCCAGCAGGCCCGGGCCAGGCTCAGCCATGCCCGCAATGACGCGCTGGAAACCCTCAGCCGCAGGGGAATCTGGCTGGATGGCCTCGATCTCAGCGGCACTCAGCTCGATGAGCTGATCGCTCCCCATGCCCGCTGGCGCGGCGTCAATCTGCAGGGGGCAAGCCTGCAGCGCGCCTGCCTACATGACACCGATCTGCAGGGGGCCGACCTCAGCGGCGCCGACCTGCGCCAGGCGAGGCTCGAGCACGCCGACCTGAGGGGAGCCGTGCTGATCGGCTGCGACCTGCGCCAGGCCGACCTGCGCGGCGCCGACCTGCGGGGAGCCCTCACCGCAGAAGCGTTGCTGCAGGGGGCCCAGCTGGAGGGAGCCGTCCTGGGTGAGGTCCCTGGGGAGAGACCGCATCAGGGCGGAGTCGATGGCGGGGAGTCACCGGCCGGTCCGGGCGGAACCAGGAACGCCGGCTGAGCCCCGACTGGCATGGGCTCAGGCCATCAGGCCCGCAGCGTGGACTGACGCAGGGTGACGCTGGGGCGCTCGCCGAACAGCCGCTGATAGTCACGGGCGAAATGGCCTGCATTGAGAAAGCCGTGCTCGGCAGCGACCTGGGTGACGGTGGTCTGACAGGCATCGAGGCGCAGCAGAGCCCGGCGGGCGCTGTGCAGCCGCTGCAGCTTCAGGTACTGCATTGGGCCCATGCCCAGGTGATCTCGGAATCCCTGAATCAGACTGCGGCGGCTCACATAGACCACCTCGCAGAGATCCGCAAGCGTGATCGGCTGCTCGGGGTGACGGTCCAGCCAGCTCTGGACCTGCTTGACCAGCTCGATGCGGGCGGGCGGGCGCAGCAGCGTGCCGCTGCGTTCGCTCCCGTGCACCAACGCCTCGATCAGAAGCGGCATCAGATCGCGTACGCCCAGGGCCATCTGCAGGGCGGGTCTGGCGTGTGGATCCGGGGAGGAGCTGTGCAGGCCCCCCCCTTCGGCCCTGGCGAACAGGCCCTGCAGGCAGCCACGCAGATCCGCGAAGCGGCCGGCGTCGAGCCGCACCCAGTTGCGCTGCAGCGAAGCCTGATCGAGGCCCTCGCAGCCCAGATCGACGCACCACTGCTGAAACACCTGTCGATCGATCGCCATCAGGGCGACCTGAGCTCCGGCCGGGACGCTGAGATGGATCTCGCCGCAGGTCGCCAGACCGCAGACCGCCGTGGTGGGCAGCAGCAGGCCATGGCAACGGCTGGGGCTGGCCAGAGCTGGAGGCGTGAGATCCAGACAGACGATCTGACGGTCTGGATCCTTGGCGCCCCGGGCCAGCAGCGGCCGGTCCACACGGATGCGCAGCAGCCGCACCGGGCCGAGGCGCAGCGGCAGCACGTCGCCAGCCATCCTGCCGGGAGCCAGCTGGGTGAGCTGGAGGGGCATGCCGCAGCCGCTGAGCAGCAGGCGCAGGTGCTCGACGCAGCCAAAGGCGATCACGAGGGACGGTTGACCTTGCACTTTTTGAGTGGCCCCATCGTCCCATGACCTTCAAGATCGATGCGCAGGGGGCTGGGCCAGCCACCCGGCACATCCAGCAGCTTCCTACTAGGCACAAATTCTCATGCCCAACGGAAAACCCAACATCCTGATCCTCTGGGGCGACGACATCGGCCAGAGCAACCTGAGTTGCTACAGCCACGGACTGATGGGCTACCAGACCCCAAACATCGACAGGGTCGCCAGGGAAGGTGGCAAGTTCATCCATTACTACGCCGAGCAGAGTTGCACGGCGGGCAGGGCGGCCTTCATCACCGGCCAGAGCGTCTACCGGACCGGCCTGAGCAAGGTGGGACTGCCCGGAGCGGAACTGGGTTTCCGGGCAGAGGATCCAACCATTGCCGAATTGCTCAAACCGCAGGGCTACCGCACCGGCCAGTTCGGCAAGAACCACTTCGGCGACAGGGACGAGCACCTGCCGACAATGCACGGCTTTGACGAGTTCTTCGGCAATCTCTACCATCTGAATGCAGAAGAGGAGCCGGAACTGCGCGATTATCCCAAGGAAGATGATCCGGAATTCCCGAACTTCCGCAAACGCTTTGCACCGCGTGGTGTGATGCACTGCTGGGCCAACGGCGATGGCAGCCAGCGGATCGAAAGCACCGGTCCGCTGACGCGCAAGCGCATGGAAACGGCCGATGACGAGTTCCTGGTTGAGGCCAAGCGATTCATCCGTGATGCCGTCGCATCAGGCGAGCCGTTCTTCGTGTGGTTCAACACCACTCACATGCACTTCCGAACCTATGCTCGGCCCCAGGATGTCGGCCGCAGCGGACGCTGGCAGTCGGAATACCACGACGTGATGATCTATCACGACGAGTGCATTGGCGAGATGCTCGATCTGCTCGATGAGCTGGGCATCACGGACGACACGATCGTGATGTACAGCACCGATAACGGTCCCCACATGAACAGCTGGCCGGATGCGGGGATGACCCCCTTCCGCAGCGAGAAGAACACCAACTGGGAGGGTGCATTCAGAGTGCCGGCGCTGGTTCGCTGGCCCGGCCAGATCAAGCCTGGCACCAACTTCACCGGCATCTGCAGCCACCTCGACTGGTTGCCGACCCTGCTGGCGGCAGCGGGCGAGCCGGAGATCAAGGACAAGCTGAAGGCCGGTTATCAGGTGGGCGACAAGACCTTCCGCATCCACCTCGATGGCTACAACATGCTCGACTACTGGACCGGCAAGTCCGATGCCAGTCCACGCCGGGAGTTCTTCTATTTTTCCGACGACGGCGACCTGGTGGGACTGCGCTACGACAATTGGAAGTTCGTGTTCAAGGAACAGCGCTGCCCCGGCACCTGCCAGATCTGGGCCGAGCCATTCGTGGAGCTGCGTGTTCCCAAAATCTTCAACCTGCTCACCGACCCCTATGAGCGGGCTGACATCACCTCCAACACCTACTGGGACTGGATGTTCGATCACATCTTCCTGCTCGTTCCCGCCCAGACCTACGTGGCCGACTTCCTGAAGACGTTCATCGACTACCCGCC
>CAYNGR010000001.1:6626-12797 GCA_964396755.1 uncultured Cyanobium sp. | reverse complement strand
CATGAACGCACGTCTCCGGTCGGCAGCTTTCCAGCCAATCCCTTCGGCCTGGTCGACATGATCGGCAACGTCTGGGAATGGACGAGCAGCTGGTACCAGCACGGGCATGATCCAGCGGCAGACGTCATGTCGGCTGGCGGCTGTTGCCAGGCCGCGGAGCAGGCGCGACGCAACAGCATCGATCCACGCTCGGAGCACGGAACCATGCCGCGTCGGGTCGTGAAGGGAGGCTCTTTTCTGTGCGCCCCTGAGTACTGCAGGCGCTATCGACCTGCCGCACGAATGGCACAGGGGATTGACACCTCAACCAGCCATCTCGGCTTTCGTTGCGTCGTAAGAATCCAGCCATGATCACGCTTCCTCTCAATCCACGCCCGACATCCCTGCCCACTCCGACCATCTGGAGCCTGGGTTCGCTGAGGATCAGCCACGGCAACCAGGGGCGTCGCACAGCGCCCCGATGCGGAGCGGAATTGCTGATCCCCACTTCGGTGCCGCTGACATTGCATCACACCAATCTGCAGAGGATTCTGCGGCCATGCCTGGACTTGTTGTACCTGCCCAGCGAGGCACAGGGACTGCAGACCTCACCCCTGCACGGCTGGCGGGTCGTGCTCGACCCGGAGCGGCTCACCCAGCTGGCGAGCGAGCTGGGCGAACATCGTTTCAGCCCGACGCGGTACCGCCGCCGCTTGGCGTCGCCCCTGCCGCTGCAGCCAAGGGTGAGCCCTCAGCCGGAGCTGCTCGAAGCCCTGCTGCAGCTGCTTCAGCTGAGCAGCTGCAAACCGCTGGTGCTTGAGCGCCATCTCGAGCGCGTCGGTCTTGACCGCTCGATCCAGCGGTTGATCGCCCTGCTGCTGTGCGGTGATTTGATCGAGATCTCCCGCCAGCAACACGGGGAGCACCGGGGCAGCAAGGCGCACATCTTCGATCAGCTGATCGACTGGATCGAGGCCAATCTGCATCGTCCACTGCAGCTGAGTGAGCTGGCTGATCAGAGTGGCTATTCGCAGCGCAGTCTGCGCAACTTCTTTCAGGAACGCTTCGGCTGCGGCCCGGTCCAGTGGATCCGCAGCCGCCGCCTCAGCGGCGCACGCCAGCGGCTGTTGAGTCCCCAGGCCACCGACACGGTCTCGCTGATCGCGGCCAACTTCGGCTATCCGCATCTGTCGCAATTCAGCCGAGATTTTCAGAGGGCCTACAACATCAGGCCCTCCGATCTGCTGCGTGAGGGATTGCGCGGCCTGGGAGCCGACTGAAGCAGCACGGCTGCCCAGGCGGGGACGCGTGCTGCTTCAAAAATAGACCTTCAGGCCCAGTTCGATGCCATTGAGGTCGTTGCTGAATCCGTTGCTGCGCTGGGCGCCATTGTTCCAGCGCAGCGTCTGATAACGCCAGGAAACATTGAGATCGGTGCTGTTCCCCAGGGCATAACCTACGCCGGCCTGAGCATTGGCGCTGAAGTCCTCAGCGCCGGCCAGACCGAAACCGCCGGCATCGCCGCGGGCAAACAGCCGCAGCCGCGGAGCGACGAACAGCGAGCCCTGCAGGCCGACAAGGGGCTGCGCCCAGGTTCGATCCAGGCTTCCCTGACGCTGCAGATTGAGCCGCAGCGGACCATTGCCCTGGAGCTGCGCCGCCACATCGAGCCGGGCCTGCACCACCCGCAGGCCCGCATAGGGGATCAGCCAGCCCTGTCCCGCTCTGCCGACGGCGCTCTCGCGTTCACCGAGCCTCCAGCGCAGAGCCAGGTCGTAGACACCATTGATGGCGGTGATCTCGGCGCGTCCGGTGAGCAATCCGCGGCGCGTGGTTCTGGCGGGCTCACTGCCAAGCTGGTTGTAGGCGACATCGAGCAACAGCCCGAGACGATCCTTCTCGACGCTGGCACGGGCGCTGAAGACTGACTGGAGGTGATTGAGCACCTGGCCAGGCTGCAGCTCGGAATCCACCGAAAAACCAAGCACCGTGACGCTGGAGTCCAGCTTCGGCAGGAAGCCGTAGAGCTCGACTGAGCCGGCCCAGGGCGATGCAGCAGCAGCGGGAGCGGCAGACGAGTCGCCGCTCGGGGCGGCGACGGGCTCCTGAGCAAGGGCAGGGCCGACGCCGAGCAGGGCCATCAGGGCCGGCAACAGCGCCAGGCCGCTCCGGCGGCCACGACGAGGTGAGTCCATGTCGCTGCGAAGGCCTGGTGAGCGCATAGCTGTGTTCTGCGGAGAACGGGGCACCCAGCATGAACAGAGACCTGGCGGTGTGGGGCCGGATGGCATCAGCTGCAGCCGATCCCTACCGGAACCCTCCAGCATTGCTGCCGGCCCCAACCGACCCGGATGTGCAGGCCCGGGACTCCCCGGGGCAGATGGAACGGTGTGCCTGGATCAGGTCGAGCCGTAGGCCACCTGACAGGCGGCGTTCAGCAATTCAGCCTCGGCTGCGCTGGCGGGATCCTGGCCATTGATCGTCCCCGCCCTGCAGTCGGCGCTGAGCTGATAGGTGCTGCCATCAGCGGTGACGGCGAATGTCACCGAGCCATCGCCGCTTGGCGCCACCGAACCGAACAGCAACTGGTAGGAGGTGTTGGGCACGACGATGGTGCTCACCTGGTTGTCGATCGCTGCATCGACGGCGCTGTTGATCAGCGAAGCCGTGGCCAGGGTGCCGATGCCCCAGACGGCGGCCCGAGCGCCCCACCAGCCCCAGGGTGGATTGCTCCACCCGCCGTACCAGCCCCAGCCCCAGGGCCGGGCGACACCCCAGCCCGGCCTGGCCCAACCCGGATGGATGTTGACATCGCCGATGTTGACGTTGCGTGTCCAGTTGCGGTTGACCGTGCGATTGATATCGCGATTGATGTCGCGATTGACGTCACGGTTGATGTTGCGGTTCAGATCACGGTTGAGGTCGCGATTGACATCGGTGCGGCTCAGGTCCGATCGGTTGAGATTGCCGCGATTGAGATCGCTCCGATTGAGATCGGGACGGCTGAGATCGCGGCTGCCGCCGGTGCGGTTGAGATCGCGACCGGCCGAGCGATCGAGGCTGGGACGAGCGCCTGACGCCGGAACGCTGGTGCTCCAACCACCGCTGGGACGGCGGTCACCGCGGTTGAGGCTGGAGCTGGCCCCCTGAAAACCGGTCTGGGCGCGCATGCGGTCAGCACCGCCGCGGCTGCCTCCGGAATGGCCCCCGCCGCCACCTCGGACCGAACCCCCACCCCCGCGCGCTCCACCGCCACGGGCGCCGCCACCGCCGCGGGAAATCCATCCCTCAGCATGGCTTCCTTGCGCGGGAGCGGCTGTCTGCAGGGCAGCGGCCTGACCGGTCTGGGGCAGCAGCAGCGCGGCCATCAGGCCGATGCCGGCAACACGTGTGCGGTTGTTCATTGCAGGATCACCCCACAACCGTCGTCGTAGCAGCTGGCGTTGATGCGTCCATCAGCCCCGAAATTCACCCTGACGAGGTCGCGTCCCGCCATGGCCGCAGTGTTGTCCTCACGCACACTGTTGAGGTAATTGGGATTCACCACACACAGCTCGTTGCCGTTGAAGCAGACGGTGTTGGTCGAGAAGAGCGCCGAGGCCCGACTCAGATCACGCCACTGCTTGCTGGTCGCATTCCACAGGGCCATGCGGATCGGTCTGTCGGTGATGCGCACCGTCTCGGTCTGTGTGCCGATGCGATGGCGATACAGGGTGGCACCCTCATCGTTGACAGCCTCAACGCTGCAGGCCACCGCTGCAGCCCCACGGATGCTGCAACGGGTCTCGAGTGTGTAGAGCACCTCGCTGCGGGAAGGCAGGGGCAAAGCCAGCAGAGCCAGCCCAACGGCGGGAAGCAGGACGCCCGGCCTGAACGGGGACAGGCGGCTGAGGCGATGCCGATGCTGGGCCGGCCGGCCCGAGGAATGGGAGCGTTGGCGCATGGTCGGATCAGCTGCATCCGTGGACGTGACTCCTTCAGCATGAACAGATGCCGAGTCAGCCGCAACGAACCATCGCCCGCCTTGATCAAGAGAATGGATCAGAACTGCAAGGTTGTGCTGATCAGCACAAGTGTTGCCGCCCGCTGAGGCAGATCCAACACAGAAGGGACCCGCTTGAAAGCGGATCAAGCGCAACTGGAGGGGAGTGGTGCAGATCGGCTCAGCGGTTCTGCAGCGGGGGGCCCAGCCGCCTTGAGGCCCCCTGTGCACAGTGCCGGCGGGTCTCAGCACTCAGACGCAGTTCAATTCAACGCCAGGCTGGTGCAGCGGCTGACTGCGGTGGCGGTCGTGCAGCTGCTCAAGCTGCTGATGCACCTGCAGCAGCTGCTCTCGGATCGGCTCGCTGGCCTCGATGCGGGAGAGGGCCATCAGCATCGTTTCCACCTGGAGCTTGCAATCGATCAGCACGCGGCACTGGCTGGAGCCGGGTTCGTAGGGCATCGCGGGAGCAACGGAACAGAGGTAGTGCAGCCCGAAACGCAGCTGGCGACCGTCGCCTCCGTTACAGCGCGTCAGCACTGCAGCATTCCTGCGTTGCCATCGCGACGCAGCTGGCCGGTCCGACCCATCGGGCTCCTCAGCCACCGCGACGCATCGCAGCAGGCAGGCCCGCAACCCACCAAGGGATCCCGCTCAGCTCGCAAACCCTGCAGATCAAAGATCGCCCGGTGATCAGACAGGCACTGGCAGCAGCACCCGGCAACCTCGAGACAGCCGACCTGCCGCCCAGGCATGGCCCGTGGCTCAGACGCAGGTCTCCAGGAGAGCCTGATCAGAGGATCAGCAATGCCTTGGCGGGCATGCCTTGGAGGGACTGTCTTGGCGAGCGATGCGGGGGAAGGTCAGCGGCTGCGGGGCCGGCTGCGCTCACGCCGATCGGAATCCCGCGCCGGGCGGCGCTCGCTGCTGCGCGGCTCAGGGCCGCGACGGCGACGCTCCTCACCGGGGCGATCACCGCCACCCCCGCCTCGTGGGGAGCCGCCACGGCGGCCACGACCGCCGCTGAGGTCGAGCGGCGGGGCGGAGAGCACGGTGGGCTCGAAGCCTGGAACAACCGAGCGGGGCAGCGACGCGCCGGTGAGTTTCTCGATCGCCCGCAGCAATTCATGTTCCTCGGCGGCCACCAGGGAAATGGCGTGACCGTTCTGCCCGGCACGGCCGGTGCGGCCGATGCGGTGCACATAGTCCTCGGCGATGTTGGGCAGGTCGAGGTTGACCACCTGCGGCAGCTGGTGGATGTCGATGCCGCGGGCGGCGATGTCGGTGGCCACCAGCACGCGCACCTCGCCGCTCTTGAAGCCGGCCAGGGCACGGGTGCGGGCGCCCTGGCTCTTGTTGCCGTGGATCGCAGCCGCCGAAAGGCCCTCCTTCTCGAGCCGTTCGGCCATGCGGTTGGCACCGTGCTTGGTGCGCGAGAACACCAGCACCTGGCGCCAGTCGTTGCTGCGGATCAGGTGGCAGAGCAGATCGCCCTTGCGGGCCATGTCGCAAGGATGCAGCACCTGCTCCACCAGCGGGGCGGTGCCGTTCTCGGGGCTGGCCTGCAGCTGCACCGGCTGATGCAGCAAACCATGGGCCAGGCGGCGGATCTCCCCGGAGAAGGTGGCGGAGAACAGCAGGTTCTGACGCCGCTCCGGCAGCAGGGCCAGGATGCGACGGATGTCGCGGATGAAGCCCATGTCCAGCATGCGGTCGGCTTCATCGAGCACCAGGATCTCCACCTGATCGAGGCGCAGGGCCCGCTGCTGCTGCAGGTCCATCAGACGGCCGGGCGTGGCCACCAGCACGTCGGTGCCGCGACGCAACCGATCGATCTGCGGGTTGATGCTGACGCCGCCGAACACCACGTCGGAGCGCAGATCGAGATAGCGGCCGTAGGCCACCACGTTCTCGGCCACCTGGGCCGCCAGCTCGCGGGTGGGGGTGAGCACCAGGGCGCGCACCACGCCGGCTCGGGCATGGGGCCCATGGCGCAGGCGCTCCAGCAGAGGCAGCGTGAAGCCGGCGGTCTTGCCGGTGCCGGTCTGAGCGGCAGCCATCACGTCATGACCCTCCAGCACCGCCGGGATGCACTGGCGCTGGATCGGCGAGGGCGTGCGGTAGCCCTTGGCCGCCACCGCCTTGAGCAGGGGTTCGGACAGACCCAGCTCGGCGAAGTCGGCCGCCAGGGCCGAGACCGGAGCGGTGCT
>CAYNGR010000001.1:0-6526 GCA_964396755.1 uncultured Cyanobium sp. | reverse complement strand
GTGCTGCCGGAGGCAGTGTTGCGGGAGGCAGTGGCACCCAGCGCGAGCGGCTCGGCCGCCTCGTCGAGGGATGGACGGCGTCCTGTCGGGCGATCCCCGCCGGAACGGCGACGCTCCGGCTCGACCGGGGCGGCCTGGACTGCAGAGGAACGGGGAGCGGAGCGGCGGATGGCTGGCGGACCGGCGACCCTCAACCCTAGGCGCGGAACTGCGCGACGCTGCGAAAATGACTGCAGCGCTCGCAAGGCCCTTCCGGCAGCACGGCACAGCGCAGCAAAGGACTGCGGGCATTGAACCGGCAGAGGGGATCACCGATCACCCAGCGGCCGTTCCACCAACGGGAATCGGCCGGCTGACGCTGCGGCCGGACCTGCAGGGCGACGCTGCTGAGTTCATAGCGGCCGTCGCGCAGGCGATAGCGGTGGCGGCGCTGCAACACCAGGAAGCTGCCCTCGGCGACCGTCAGCCAGCGTCCAGGTTGGGGAATCTCCTCGAGCTGATCAGCCTCCAGACGGGCGATCAGCTGGTCATCCTCAATCCGCCGCAGCTCCAGCAGCAGCCCCGCAGGCAGCTCGTCAGTCATGGCAGCGGCTGATCGGCGGGTGCAGGATCGACCGCGGCAGCCGTCGGCGCCGCGACGACCGGCTCGGCAGGAAGCCCGGCGGTGCTGCTGCGCTGCGAGAAGCCCCACAGGAACAGGGACGACACCAGCAGCAACAGCACCCACTCGGGCACCTCCAGATCGGGCAGCAGCAGACGCAGCAACAGCCGGATCCCCACCAGGCCCACCGCCAGGTATCCAGCGGTCTCCAGGCGACTGAACACCTCCAGCCAGCGCACGAACAGACCGGCGGTGAGCCTCAGGGCGAGCACCCCCAGCAGGCCGCCCGCCATGACCAGGGCGAGTCGATCGGTCACCGCCACAGCGGCAGCGACGCTGTCGAGCGAAAAGGCCAGATCGGTCAGCGCCAGGGTCAGCGCAATCGAGGCAAGGGTGGGACCGCTGTGGCCTTGGAGGGATCCATGGCCGTCGCTGCGCGGGCCTGCGCCATGGGGCTCGTCGGCCAGAGGCACCGGCAGCGACTGGATGCCGTCGATGCCGGCTGTTCCGGTCGCTGCCCCGGGGACAGCGGCGGGGCTGAGGGTCTCCGCTGGCTCCGGATCCGGACCATCGGCGCCCCCCTCATCCAGGCCGAGCAGATGGCGGCCGCACAGCCACAGCAGGTAGGCGGCCGCCGCCAGCTGGAGCGGCCAGGCATCGAGCACCCAGCGGGCGGCGACGATCAGCGCCATGCGCAGCACCAGCGCCAGCAGCAGCCCGAGATTGAGGGCCTGACGCTGGCGCTCGGGATCATGCAGACGGCGTGAGATCGCCGCCAGGGCGATGGCGTTGTCGGCAGAGAGCACCGCCTCCAGGGCCACCAGCAACGGCAGCAGCAGCAGCACCTCGCTCCATTCATCCGCCCGCTGCAGCAGCGGCGTCAGCGATGGAACCATCTCGGCCTCCATCAGCGCCCTCCAGCGGCGGCCGGCCAGCGTCTGCAGGGGTTTTGGCTTGGCAGACGCTGCGCAGCGTTCAGGGTTGGAGCGGCGGGTCGGTTCAGGGCGGAAGGGGCGAGGGAAATCTGGAGGACGGCGGCGGGCCGGTCGTCAGAGCCGCCGAAGCGGGGGCGGAGCTCAGGGCCGGTGGCGGCGCCCAGGAGCCAGGGTCAGGCGATCGGGGGCTGGCGAGCTGGGCGACTGGTGAGTTGCTGGCGGAACGCTGATGCGGCGACGTCGCAGGGGCCGGGCCCGTCAGCAGAGGGTCAGCCGACGTGACCACAGCCGGGTTCTGAGAGGAGTGACGCTGCCTGGACGACGAGGCGTGAACGGGTGGGTGAGGGGTGTCGGTCGCTCAGGCAGGCGGCGCTGACCGCGGCCAGCCTTCACTCTAGAAAGCGCCCTCTGCTCCCCGCTCCATGGAGCTTCACGCCCGTCTGGTTCATGCCGAAGCCGGCCTGCGGGTGGTGGAGGTGCGGGCGAGCCGTGGTGAGCACAGCCTGGGCAGCGCCCTGGCAGAAGCGCCGACGGCCCAGGAGGCGGAGGACCTGGCCACGGCGCGTCTGCTGCAGCGCCTGGAGGCGATGCCCCCAACCGGCCTGAACCAGCCCCCGGCTGAGCTGCCGCCGCGCGCGCCGTCGCGCCACCCCAGGCCAACACGGGTGGCAGCCGCAACAGGTGCGCCAGCCCCGGCGGAGGGCCCAGAGCCGTCAGCAGCGGACGCGGGGCTGGGCCAGCAGGCCCCACGGCCCCAGCCAGCCGCCGCCGCGGTCCAGGGCATTGGCGATGCCGGCGCGGCGGAGGCAGCGCCGCCGCAGGCGACGCAGGAACCACGGCCGGATCGACCGGCGGGACCCGCAGCCGCTGCGAGCGCGGACGCTGAGACGCAGCTCGAGATGGAGGAGGAGCCGCCTGCCGATCCAGAGGACTGGAGCCAGGAGCTGATCGGCGTGGATCTGCAGCTGCGCCGCCTCGGCTGGAGCCGCGAGCAGGAAGGGCTCTACCTGCAGCGCGCCTTTGGCCATCCCAGCCGCACGCGGCTGACGCGCTACAGCGATCTGCGTGCCTACCTGGTGGCCCTGGAAGGTCTGGAAGCGGGCAGCGATCCGGCGCTGGCGGCGGTGCCGCTGCGCCGCTCGGAACTGCTCGCGCAGGGGGATGCGCTGCTGCGGCAGCTGGGCTGGAACGCCGAGCAGGGGCGGGCCTTTCTGGAGCGTCAGCTCAACCGGATCAGCCGTCAGCAGCTCAACGATGTGCAGCTGCTGGAGTTCAACATGCTGCTGGAGGGTGAGCTGCTGGCTGCCGGGACGGCGCTGGCGATGGCAGCCCCTGAGGGGGCACAGCGCTAGTTTCCGGAGGTCCCGGAGGCCCTGCCGCCGCCTCCCCCTCGCCCCAGCTGCTTCACCATGACCATCCGCATCGGCATCAACGGGTTCGGCCGCATCGGCCGTCTCGCCTTCCGCCGTGCCGTCACGCTTTCGGACGTGGAAGTGGTGGCGATCAACGACCTGATCGATGTGGAGTATCTGGCGTACATGCTTCGCTATGACTCCACCCACGGTCGCTTCCAGGGCGATGTGCGTGTCGAGAACGGCCAGCTGGTGGTGAACGGCAAGGCCATCCGCATCAGCGCCGAGCGCGATCCCAACAACCTCAAATGGGGCGATGTGGGCGCCGAGTACGTGCTCGAGAGCACGGGCTTCTTTCTCACCGATGAGGCTGCCCGCGCCCACATCAACGCCGGCGCCCGCCGCGTCGTGATGAGCGCTCCCTCCAAGGACGCCACGCCGATGTTCGTGATGGGCGTGAACCACACCAGCTACGCCGGCCAGGAGATCGTCTCCAACGCCAGCTGCACCACCAACTGCCTGGCGCCGATGGCCAAGGTGGTGCACGACAACTTTGGCATCGTCAGCGGTCTGATGACCACGGTGCATGCCACCACCGCCACCCAGAAGACCGTGGATGGCCCGTCGGTCAAGGACTGGCGCGGCGGTCGCGGCGCCGCCCAGAACATCATTCCCAGCTCCACCGGCGCGGCAAAGGCCGTGGGGCGGGTGATCCCCGAGCTCAACGGCAAGCTCACCGGCATGGCCTTCCGCGTGCCCACCCCGGATGTCTCGGTGGTGGACCTGACGGTGAACCTGGCCCGCCCCGCCAGCTACGACCAGATCAAGGCCGCGATGAAGGCCGCCAGCGAGGGGCCGATGGCCGGGATCCTCGGGTACACCGAGGACGAGGTGGTCAGCACCGATTTCCTCGGGGAGAGCTGCACCTCGGTGTTTGACGCCAGCGCCGGCATCGCCCTGACCGAGACCTTCGTGAAGCTGGTGTCCTGGTATGACAACGAGTGGGGCTACAGCTGCAAGTGCCTCGATCTGATCCGTCACATGGCCAGCGTCTGAAACCGGCGGTCGACCAGCGGGCCGCTGCGGCCCGCGTCGCTGCCTCAGCCGGACTGGCCGTCGAGGCAGTGGATGCGCAGCAGCGTCACCCCAAGGTCGAGCCGGTTCTGATGGTTGTAGGCCTCCAGCTCCATCAGCCGCTCGGCAGGGCTGAGGTCGGCGTAGATGGGATCCTCGAGCTGATGCCCGGCGGAGGCCTCCACGGCTGAACGGAACAGGCTTGAGCCCTGACCGCCCTTGCCGCTTGCGGAGCGGCCATCGCGCGGCAGCAGACCAAGGGGGCGTGGCATGGCACCCACACCACCGCCGGCGCAGCTCTGGGCGACGTGAATCGTTTCGTGGTTGAGCACCCGGGCGAACTCGACGCTGCCCTGGTCCGGCACGTCCGGCCGGATGCGCAGAGTGCGCGCCTGGGGATCCCATTCTGCAGCGGCCCCAGGCTTGATCGGCTCGACCAATCCCACCGCGACCCCAAGCCGCTCCAGGGTGGTGAGCATCCTGACGATCGCCTGATGTTCCGGCCCGTGGTCGGGCGGCTGGGCGATCAGGGCACGGATCTGGGGAATGGTCAGTTCCGGATCGCCGGGCCTGCGCCGGTAGAGGTAGCGGACACCGCCTTCGGGAAGCGGTTCGGCACGGGGGATCCAGGCCTGATCCGCCTGCTTGAGCCGCTCCAGCAGGCCGTCTTCCAGCAGCGCCAGCGGCCGCAGCCCCGGCTCTGGCAAAGCTGGAGACCCCCCGGCCGACGAACTCGACAGGGTTCGCCCGGGTGGCTGGCTCAGCAGCCCCTGGCGCAGCAGATCGGGCAGGGCCGCCACCAGCAGCACCAGGGCAGTCAGCGCCAGCACGGGCCCGGTGGCTCTCATCCGCAACCGCAGGGATGATCCAGCTTGTCGGGTCAGGACCGCACCTGGCGACGCCAGGCCGTGGCTGCACGCCGCCTTGAGCCTGACCATGCCCTGGTTCAGGCGCCGGTCTGAAGCCTGTCAGGACAGCTCGGGAGACGGCCGGGCTCTGCCGACCGCGGGCCCTTGGCACAATCGGGGGCTGTCGCCTCACCCCCCCGATGCCCCTGTCCGCCCTGGTGCGCCAGCTGCAGCAGGTGCCGCTCACCGCGGAGGTCGCCGCACGCATGCGACGCAGCGAGCGGCTGCGACTGGGGGGCGCGGGGCGTCCGGGCCGGGCCCTGATCGCCAGTGCCCTCGCCATGCAGGAGCAGGCAGCCCTGCTGGTGATCGTGCCCACCCTCGAGGAGGCCGGGCGCTGGGCAGCGCTGCTGGAGCTGATGGGCTGGAGCACCGCCCACCTGTATCCGACCAGCGAGGGGTCGCCCTATGAACCCTTCGATCCCACCAGCGAGATCACCTGGGGCCAGCTGCAGGTTCTGGCCGATCTGGTGGGAGAGCGGCCGAGCGGATCAGCTCCCTGGCGACCGGCGATCGTGGCCACCGAGCGGGCGCTGCAGCCCCACCTGCCACCGCCGCAGGTCCTGGCATCCCGCTGCCTGTCCCTGACGAAAGGGGACAACCACGATCTCGAGCAGCTCGGGGAGACACTGACGCGGCTCGGCTACGAACGGGTGCCGACGATCGAGCAGGAAGGCAGCTGGAGCCGGCGCGGCGACATCGTCGATGTGTTCCCCGTCAGCGCCGAGCTGCCGGTGCGCCTGGAGTTCTTCGGCGACACGCTCGAGAAGCTGCGCGAGTTCGATCCGGCCACGCAGCGCTCGCTCGATGCGATCGAGTTGGTGCGGCTCACCCCAAGCAGCTACGCGCCGCTGGTGGCCGAGGCCCTGCGCGAGGCGATGCCCGACGGGCTGGAACGGCTGCTGGGGCCTGAGGCCGCCGACCAGCTGCTGGAGGGCGGCACCCCCGAGGGGATGCGGCGGCTGATGGGTCTGGCCTGGGGCCAGCCAGCCTCGCTGCTCGACTACCTGCCCGAGGGCAGCGTGCTGGCGATCGATGAACGGCGCCACTGCCTGGCCCACGGCCAGCAGTGGTTCGACCACGCCGGCGAGCATCACAGCGAGGTCTGCGCCGAACTGGCCGGGGAGGCTGATGACGCGGAGCTGCTGGCGTCCCTGCTGCCGCCGACGCTGCATCGGCCCCCGGCGCAGGCACTGGCCGAAGCCGAAGCCTTTGCGGGCTTCGATCTGGCGGAGCTGCACGAAAGCGACCGCCATCCCAATGCCTTCGATCTGGCCTGCCGGCCGGTGCCCGCCTATCCCAACGCCTTCGGCAAACTGGCTGGCCTGGTGAAGGGCTTCCAGAAGGACGGCGCCAAGATCTGGCTGCTCTCGGCCCAGCCGAGCCGGGCGGTGGCGCTGCTCGAGGAGCACGACTGCATCGCCCGCTTCGTGCCCAACCCGGCGGACCGTCCGGCGATCGAACGGTTGCTGGAGCAGAACACCCCCGTCGCCCTGAAGACGAAGGGCACCGCCGAGCTGGAGGGCCTGCAGCTGCCGGCCTGGAAGCTGGTGCTGATCAGCGACCGGGAGTTCTTCGGCCAGCACGCCCTGGCGGCCACGGGCTATGTGCGCCGCCGCCGCAAGGCCGCCAGCCGCACGGTGGATCCCAACAAGA